>NZ_JAZFXT010000022.1:0-37030 GCF_036448855.1 Methylobacterium ajmalii
CCGATCACCGCCTCGGCTTGCTGTGGCAGCGACATTGCGGCGGGAGTTTTGTGAGGTGCACTGAACCGCCTCTTCTCCCGCCCGCGGGGGAGAGGAGAGACCCTGCGCTCCTCTCGTCCCGACCGTCGCTCCGGCAAGCCCCGAGCGGCACGAGGATACGATCATGCCGGTGACCACCGTCGAATCCCCGCCCGGTCCCTCCGCCGACGCCCTCCGCGTCGCGCGTCACCTGCGGCGTCTCGAGGCGCTGGAGGCCCGGCATCGCCTGCGCCGGCGCACCGTTCGGGCGGTGCGGGGCGGGCTCGGCGGGGGCGGCGCCTTCCTGGTGCTGGTGAAGGCCAAGCTCGTCGGCTCGCTCGCCGGCAAGCTCGTCGTCGCGGCCCTCGTCGGGATCGGCTTGGCCTGGCCGCTCGCCACCTTCATCGCGGTGACGATCGCTGTGGTGATCGCGGCCCTGTTCGACGGCGGGTCGCTCGATCTCGCCGGCTGCGACTGCCCCGGGCCGAATGCGCGTCGTGCCCGGCTGCGAGCGCTGATCGCGGAACGGCGGACCTGGCTCGCCGCGCCGGATGGCCCCGCGCCCCTCATTCGCTCGAGCCCGAAGCTCAAGCGCACCTGAGGTGGAAAGCCCTACCGGGGCTCCGTCCCGCAGGCGGCTTCCAGGATATCGGCCTCGGTCACCGTCTCCATCGGCTTGGCGATCTTGACGGCCCGGGTCGGCCGGCCCGCGAGCATCAGGAGGATCACCGTCTCGACATCTGGGCAGCCGGGATCGGCGCAGGCGATCTCGTTGACCGAGAGCGCATCCTCCTCGGCGAGCGCCAGGATCCGGCGGGTGCGCTCCGTCAGATCCTTGCGCGACGCGGCCTGCGCGCTCGCCCGGGCGCGCAGGGCCTTGAGGCTATGGAACACGGAGCGTCATGCCATGCCCGGCGTCCAGGCCGGGAACGGATCCGGCAGGGTCCGGTCGGCCGCGACCGGCCCGTCCTCCCCGCCGACGAGGCAGGCGTCGAGGGCCCGGCGGATCGCCGCCTCGTCGAGGCCGGCGCCGATGAAGACGAGTTCCTGGCGCCGGTCGCCCCAGGTGTCGCTCCAGTGCCGCTCCAGTTCGGAGCGCCATTCGGGATGCTCGGGCCAGCGGGCGCGCGGCACCGCGGCCCACCAGCGGCCGAGGGGCGTCACACGGGCGGTCGAGCCGGCGAGCGAGAACTCGCCGACCCAGTCCGGCCGGGTCGCGAGCCAGAAATGGCCCTTGGCCCGGATCAGCCCCGGCCAGGTTTCCTTGGTGAAGACGTCGAACCGGGCCGGGTGGAACGGACGGCGGGCGCGGTAGACGAAGGAGCCGATGCCGTATTCCTCGGTCTCCGGCACGTGCGCGGCGGCGCCGTACAGCTCCTTGTACCAGAGCGGATGGGTCTGGGCCTTCTCCTCGCTGAACAGCCCGGTCTCCAGCACGGTGGCGAGAGGCACCTGCCCGAACGCCGCCTCGACGATGCGGGCGTCGCCGTTGAGGCCTCGCACCACCTTGCGCACGAGGTCGCGCTGCTCGGCGCTCACGTCGTCGGCCTTGTTGATCACGATCACGTCGGCGAACTCGATCTGCTCGACCAGGAGGTCGACCAGGGTGCGGGTGTCCTCCTCGCCCGCCACCTCGCCGCGGTCGCGCAGGAAGTCGTGCGAGCCGTAGTCGCGCAGGAGGTTCACGGCGTCGACCACCGTCACCATCGTGTCGAGGCGGGCGACGTCGCACAACGCCAGGCCGTCCTCGTCGCGGAACGAGAAGGTGCTGGCGACCGGCAGCGGCTCGGCGATGCCGGTCGCCTCGATCAGCAGCGCGTCGAACCGGCCCTCCTCGGCGAGGCGGCGCACCTCCTGCATCAGGTCGTCGCGCAGGGTGCAGCAGATGCAGCCGTTGGTCATCTCGACCAGGCGCTCGTCGGTGCGCGACAGGCCGGCATCGCCGGCCCGCACGAGGTCGGCGTCGATGTTCACCTCGCTCATGTCGTTGACGATGACGGCGATGCGGCGGCCCTCGCGGTTGGCGAGCACATGGTTGAGCAGGGTGGTCTTGCCCGCCCCGAGGAAGCCGGACAGCACCGTGACGGGCAGGCGGGAATCCGGGGCCGGGGCATCGGGCGAGCGGACAGGGGACACGACGTCGGGCATGGGCACCTCCTGTTTCGTAACAATATAACATTGCTATTCCTGTCAAGGCGTCCGGCCCGTGGCACCGCGGCTCATTCCCGCCCGGGAAGGCGCGGCGTAGAGCCGGGCGCCACCGTAAGGACAATCCCGCGCCGCATGCGTCTCCTCCGCCTCGCCCTCCTCGCCCTCGCGGTCGCGCTTCCCGCGGCGTCCCGCGCCGAGATGCCGATGCGCGGGCATGGCGGCCCGGTGCGGGCGCTCGCCGTGACGCCGGACGGGGCGCGGGCGCTCACCGGCAGCTTCGACCAGTCGGCGATCCTGTGGTCGCTCGACGACGGCACGGCCCTGCGCGTCCTGCGCTTCCACGAGGGGGCGGTGAACGCGGTGGCGTGGCTGCCCGACGGCGGGATGCTGACCGGCGCCGAGGACGGCCGCGTCGCCCTGTGGCGCGCCGGGCCCGAGCCGGAGCGGGTCCTGATCCGCCATGCCGGCCCGGTGACGGGGCTCGCGGTGTCGCCGGACGGGCGGCGCGTCGCCTCCTCGGCCTGGGACGGCACCGCCCGGGTGACGCCGCTCGACGGCGGGCCGGTGCTGGTCCGGGAGCATGGCGGCAACGTCAACGCGGTGGCGTTCCTGCCCGACGGCCGCCTCGTCACCGGCGGCTACGACGCGACGGTGCGGATCTGGTCGGAGGCCGGGGAGCCCCGCGTTATCGCGCTGCCCGCGCCGGTCAACGCGCTCGCCGCCGCGCCGGACGGGGCGATCGCGGCGGCCGGCGCCGACGGGGCGGTCCACCTGCTGGCACCCGGGGGCGGGGTCCGGGGAGAGGTCGCGGTCGGGCCCCGCCCGGTGGTGGCGCTGGCGCTCTCGCCCGACGGCAAGCGGCTCGCCGCCGCGACGGTGGGCGGGGCGGTGGCGGTGATCGACCGGGAGGCGGCGCGGGTGCGCCTCACCCTGGTCGGGCCGGGCCTGCCGGTCTGGTCGCTGGCCTTCCGGGGCGACGACGAGCTCGTCACCGGCGGCGGCGACCGGCTGGTGCGGCGCTGGGACCTCGCCACCGGCGAGCCGATCGGGCCGCTCGCCATGCCGCGCCCGGCCGACGGGCTCGCGGCCTTCGCGGGCGACCGCGGCGCGGAGGTCTTTCGCGCCTGCGAGGCCTGCCACACCCTGACGCCGGACGGCGGCAACCGCGCCGGGCCGACGCTCCACGGGGTGTTCGGCCGCCGCATCGCGACGGCGCCGGGCTACACCTACTCGCCGGCCTTCCGGCAGCTCGACATCGTCTGGACCGCCGACACCATCGCGCATCTGTTCGAGATCGGCCCCGCCCGGTTCACCCCCGGCACCAAGATGCCCGAGCAGGTCGTGCAGGACGCCGAGGACCGCGCCGCCCTGGTGCGGTTCCTGGAGAAGGCGACACGCTGAGGCTCAACCCTGCCGCGCCCGGATGTAGTCCTCCGAGGTCCGCGGCCGGTTCTCCTCCGCGGCATGGGGGTCGAAGCCCTCGGTGAGGACGTGCGAGACCCGGCAGGTGTCGCACATCATCAGCGCCTTGATCCGCTGCTCGCCGGCCGGGCCTGCGAACATCCAGTGGCGGTCGCGCAGGCGGCCGACGATCCGCTCGACGGTGCTGCGGGTGCCGAAGTCCTTGCCGCACGCGATGCACGCGAACGGCTCTTCCTCCTTCAGCACCCGGCGGGGCGCCGCCCAGGCGGCAAAGTCGAGCTGCGGCACGAGGCCGATCACGTCCTCGGGGCAGGTCGCCGCGCACAGGCCGCACTGCACGCAGGCGCTCTCGGCGAAGGTCAGGCGCGGGCGGTCGGGATCGTCGGCGAGCGCGCCGGTCGGGCAGGCGCCGACGCAGGCGTGGCAGAGCGTGCAGGACGCGGTGTCGAAGGACAGGCCGCCGAAGGGCGCGCCGGCATCGAGCGCCACCCGGTCGACGGGATGCGGCGCGGCGTGGTGCAGCTCGGAGACTGCGAAGCGCAGGACGCCGCGCACGTCGCCGTCCGGCATGAAGCCCGACGGGACCGGGGCGGGGGTGCCGCGGGGCCCGGTCGCCAGGGCTTCGCCGAGCGCGTCGGGATCGTCGGTCTCGATCAGCGAGACCACGGCGCCGCCGGCCGGCGCGCCGTAGCCGAGGGCCTGCACGATCGTCTCGAGCCGGGCGGCGTTGCGCAGGAGCGGGGCGACGTCGTGCTTGGGCCGGGCGCGAACGAGGAACCGCACCGCGCCGGCGCCGTACGCGAAGGCGGCGGCCACGAGCTCGGGCCCGACCTGCGTCACCTCGTTGAGCGGGAACGGCAGCACGTCCGCCGGCAGCCCGTCGCCGAAGCGCGCGAGGGCATCGATCAGGGGGGCGCCGTGCGCGTCGTCGTGGATCAGCAGCACCGGCGCGGTGCCGCCGGCCTGGCGGAAGGCCGCGAGCAGGGTGCGCAGGCGCCGCATCTGCGCGTCGGCCGGCGGCAGGGCGTAGGCGGCGGCCCCCGTCGGGCAGACCGAGGCGCAGGAGCCGCAGCCGGCGCAGACATGGGGATCGATCGCGACGTGGTCGCCGGCCGGCGCGATGGCGCCGGTCGGGCAGACGTCGAGGCAGCGGGTGCAGCCGGTGATGCGCGAGCGCGAATGGGCGCAGAGGTCGGCGTGGAAGTCGACGAAGCGCGGCTTGTCGAAGGTGCCGACGAGGTGGGACGCCTCGAACAGCACCCGCTCCACGGCGGCCGGGTCGCCGGGGTCGGCCCGGAGGTAGCCGCTGCGCAGCTCGTGCGCCGGGAAGAGCGGCGTGCCGCCGGTGAGGTCGACGACGATGTCGCAGGTCGAGGTCGCCCCGTCCCGGGACGGCCCGAAGGCCAGCGCCCGGCGCGAGGAGGGCAGGGGCAGGGCGGTGTCGTCGACCGTGAGGGTGAAGGCGCCGAGATGGCCCTTGGCGGTGCGCACCGTGCCCTTGACGACCGGGACCTCGCCGCTCGCCGGCACCGCGACCTCGCCGGGCCGCGAGAGCAGCACCGTCACGTCGAGATGGTCGGCGAGACGCCGCCCGGCCTCGATCGCCGCCTCGTCGCGGCCGTAGACCAGGGCGACGCCCTGGCTCTCGAAGCTCACGTTCGCGGGGGCCGGCATCGCCTCCGCGGCGGCGGCCAGCAGGGCGGCCATCTTGGGCCCGGCGGCGGCGCCTTGCGCCGACCACCCGGCCGTCTCGCGGATGTTGACGAAGGCGACGCGGTCCTCGGCGCCCAGTTCCTCGGCCACCTCGCGGAAGAGCGGTGCCTTGAGGGTGCAGGACACGGTGACGGGAATGCCCGAGGCCAGGGCGGCCCGCACCCGCGGGAGCTCGCGGCCGCAGAACTGGTCGCCCGTCTCCAGCCTGCCCCCGCAGCCCTTGCCGATCGCCGCCGCATCGAGGGGCATGCTGCCCTCGCAGGAACAGGCGATCACGATCCGATCCGACACCGCGCACGTCTCCGACCGGGCGCGGTCCCCGGCCTCGCCGGAGGCCGGGGCGCCTCGCGCCCCCTGGGGCGTCATGCCCCTTGTTCAGTGGTCCAGCCCTATATAGGAGCCGTTAAAAAGAACGATCCGACACGTGCGCGCAGGCCGCTCATCTCCCTCATGACCCTCGCGGATTCCTCCGGGCTGCTGCTGCCCCCCGCCTTCCGGGCCGTGCGCCTGCCGCCGGCTGCGCGCGAGACGGCGCACGAGCGGGCCCGCGCCCTCGCGGCCGCCGACGCGGAGGCCGCCGGCACCCTGGTGGTCGGCGCCCGGCCCGATCTCGTCGATGTCGCCGTGGTGCTGGCGCCGGAGGAGCCGCTCGCGGTCGCCCGCCTCGCCGGGCTCGTCGGCCTGACGGCGCTGGCCGAGACGGTCGGCAGCCACGGGCCGCCCGACAAGCCGGTGACGGTCGATGCGGCCGGGGCCCTGTTCTTCGACCGCGCCCGCCTCGGCGGCGGACGGCTCGCCTGGCCGGAATCCTGCGGCGAGGACGCGGTGCCGGACTGGCTGGTGTTCTCCGGCATGCTGATCGCCTCGAAGCGCGAGGCGGGCGATCCCGGCCACACGCCGGATTCGACCTCGCTGGAGGAGGAGGGGTTCGAGACCACGGGTGTCGCCCTCGTCGAGAGCTTCGCCCGCCACCTCCTGCGCGGCCTCGCGCTCTGGGCCGAGGACGGGGCCGCCGGTGCCCGGGCCCGGGCCCGCGGGTTCCTCGGTACGGAGGCGGGCCTTCCCGCCCTCGACGGCGCCGGCTGGTTCGACCCTGCCCGGGGAGGGCCGCGCCTGTGAGCCTCAAGCTTCCCCGGACCCTTCGCCTCGACCCCTCCGACACCCTGGTCTTCCCCGTGGCCGCCCCGCCCGGCGAGTGGGCGGTGAGCGGCAGCTTCCTGTTCCTCGACGACGATCCGGCCCTGCTCGCCGGCAAGGCGCGGGCGGCGTTCCGGGCCGGCTTCGTCGGCATCGACTCGTTCGGTTTCTCGACCCTGGTGGTGGTGAGCGAAGCGAGCGAGGCCGAGCGCGAGGCCGCCACCGAGGCCCTGGCGACGCAGTTCCAGGCCCGCCTCGGCGCGCCGGACCGCGCGAGCGCGCTCGCCGCCGCCCGGGACGAGATCGGCATCGCCGAATCGCTCTGCGGCCCGCCGGTCGGTACGGTGCTGGCGCTGCACCGGACCCTGGAGGACGGCGAGATCCGCGAGCGCTTCCGCGCGTTGCGCCCCCGGGAGGGCGCCGTGCCCGGCACCGACCGGCGCCACGCCTATGCCCGCGCCTTCGACTTCTACGAGACCGACGACGAGCCGGAGGAGCGGGTCGACCTCGCAGGGTTGCTGGCAGGCAAGCCGGACGGCGATCCGCGATGACGGTTTCGTCGCTTCACGCCGCCGGCCGCGATCCCACCCGCGACCTCATCCTGAGGTGCTGCCGCTTGCGGCAGCCTCGAAGGAGGGTTCCAGTGATTCCTGCGCCTTCTGGAGGCCTCCTTCGAGGCTCCCGTTGGTCGCGCCTCAGGATGAGGTCGCGGGTGGGATGCCGGGCCTCATCGTCCATCTTTGGCAACACTATTCTTCATCCGGTTCCGAATCCCCACCATGCCTGAATTCTGGGTCTCGAGCGGCCATCATCTCACCCGGCGCGATGCGGGCGGCGGGCTCGTCGTCACCGACGAGCTGCTGCTAGCCTATCTCGCGCGCCCCGAACTGGTGCCGCCGGACGAGGCCTGCGACGCCGAGCGGGCGCTGTACGCCGCGCTCCTCGCCGATCCCCGCCGCAGGGTGGCACCCGCCGAGGTCGCGGCCCTGGCCGACGCCGATGCCCGCGAGAACTGGGAGATGATCCTCGCCTTTCGCGACCGGCTGCTCGCCGCCCGCTCGGTCGAGGCCGCCTATCTCGACCTCGTGCGCAGGGGCGCGGCCGGCACGCCCCCGCTCTTCCTCAACCAGCTCGTCCACCTGATCCTGCGCAACGCCCTCGACGGCTGCGACGACCCCTACACCCTGCGGGCCGCCGAGCTGTTCTTCCGGCCGCAGCGGGCCTCGGTCAGCAACGGATCGCTGCTGCTCGCCGATGCCGAGCTGATCGACGAGGCCGAGGGGGCGGGGCGGCCATCGCCCCTCGTCGCGATGCTCGGGCGCGAGCCGGTCTCGGAGCTCGACGTTCTGACCGGCGACAACGCCTGGACCTACTGGAGCCGGTCGGACGCCTTCAGCATGGCGCTCAACCTCGGCTCGGATCCCAGGAGCCGCGAGGGACTGGCGCGGGCGATCGAGGCCTTCCTGCGCCACCTGATGGCGGTCGAGGTAACGGTCGCGCCGATCCCCGCGATCGAGGACAGGGACTGGCGCTGGTTCGTCGGCCTCGACGCCGAGGGAACCCGGATCGGCAACGCCCTGTGGCGCGGCGAGGCGGTGGATTCCGCCGCGAGCGAGCGGGTGCTGGCGCTGTTTCGCCTCGCGATCCTCGATCCCGCCCGGGCCGACCCGCGCCTCGAGGGCCGGCCGGTCTACCTCCTGCTCGCCATGACCCCGGACCGGCTGGTGACGATGAAGCCGCAGAACCTGATCGCCGGGCTCCCCCTCGTCGCGACCGGAGAGGCCTGATGGGCACGCAGCTGATCACCGTCGGGGTCGTCGTCGCCAAGCGCAGGCTGAAGGGTCCGTGGGCGAGCCATGCCTGGCTGCCCGTCGCGGTGCTGCCGGGGCTCCCCGGCACCGCGCCATGGACCCGCCTCTCGGCCTCGGAGGAGGAAGAGACGTTCTATGCCGGGGCCTACGAGGTCGAGCTGCACCCGGCCGAGACGGCGCATTACGGCGACAACCTCGCGGCGGCCCAGCCCTCGCTCTGGGTGGCGCTGCGCGAGACCGGCCCGGAGACCTACGCGGTCGCGACCGTCACGGCAGATCCCTACGAGGGCGAATCGCTCGCCGAGGGCATCGGCGAGATCGTCGAGGCGGTGCCGATGCCGCCCGAGATCCAGGCCGAGGTCGGCGCCTTCTACCGGGCGTTCCACGTCGAGCGGGTCTTCCACAAGCGCAAGCGCGATCGGGCCGATCCGGAGGCGCTGGCCCGCCAGGAAGCCGGCGCCCGGCGCCGGCCGGAGGAGCCGTGAGCGACGGCTTCCTCTCCCGCTGGTCGCGGCGCAAGCGCGACGAGGCGCGCCGGCCGGCCGAGGTACCGGAGGTGCCCGCGACCGACGTCGCCGCGGAGCCGGCGGAGGAGGGGGACCTCACCCCCGAGGACCTGGCCGCGCTCCCCTCCCTCGACACCCTTACCGCCGCCACCGACCTCGCGCCGTTCCTGCGCGCCGGGGTGCCGCGGGTGCTGCGCAACGCGGCGCTGCGCCGGATGTGGTCGGTCGATCCCGCAATCCGCGACTTCGTCAGCGAGGCGCGGGAATACGCCTACGACTGGAACACCCCCGGCGGTGTGCCGGGCACCGGCGGCCTGATCCCGGCCGAGGAGGTGCGGGCGATGGTCGAGCGGGTGTTCGGGGATCAGCCCGCGGCCGCCGAACCCGACGATCCGGGCGCGTCCTCCTCCTCTTCCCGCGGGCGGCGCGAGGGCCCCGCCGACCTCGCCGCCGGCGACGCGAGCGGCGAACCACGGGTTCGCGGCGAGGCTGAGGAAGTGTCCCCGGACCAGGCTCTGTCGGAAATACACCCTCACCCCGGCGTCGAACCTGCGGTTCCCCGCGAAGGCGCGCTGCATCCCCCGGACGGGGACCCCGCCCTCACCCCGCCAGAGGTGACAGGCGAGGCTCGCGCGCTTCCCTTCGTCCCCCCGGCCCTGTCCCCGCTCGGTCACGCGACCGCGAATGCCACAGGGAATCGCCGCGGACCCGGTTCGGAGCGCCCCGCCGATCCCGCCGCTCCACCCCGCCTGCGACGCCATGGCGGGGCGAGTCCGATTTGAAGCGTTAGAAAGTAGAATTGCGCGCGACGGTTTCCCGGCTATGGTGCCGGCCCGGACTGCCCGATCCTCCACCAGAAACAGAGGGGAAACGGTATCCGTCGGGAGGTCGAGTTTGCGTGGCGTGAGGTGATGGTGAGCCAGGGGACCGGTCCGGTCGAGGAGATCGACGCGCTGCGCGCGCAGGAATACGACCTCCTGGCGACCCTGCTCGGGCGTGCGCCGGCGCCGGACCTGCTCGCGGCGCTGCACGGCCTGACCGGCGACGGCTCGCCGATCGGCCGCGCGCACGAGGCGCTGGGCCGCGCCGCCCGCGAGGCAGATGCGCGCGAGGTCGGGCGCGACTACTTCGCGCTCTTCGTCGGCGTCGGCCGCGGGCTGATCATGCCCTACGCCTCGTACTACCTCACGGGCTTCCTCAACGAGCGCCCGCTGGCACGGGTGCGCCAGGACCTGGCCGCGCTCGGCCTCGAGCGCGATCCCTCGTCGAGCGAGCCGGAGGACCACGCCGCGACCCTGCTCGAGGTCATGGCGAGCCTCGCCTCGGGCCGCCTGGCGGCGGAGCCGGACACGGATCACCGCTTCTTCGAGCGGCATCTGAAGCCGTGGGTCGGGCGTTTCTTCACCGACGTTGCCGCGCAGGCGACGACGCCGTTCTACCGCGCGGTCGGCGAGCTCGGCGAGGTGTTCACGACGATCGAGACGGAAGCCTTCGCCATGGAGGCATAGGCCGACGGACGAAGACCGGGGCGTCAGCCCCTCACGACATCACGGTGCGCCGGTCGCGGCGGCGCCGGGCGAGACGGTTTCGAAGAGGAGAGCCGCGATGCGGCAGGACGACGACACCCGGAAGGACGACACCCGGCTCGGACGGCGCCAGTTCTTCCGCGCCCTCGGCGGCGGCACCGCCGCGGCTGCGGCCGCGGTCGCCTCCGTGCCGCTGACGCCCACCGAGGCGCAGGCCTACGACCCCGGCAATGCCGAGACCCGGTCGCGCTACCGCGAGACCGATCACGTCAAGGCCTTCTACCGCACCAACGGCTACGAGACGCTCAAGAAGTGAGACCGGCGATGCTGACCAAGCGCAGGAGCGGCGTTGCGGGCCGCGGCAGCCACCAGGCGCTGGCCGCGGGCCTGACCGCCCACACCCTCGACCGCCGCGGCTTCCTGCGGAAATCGGGACTCGCCGCCGGCGGCCTCGCGGCCCTCGGCACGATGCGGCTCGGCGCGGTGCGTCCGGCCCAGGCCGCCGGCTCGTCCGCCGATCCGGCTCAAGTCCTGATCCGCAAGAACATCTGCACCCACTGCTCGGTCGGCTGCACGGTGACGGCCGAGGTCGTCAACGGCGTCTGGGTCGGCCAGGAGCCGTCCTGGGCGAGCCCGATCAACCGGGGCGCCCACTGCGCCAAGGGCGCGGCGATCCGCGAGCTGGTCCACAGCGACCGCCGCCTGCGCTACCCGATGAAGATCGTCAACGGCGAGTGGCAGCGGGTCTCCTGGGACCAGGCGATCACCGAGATCACCGACAAGCTCCAGGCGATCCGCGCCAAGAACGGCGCCGATTCGGTCTACTGGCTCGGCTCGGCCAAGTTCACCAACGAGGCCTCGTACCTCTTCCGCAAGTTCGCGGCCTATTGGGGCACCAACAACGTCGACCATCAGGCCCGCATCTGCCACTCGACCACGGTGGCGGGCGTCGCCAACACCTGGGGCTACGGCGCCCAGACGAATTCCTACAACGACATCCGCAACGCCAAGACGATGATCATCCTCGGCGGCAATCCCGCCGAGGCGCACCCGATCTCCATGCAGCACGTGCTGTCGGGCAAGGAGATCAACCGCGCCAACATGATCGTCATCGACCCGCGCTTCACCCGCACGGCGGCGCACGCGACCGAGTACGTCCGCATCCGCTCCGGCACCGACATCCCGGTGGTGTGGGGCATCCTCTGGCACATCTTCCAGAACGGCTGGGAGGACAAGGCCTTCATCGAGCAGCGCGTCTACGCGATGGACGACGTCCGCAAGGAGGTCGCCAAGTGGACGCCCGACGAGGTCGAGCGGGTGTCGGGCGTGCCCGGCGAGCAGCTGAAGCGCGTCGCCGAGCTCTTCGCCAAGGAGAAGCCCGCGACGCTGATCTGGTGCATGGGCGCGACCCAGCACACGGTCGGTACCGCCAACGTGCGGGCTTTGTGCATCCTGTGCCTGGCCACCGGCAACGTCGGCAAGCCGGGGACGGGGGCCAACATCTTCCGCGGCCACACCAACGTCCAGGGCGCGACCGATCTCGGCCTCGATGTCACGACGCTGCCGCTCTATTACGGCCTCGTCGAGGGCGGCTGGAAGCACTGGGCCCGGGTCTGGGAGGTCGAGTACGACTGGCTGCAGTCGCGCTTCGACGAGGTGCCCGCCAGCGCCGGCCGCAAGGCCCGCTCGCGCAAGGAGAACATGGAGACCCCCGGTCTCACCTCGACCCGGTGGTTCGACGCGGTGAGCCTGCCGCCCGAGCAGGTCGACCAGCGCACGCCGCTCAAGGCCATGATGGTGTTCGGCCACGGCGGCAACACCGTGACCCGGATGCCCGAGGCGGTGAAGGGCATGGCGGAGCTGGAGCTGCTGGTCGTCGCCGACCCGCACCCGACCACCTTCGCGGCGATGGATGCGCGGCGCGACAACACCTACCTCCTGCCGATCTGCACCTCGCTGGAGATGGACGGGTCGCGCACCGCCTCGAACCGCACGCTGCAGTGGGGCGAGCAGGTCGTGAAGCCGGCCTTCGAGTCGAAGAACGACTACGAGGTCATCTACCGGATGGCGGTGAAGCTCGGCTTCGCCGAGTCGCTGTTCAAGAACATCAAGGTCGTGGACGGCATCCCGGTGGCGGAAGACCTCCTGCGGGAGATCAACCGCGGCGGCTGGTCGACCGGCTACAGCGGCCAGAGCCCCGAGCGCCTCAAGGCGCATATGAAGAACCAGCACAAGTTCGACCTCGTGACGCTGCGCGCGCCGAAGGACGACCCTGAGGTCGGCGGCGACTATTACGGCCTGCCCTGGCCGTGCTGGGGCAAGCCGGAGCTGAAGCATCCGGGCACCCACATCCTCTACAACACGTCGCTGCACGTGAAGGAGGGCGGCAGCACCTTCCGGGCGCGGTTCGGCACCGAGCGCAACGGGCAGACGCTGCTGGCCGAGGATTCCTTCACCAAGGATTCCGACCTGACCGACGGCTACCCCGAATTCACCTTCGGGGTGTTCCGCAAGCTCGGCTGGGACAAGGACCTGACCGAGGCCGAGCTCGCCACGATCAAGCGGATCGGCGGGAACAACCCGGACGCGGTCAGCTGGGCCACCGATCTGTCGGGCGGCATCCAGCGGGTCTGCCTCGATCACGGCGTGATCCCGTTCGGCAACGGCAAGGCCCGGGCCAATGCCTGGAACCTGCCCGACCCGGTGCCGGTCCATCGCGAGCCGGTCTACTCGCCCCGGCCCGACCTCGTCGCCAAGTACCCGACGCGGCCCGACGAGCGGCAGTTCCGCATGCCCAATGTCGGCTTCTCGGTGCAGAAGGCGGCGGTCGATCGCGGGATCGCCAAGCAGTTCCCGATCATCCTGTCGTCCGGCCGCCTCGTCGAGTACGAGGGCGGCGGCGAGGAGACCCGGTCGAACCCGTGGCTCGCCGAGCTGCAGCAGGACATGTTCGTCGAGGTCAACACCCAGGACGCCGCCGAGCGCGGCATCAAGGACGGCCAGTTCGTCTGGGTGTACGGCCCGGAAAATTCGTCCAAGGCCAAGGTGAAGGCGCTGGTGACCGATCGCGTCGCCAAGGGCGTCGCCTGGATGCCGTTCCACTTCTCGGGGTGGTTCCAGGGCAAGGACATGCGCGACTTCTACCCGAAGGGCGCCGACCCGGTGGTGCTCGGCGAGAGCGTCAACACCGTCACCACCTACGGCTTCGATCCCGTCACGGGCATGCAGGAGACCAAGGTGACCCTCTGTCAGATCAGCGCGGCGTAAGGGGGGATCCTCATGGCCAGAATGAAGTTCCTCTGCGACGCCGACCGCTGCATCGAGTGCAACGCCTGCGTCACCGCCTGCAAGAACGAGCACGAGGTGCCGTGGGGCATCAACCGTCGCCGGGTCATCACCCTCAACGACGGCAAGCCCGGCGAGCGCTCGGTCTCGATGGCCTGCATGCACTGCACCGACGCGCCCTGCGCGGCGGTGTGCCCGGTGAACTGCTTCTACACCACGGCGGATGCCGTGGTGCTGCACTCCAAGGATCTGTGCATCGGCTGCGGCTACTGCTTCTACGCCTGCCCGTTCGGGGCACCGCAATATCCCCGCGTCGGCAACTTCGGCTCCCGCGGCAAGATGGACAAGTGCACCTACTGCTCGGGCGGGCCCGAGGCCGACCTGTCGGTCGCCGAGTACGAGAAGTACGGCTCGAACCGCCTCGCCGAGGGCAAGCTGCCGCTCTGCGCCGAGATGTGCTCGACCAAGTCGCTGCTCGCCGGTGACGGCGAGATGATCGCCCAGATCTACAAGGAGCGGGTGATCAAGCGCGGCTACGGCTCGGGCGCGTGGGGCTGGAAGACGGCCTACCGCGAAACGATCGCGATCTGAGGGATGTCGATGCGCAGGCTCACCTCCATCGCCCTCCTGACGGCGACCCTGGCGCTGGCGGCCCCCGCCCTCGCCCAGGTCCGCGCGCCGGACGGCGCCCCCAACCCCACCGCCTCCTCGGTCAACGAGGAGATGCTGTTCAAGCAGGACCCGAAGATCCACGGACGGATCTCGATCCCGAACGCCACCGCCGCCAACCTGATCCAGCCGCAGGGGCGGGAATGGCGGGCGTTCCGCGAATCTTGGATGCCGTGGATCGGGGCGCTCGCCGTGCTCGGCATGATCGCCGCGCTCGGCCTGTTCTACTTCACCCGCGGGCGCATCCGGCTCGAGCACAGCGAGGAATCGGGCAAGAAGATCCTTCGCTTCAACGGCTTCGAGCGCTTCTCGCACTGGATGACGGCGTCCTGCTTCATCGTGCTGTCGCTGTCGGGCCTCAACTACATCTTCGGCAAGCGGTTGCTGATGCCGCTGATCGGGCCCGAGGCGTTCGCGACCCTGGCCCAGTACGGCAAGTACGCGCACATCTACCTGGCTTGGCCGTTCATGCTCGGCGTGCTGTTCATGCTGGTGCTGTGGGTGCGCGACAACATCCCCGGCAAGATCGACTGGATCTGGCTCAAGCAGGGCGGCGGCCTGATCGGCGACGCGCATCCGAGCGCCGGCCGCTTCAACGCCGGCCAGAAGATGGTGTTCTGGATGGTGGTCGGCTTCGGGCTGGCCATGAGCGCCACCGGCCTGATGATGATCTTCCCGTTCGCGGTCACGGACATCAACGGGATGCAGGTGATGCAGGTGATCCACTCGCTGATCGGCGTGGTGTTCATCGCCGGCATCCTGGCCCACATCTATATCGGGTCGCTCGGCATGGAGGGCGCCTACGACGCCATGGGCAGCGGCGAGGTCGACCTGGCCTGGGCCAAGGTCCACCACGACCTCTGGGTGAAAGAGCAGCAGGCCAAGACCGCGAGCGGGCCGCAGCTCGGCCGCGGTCAGGTGCCGGCCGAGTGAACGGGCGGGGAGAGCAGCAGCGATGAAAGCCTTTCTGGTCGCCGTGGCGGCGGCCGTGGTCCTGGCCACCGCGGCGAGCTTCCTGCTCGCCGAGAACCAGCGTTTCGCCTACCAGGCCTTCGCCACCTCGGGCGCCCGGGTCTCGGACCCCGGCACCAACCTCGTCGGCCCGCGCTGGACCGGCGACATCAAGGAGCCCGGCCAGGGCGGACACCACAAGGCGGAGGCGGGCTCGTGAAGACAGGCCTGTTCCTCCTCGTTGCCGCCGGCCTCGCCGCGGGCGTGACCGCGGCGCAGGCCGGCGGCCCGCCGGCCAACCTGTGCCAGGAGCTCGTCGCCTTCGTGCACCCGAAGGCGCCGGACGCCCCGGCCCCGGCCCCGGCGCAACCCGCCACCGCCGCCGTCCAGGCACCCGACAAGGGCGCGGCGCAGCTGCCGAGCAACGGCGCCGGCGAGACGCAGCAGAAGTCGGGTCTCAGCGGCCCGGTGGCTCAGACCGGGCCGGGGGCCGCCGGCCCCCAGGGCCAGGCCCAGAGCCAGGCGGCGCCTGCGCCGGCCGCCGCACCGGCACCGAAGGGCCCGAGCCCGGAACTGGTCGCGAAGGTCGATGCGGCGGCGGCGAGCGGCGACATCCAGGCCTGCCGCGCGGCGGCCCGCGCCATGCGGGTCGCCGGCGTGGTGATGCCGGCGCCATTGCTCTCGCTCTCGGCGCTCGACCTGAAATTCTTCGCCGCGCAGTAGCGGCGACCCGGAACATTGTCCGACGACGCGGATGCCGGCTCGTCGGACAATGCCGCAACGTCAAAAACCTGGAGAACTTCACGATCGCAACGCGATCGTGAAGCATTCTAGGCCAGGGCCTCGCCTCGCGAGGCCTGCATCGCCGCCTCGATCTCGGCGCCGGTGAAGCGCGGGGTGATGTGCTGCGGGCAGTTCCAGTCGAAGCCCGCGACCCGCAGCACCGCGACCCGCTCGATCCGGGCCCGGTAGGGCGCGACGCTCACCGCCTCGACCAGATCCGGCCGCTCCCGGGCCTCGTGGAAGGCGAGGTGGCCGATCAGCTTCAGCCGCCGTCGAGCGGCATGGTCGAGAACGAACAAGGCCACCCGGTCGTCGCCCGCGACGTTGCCGAGGGTGAGGTACTGCCGGTTGCCGGAAAATTCCGCCCAGGCGATCGTGTCCGCGTCGAGGACGCGGACGAACCCCGCCGGCCCGCCGCGATGCTGGATGTAGGGCCAGCCGTCCGACGACACGCTCGAGAGGAAGAAACTGTCGCGGGCCGCCAGGAACTCGGCCTCGTTCGGCCCGAGACGGGCGTCGAGGGCGGGGCCGGGCACGTCGTGGCCGGCGAAGGGCGAGCCGAGGCGGCTCTGCGCCGCCCGCACCGCCGGAGTGAACAGGATCTCGAAGAACCGCCGCATGACCGGCCTCCCATCGCACCCGGACGGATCGAATCCTGACCGGTGCCGTCGCCTGAGGTAGTCTCCCCCGCAGCGCGGCGGAACGGCCGCGATCCGGCATTCAGCCTTCCGGAAACTGGAACGATCATGGACCGGATCGAGGCGATGCGGGCCTTCGTGGATCTCGCCCTGCCGCGCTTGAGGGATGCATTCGGGCGGCTGGCGCTGCCGTGACGGGCAGGAGGATGGAGCCGGCCACCGCTTCATCGGTCACCGCAAGGCGGTGCCGATGACCAGGCACCCGGCAGCGACCAGGTAGGGGGCGCTCTGGATGCTGGTCCGCCGTCCGATCAGACCGTGCACGATGATCTGCGGCACGGTGAGGATGCCGGCCACCGCGACGACGGCGACGAGGTCCCAGGTCGAGAACCACGGCACGGTCGCGACGTAGAACTTCCCCATCCCGGCACCGAGACTGCCGATAGCGAACAGTCCGAGTGCCACGACCATGACGACCGTCGTCGTGTTCACCACGGACATGACATGAGCGAAAGCGAAGTCGGCGCGATGTTCGTAGGCGTAGATCGCCAAGCCGACGCAAGCGAAGGTCAGGACGAAGCGCTTCGGGATGATGCCGGCTCTCAAGGTGGTGGCGAAGATCGGCAGCGAGAACAGCGCGAAAGCGAGGATCTTCACGACCGGCGGATTTGCAGCGAGGTCCATTCCGCGGCTCCGATGGACAATCATACGAGATCCGGGGTCGATCCTCCGAGTCTCGTGTCACTCTCCTTCGCCGTTAGATGCCAGCGCTTAACATGCCCTTGCGGCAATTCCGGCAATGCCGTGCCGCCGATCCGGCCGCGCAGGCCGGTCGGCATCGGGCACGGCGGCCGATGCAGGATGTCGGCCGGGCGCTCCCGCCCCGGCCCGCGGTCAGGGGTGACCGGCGAGCCACGCCTTTACCCGCACCAGGTCGGCCTGCGACAGGCCGTGGCCGGCGGGCAGCGCCTCGTGGGTGACGGCCGCACCCGCCTGCCGCAGCATCGCGGCGAGGCCCGCCGCGTTGTCGGCCGGCACGATCGGATCCATCCGTCCCGACAGGATCAGCACGGGCTCACCGTCGAGGCGTCCGGCCGCGGGATTTGCCAGGGGCACCATCGCCCGCAGCAGCACGGCGCCGGCGAGCACGCCCGGATGCAGCAGCATCAGGGCGGCGGCGATGTTGGCGCCGTTGGAGAAGCCGACGGCGAGCGGTGCCGCGAGGCCGTACTCGGCCCGCGCCGCCGCCACGAAGCCGGCGAGGTCGCCGGCCCGGCGCACAACGTCGGCCTCGTCGAACACGCCCTCGGCGAGGCGGCGGAAGAAGCGCGGCGCGCCGCCCTCCAGCACCTGGCCGCGGGGCGAGAGCAGGGCCGCCCCGGGCGACAGCGCCCGGCCGAGGGGCAGAAGGTCGTCCTCGTCGCCGCCGGTGCCGTGCAGGAGCAGGAGCGGCGGGAGCGCCGGGTCGGCGGCGGGCTCGAAGCGGTGCTGGAACGACAGGGCGGCCATCGGGATCCTCCGGATGCGGCGCTCAGGCGCCGAAGAGCTTCGCGACCCGCTGGGTCTCGCGGGCAAGCAGCGCGGCGTCGCCCGCCACCGCCACGAAGCCGAACCCGGCCTCGAACTCGGCCTTCGCCCCGGCCTCGTCGAAGTTGAGGATGCCGGCCGCCTTGCCGGCGCCGCGGATCCGCGGCAGGGCGGCGGCGATCGCCGCCCGCACCGGTGCCGCCTCGGGCCTCCCGAGATGGCCCATGCTGGCGGCGAGGTCGTTGGGGCCGATGAACACCCCGTCGACGCCCTCGACCGCGGCGATCTCGCCGGCCGCCTCCAGCGCCTGCGCGGTCTCGACCTGCACCACGACGCAGACCTCGCCGGCCGAGCGGGCGTGGTAGTCCGGCCGCAACCCGTAGCCGGTCGCGCGCGAGGCGCCGGCAAAGCCCCGGATGCCGTGCGGCGGGTAGCGCGTCGCCGCAACCGCCCGGCGCGCCTCCTCGGCATTCTGCACAAAGGGGAACATCAGCGAGCGGGCGCCCTGGTCGAGCAGGCGCTTGACCATCACGGGCTCGTTCCATGGCACCCGCACCACCGGCTCGGCGGTGCCGCCCTCGGCGGCGCGCAGGTGGTCGACGACCTGGATCAGGTCGTTGGGCGAGTGCTCCATGTCGATCAGCATCCAGGCGAAGCCGGCGCCGGCGGCGAGCTCGGTGATGCCGGCCGAGCCGGTGGTCATCCACAGGCCGGCGAGCCGACGGTCCTCGGCGAGGCCGCGCTTGAACGGGTTGTCGAAGGATTTCATGGCGTGGCCTCCCGGCTTTTGTTGTCGGTCTCGTCGAATGTCGGTCTTCGTCCGTCCCGAACCGCGCCCCCGGACGAGGTCGCGAACGGGACGGACGCCATCATCCGCCCGAAGTCACCCCGCCTTCGCCAGGTGCTTGAACATGTGGCCGCGCGCCTCGGCGTCGAACTCGGCCTTGAAGGTGAAGCGGTCCTTGAGGGCGACGGCCTTGGCGGCGGCGGGGCGGGCCGCGATCGCGTCGACGTGGCGCTTCACGTTGGGGAGATCGGCATAGGCGTCCTCGCCCATCACGAAGGGCAGCATCCGGGCCCAGCCCCACACCGCCATGTCGACGATGCCGTAGGCCTCGCCCACCATCCACTCGTGCTCGGCGAGGTGCCGGTCGAGGACGCCGTAGTGGCGCTTCGCCTCGTACTGGTAGCGGTCGTTGGCGTAGGGCACCTTTTCCGGCGCGAAATTGCGGAAATGCACCGCCTGGCCGGAGAACGGGCCGATGCCGGTCGCCACGAACATCAGCCAGGACAGGAGCGCGGCGCGCTCGGAGGACGGGGGCAGGAAGCGGCCGGTCTTCTCGGCGAGGTAGAGCAGGATCGCGTTTGAATCGAACACCACCTGGCCGTCGTCGACCAGCACCGGCACCTTGCCGTTCGGGTTGAGCTTCAGGAAGTCGGGGGCGAACTGCTCGCCCTTGCGGGTGTCGACCGCCACCGCCTCGTAGGGAAGCCCGGCTTCCTCGAGGAACAGCGCGACCTTGGTCGGGTTGGGCGAACCGTTGAAGTAGAACGTGATCATCCGGGGCTCCATCGCGGTCGGTCGCCCTCACACTCCCCAATTGCCGGCGCGGATCAACCGTTGCGCACTGAAACGCAGCGTTGCCGTGCGGGGCCTGGACTCCGGACGCCGATCCGCCATGGTGCAGGATCGTCCCACCGGGAAGCTCGCGCCCTGTTCCTGACCCCCGACGAGTGGAGCGCGCTCCGGCTCAGCCTGCTGGTGGCGAGCGTGGCGACGCTGGCGAGCCTGCTGCCGGGCCTCGCGGTCGCCTACCTGCTCGCCCGGCGCGAGTTCCGCGGCCGGGCGCTCCTCGACGGGCTGGTCCACCTGCCCCTGATCCTGCCGCCGGTGGTGACCGGCTACCTGCTGCTCCTCGCCTTCGGTCGCCGGGGCTGGTTCGGGCCGGCGCTCGCCGAGATCGGCATCGTGTTCTCGTTCCGCTGGACCGGGGCGGCGCTCGCCTGCGCGGTGATGGGCTTTCCCCTGATGGTGCGGGCGATGCGCCTGTCCTTCGAGGCGGTGGACACGAAGCTCGAACAGGCCGCCGGCACGCTGGGGGCCGCGCCCGCCGCGATCTTCCTCGTCGTGACGCTGCCGCTTGCGCTGCCGGGCATCCTCGCCGGGGCGGTTTTGGCCTTCGCCAAGGCGATGGGGGAGTTCGGCGCCACCATCACCTTCGTGTCGAACATCCCGGGCGAGACCCAGACCCTGCCGGCGGCGATCTACACCCTGACCCAGGTGCCGGGCGGCGAGGCGGGGGCGCTGCGCCTCGCCCTGGTCTCGGTCGCCCTGTCGATGGCGGCGCTCGTCGCCTCGGAGTGGCTCGCCCGGCGGGCCAAGGCCCGGCTCGGGGCATGACCGGATCTCCGGCATGATCGAGGTCTCGGTCCGGCACCGGCGCGGCGCCTTCGCGCTCGAGGCGGAGTTCGCGGCGGCGGGCCAAGTGACCGCCCTGTTCGGCCGCTCGGGCTCGGGCAAGTCGACCCTCGTCGACGTGATCGCCGGGCTGGTGCGGCCGGATCTCGGGCGCATCGTGGTCGACGGTGTCGTCCTCCTCGACACCGCAGCGCGGATCTTCGTGCCGGTGCACCGGCGCCGGATCGGCTACGTGTTCCAGGAGGCGCGGCTGATGCCGCATCTCAGCGTGCGCCAGAACCTGCTGTTCGGGCGCTTCTTCGCCCGCCACCGCTCCGGCGGGCCGAGCCTCGACGCGGTGGCGGACCTTCTCGGCATCGCGCGTCTCCTGGAGCGCAGGCCCGCCGGGCTGTCGGGCGGCGAGCGCCAGCGGGTCGCGATCGGCCGGGCGCTGCTCGCCCGCCCGCGGCTGCTGCTGATGGACGAGCCGCTCTCGGCCCTCGACGCGGCGCGCAAGGCCGAGATCCTGCCCTACGTCGCGCGGCTGCGCGACGAGGCCCGGGTGCCGATCGTCTATGTCAGCCACGCGGTGGCCGAGGTGGCGCGTCTCGCCGATACCGTGGTGGTGCTGGATGAGGGGCGCGTCGCGGCCTGCGGCCCCGCCGCCGAGGTCTTGCGCCGGGCCGCCCTCTTTCCGGGCCGCGAGACGGCCGAGACCGGCGCCCTCCTGTCCCTGCGCGTCGCCGCCCACGACGACGCCTTCGGGCTGACCCACCTCGACGGTGCGCCGGGTCGGCTCACCGTGCCGCGCGTTCCCCTGCCGACCGGTTCCAGCCTCCGGGTCCGGGTGCGGGCCCGCGACGTGCTGGTGGCCCGCGAGGCGCCGCGCGGATTGAGCGCCCGCAACGTCCTGCCCGGCACGGTCGTCGCGGTCACGCCGGGGGAGGGCGCCCATGCCCGGGTCGAGATCGCCTGCGGCGGCGCGGCGCTGGTCGCCGAGGTCACCCGGCTCGCCGCCCACGAACTGGCTCTCGCGCCGGGGCTGCCGGTACTGGCGATCGTGAAGAGCGTCGCCTTCGACGAGGAGACGATCGGGGTGCTGGAGATCTGAAACGGAACGGCCCGGGACGCGGATCGCGTCCCGGGCCGTCGATGTCGTCGCCGCACGTCATAGCATTTTCCGACGAGATCGATGCCGGCTCGTCGAAGAAAATGCGGCGAAATCAAAAATCTAGAGAGCTTCGCGATCGTGAAGCTCTCTAGAGGGTCGCGCCCGTCAGTGCCCGTGGGCTGAGGCCGGCTCGCGGGCCGGCTCAGCCGCGTGGACGGCGCCGGGTGCCGCCTCCAGGTTCTCCTCGCGCACGCGTTTCCTCTGGAAGAACCGCATCGCGACGACGAAGAAGACCGGGACCAGGATCACCGCCAGCACGGTGGCGGAGATCATTCCGCCCATCACGCCGGTGCCGATCGCCTGCTGGCTCTTCGAGGCCGCGCCGGTCGCGATGGCGAGCGGCACGACGCCGAAGATGAAGGCGAGCGAGGTCATCACGATCGGGCGGAAGCGCAGGCGCGAGGCCTCGACCGTGGCCGGGACCAGCTTGGTGCCCGGCTTCCAGAGTTCGCGCGCGAACTCGATGATCAGGATCGCGTTCTTGGCCGACAGGCCGATGATCGTGATGAGCCCGATCTTGAAGTACACGTCGTTCGGCATGTCCCGGATGAGCACGCCGGCGACCGAGCCGATCACGCCGAGCGGGATGACCAGCATCACCGCGAGCGGGATCGACCAGCTCTCGTAGAGTGCCGCGAGGCACAGGAACACGATCAGCACCGAGAGGGCTAGCAGCAGCGTCGCCTGCGATCCCGCCTGCTTCTCCTGCAGCGACTGCCCGGTCCAGGTATAGCCGAACCCCTTCGGCAACTCGGTCATCAGCCGCTCCATCTCGGCGATCGCCTCGCCCGAGGTGAAGCCCGCCGCCGGCTCGCCGGTGAAGCGGACCGACTGGTAGCCGTTGAAGCCGATGATCTGGGACGGGCCGACGCTCCACTTGAGGTCGGCGAAGGACGACATCGGCACCATCGTGCCGAGGTGATTCTTGACGCCGTAGTTCAGGAGGTCGGTGGCGTTGAGGCGCTGGGCGTCGTCGGCCTGGACGATCACCCGCTGCATCTTGCCCCGGTTGGGGAAGTCGTTGGTGTAGACCGAGCCGAGATTGACCTGGATCGTGTCGTTGATGTCGGAGAAGTTGACGCCGAGCGCCGCCGCCTTCTCGCGGTCGATCACCAATTCCGCCTGCGGCGCAGGCGGCAGGCCCTCGACGTAGACGTTCTTGAGGATTGGGCTCTTGCGGGCGAGCGCCAGCAGCTGCTCCTGGGCCGCCATCAGGGCGGCGTAGCCCTTCTGGGCCCGGTCCTGGAGGCGGAAGCTGAAGCCCGAGGCGTTGCCGAGGTTGTCGATCGGCGGCGGCTCGAGCGCCTGGATCACCGCGTCGCGGTAGCTCGCCATCGCCTTGTTGGTGCCGACGACGAGCGCCGCCGCCGACTGGTCCTTGCCGCGCTCCGACCAGGGCTTCAGCGTCACGAAGGCCTGCGAGGTCATCTGGCCCTGGCCGGAGAACGAGAAGCCGTTGACGATCGTCACGGTCGCCACGCCCGGCTGGGCGAGCAGGTGCTCCTCGGTCTTCTTCACCGCGGCGAGCGTGCGGTTGAACGAGGAGCCCGGCGGGGTCTGGATGTCGACGGTGAAGAAGCCCTGGTCCTCGACCGGCAGGAAGCCCTCGGGCAGGCGCACGAAGGCGTAGGCCACGCCCGCGACCAGGATCAGGTAGACCACCATCATCCGGCCGGACTTCCTCACCGCCCAGGCGACGCCGCGGCCGTAGCGCGCGGTCTCGCGGTCGACGATGCGGTTGAACCAGCCGAAGAAGCCCCGCTTGGCGTGGTGGTGGCCGGGCTCGACGGGCTTCAGGAGCGTGGCGCAGAGCGCCGGGGTCAGCGACAGCGCCAGGAAGGCCGAGAAGGCGATCGAGGTCACCATCGCGATCGAGAACTGGCGGTAGATGATGCCGACCGAGCCGGGGAAGAACGCCATCGGGATGAACACCGCGACGAGCACCAGCGTGATGCCGATGATCGCGCCGGTGATCTGGGTCATCGCCTTGCGGGTCGCCTCCTTGGGAGACAGCCCTTCCTCGGACATGATCCGCTCGACGTTCTCGACGACCACGATGGCGTCGTCGACCAGGATGCCGATCGCCAGCACCATGCCGAACATGGTGAGCACGTTGATCGAGAACCCGGCGAGCAACATGATCGTGCAGGTGCCGAGCAAGGCGATCGGCACCACGATCGTCGGGATCAGGGTGTAGCGGATGTTCTGCAGGAACAGGAACATCACGATGAACACCAGCACCACCGCCTCGACGAGGGTGTGGAGCACCTTCTCGATCGAGGCCTCGACGGCCGGGGTGATGTCGTAGGGGATGTCCCACTTCACCGTGTCGGGGAAGAACTGGGACAGCTCGACCATCTTGGCGCGGATCGCCTTGGCGGTGTCGAGCGCGTTGCCGTCGGGGGCGAGCGTCACCGAGATGCCGGCGGCCGGGCCGCCGTTGAGGCGGGTGGTGAACTTGTAGTCCTCGCCGCCGAGCTCGATCCGGGCGACGTCGCGCAGGCGCACGGTCGAGCCGTCGGGATTGGCCCGCAGCACCACCGCGCCGAACTCCTCGGGGGCCCGCATCTGGCCCTTGACGGTGATCGGGTAGTTGACCGCGTTGGTCTCCGGGCTCGGCTGGGCGCCGACGGCGCCCGACGCGATCTGGACGTTCTGGCGGGTGATCGCCTGGGTCACGTCGGCGGCGTTGAGCGACAGGCCGCGCAGCTTGTCGGGGTCGATCCAGACCCGCAACGAGCGCTCGGTCGAGTACAGGGTGGCGCGCCCGACACCCGGGATGCGGCGGATCTCGTTGATGACGTTGCGGATGAGGAAGTCGCCGAGCGCGACCTCGTCCATCGACCCGTCCTTGGAGACGAGGGTGATGATGTTGAGGGTCGCGGCCGAGGCCTCCTCGACCAGGATGCCCTGCTGGCGCACCTCCGCGGGAAGGCGCGCCTCGACGCGCTTGAGGCGGTTCTGCACCTCGACGCCGGCATAGCCCGGATCGGTGCCCGGCTCGAAGTTCGCCGTGATCTCGACGACGCCGAACGAATCGCTCGCCGATTCGAAGCTCTGGATGTTGGCCGCCCCGTTCAGCTCATCCTCGATGAGCCGGGTCGTGCCGGTATAGAGGTCCTCCACCGAAGCGCCCGGGAAGGCGGTGGAGAGGGCGATCGAGGGCGGCGCGATGATCGGGTACTGCGCCACCGGCAGCATCGGGATCGTGAGCACGCCGCCCAGGCAGATGAACAGCGCGACGACCCAGGCGAAGATCGGCCGGTCGATGAAGAAGCTCGCCAAGGTGGTGTCCTCCTCAGCGCTGTTCGGTCGAGGCGGGAGCGGGGTGGGACCCCGCCGACGCCACCGTGGTGGTCTCGAACGGCACCACCGCGACCTGGGTGCCGGCGACGATCTTCTGGAAGCCCTCGGCGACGACCCGGTCGCCCTCCTTCAGCCCGTCGCGGATCACCCACTGGCCCTCGACCACCGGGCCGACCTCGACCGGCTGGAGCATCACCTTCTGGTCGGGACCGACGAGCCAGACCTGGGCGCGGCCGTCGTTGGAGCGGTGGACCGCCTGCTGCGGCACCGCGATGGCGTCGGAATCGATGCCCTGCTTGATGCGCGCGCGGACATACATGCCGGGGAAGAGCTCGCCGTGGGGGTTGGGCACCACGGCGCGCAGCGTCACCTGGCCGGTGCTCGGATCGGCGGTCACGTCGGAGAACAGCAGGCGGCCGGGCTCGGGGTAGAGCGAGCCGTCGTCCATGATGACCCGCACGCTCGCGACGTCGGCGGCGAGGCGGTCGAGCTCGCCGCTGGCGAGATCCCGGCGCAGCTTGTTCAGCTCGCCGACCGACTGGGTGATGTCGACGTAGATCGGGTCGAGCTGCTGGATCGTCGCGAGGTTGCTGGCGCCGCCCTGCTCGACGAGCGCGCCCTCGGTGACCAGCGCCCGGCCGATCCGGCCCGAGATCGGCGCCCGCACGTCCGTATAGCCGAGGTTGAGCTGGGCCCGGTCGCGGGCCGCCTTGGCGCCGGCGACCTCGGCCTCGGCCTGCTTCTGGGCCGCGAAGGCAGCGTCGTACTGGGCCTGGCTCGCGGTCTGGCGGGACAGCAGGGTCTCCAGGCGCTCGGCTTGCTGGCGGGTCAGCACCAGGGCGGCCTCGGCCTTGGCGAGCGCTGCCTCGGCGCTGGCGAGGTCGGCGCGGAACGGCATCGGGTCGATCTTGTAGAGGATGTCGCCCTCCTTGACCTGGCTGCCCTGCTCGAAGGTGCGCTTGGTGACGAGGCCGGCGACCCGGGCCCGGACCTCGGCGATGCGGGTCGGCGCGGCGCGGCCCGGCAGGTCGCGCTCGTAGGGGATCGGCTGGTGCTTGACCGTCACGATCGAGACCTCCGGCGGCGCGGCCGGCGCCGTGGGCGCGGCGGCCTGCTGGGCCGGCTTGCAGGCGGCGAGCCCGAGGAGGAGGGCGGTCGCTCCGAGGAGGAGGCGGCGGCTTTGGATCACGGGCGGTCTTTCCTGCGCGGTTTGCGGAAGCGGCCGGGGCGCGTGGCGCCGCCGGGCGTCCGGGCATAGGGTCGGGCGGGGCTCGCGGTGGCGCGGGCCTGGGATACGCGCTTCGGCGCAGCTGCCACGCGGCAGCGGCGGGCCCCGAGGCTCGCAAGATTCCGAGGCGGAGATGTGACGATGCGTCGGCTTCCGTTAAGGAAGGCGAAGGACGGCCGTCAGGCGCGGTCTTTCGGCGGGCGCTCGGGCAGGGCGGCGCGGGCCTGGACCAGGGCGCCGAGGCGCCGCGGCGGCATCAGTGTGGCGGCACCCGCCGCCGGCTTCTCGGCCGGGCAGGCGAGGTTCGTGCTCGCCGCGCCGCCGTCGTCCGGGCGGGGATTGTCGACGCCGCCCGCCGTGAGCGTGCAGGCCGGGCTCTTCACCCAATGCGCGTGGAGCGCCGCCATCGGCGAGGCGCCGTGGCTGGCGCGCAGGACCGGTTCGGGACGGCCGGCCGCCGCATCCGCCGCGGACACCGCCAGGAGGGCGAGGCCGAGGCCGAGGAAGGCGGTCGCGCAGAGACGCGCGAGAGATGTCCAGAGACGAACGGTCACAGAGCGAGACAGTGGGGGTTCCGGCCGCACCGCACAAGACGCCGCGACATTCTGTCAGGTCCGGGTCCCGGCCCGCCGGGGGCTTGATCGATCCGGCGCGTCGCCGTACCGATTTTTCGAAATCACGACCCGGGAGAGAGACCATGAGCGCGGTGCGGGACGTCTACATCTGCGATTACGTGCGCACGCCGATCGGCCGCTACGGCGGCGCGCTCGCGCGCGTGCGGGCCGACGACCTCGCCGCCGTGCCGCTCACCGAGCTCGCGCGCCGCACCCCCTCGCTCAAGGAGGCGGTCGAGGAGGTGTTTCTCGGCTGCGCCAACCAGGCCGGCGAGGACAACCGCAACGTCGCCCGCATGGCGCTCCTGCTCGCCGACTATCCCGAGCGGGTGGCCGGCCTGACGCTCAACCGGCTCTGCGCCTCCGGCCTCGACGCGGTGGGTACGGCAGCGCGCGCGATCCGGGCCGGCGACCTCGACCTCGCGGTGGCGGGCGGCGTCGAATCGATGACCCGGGCGCCCTTCGTGATGGGCAAGAGCGAGGGCGCGTTCCAGCGCCAGGCCGAGATCCACGACACCACGATCGGCTGGCGCTTCGTCAACCCGGTGCTCAAAGCTCAGTACGGCGTCGATTCGATGCCGGAGACCGCCGAGAACGTCGCCGAGGATTATCAGATCGGCCGCGCCGACCAGGACGCCTTCGCGCTGCGCTCGCAGCAGCGCGCGACCCGGGCGCAAGCCGACGGCACCTTCGCCCGTGAGATCGTCGCGGTCGAGATTCCCGACCGCAAGGGCGGCCACGTCAAGGTCGAGCGCGACGAGCATCCCCGGGCCGACACCACCGCGGAGGGCCTCGCCAAGCTGAAGCCCTTCTTGAAGAAGGACGGCACGGTGACCGCCGGCAACGCGTCCGGCGTCAACGACGGCGCCGCCGCCCTGGTGCTCGCCACCCGCGAGGCGGCCGAGCGCCACGGCCTCACCCCGATCGCCAAGGTGCTGGGCCTCGCCTCGGCCGGCGTGCCGCCCCGCGTAATGGGCATCGGCCCGATCCCCGCCGTCGAGCGCTTGTGCGCGCGCCTCGGCCTCAAGCCGTCCGACTTCGACGCGATCGAGCTCAACGAGGCCTTCGCCTCGCAGGCCCTGGCCTGCCTGCGCGGCCTCGGCCTGCCGGACGACGCCGACCACGTGAACCCGCATGGCGGCGCCATCGCGCTCGGCCATCCGCTCGGCATGTCGGGGGCGCGGATCGCCGGCAGCGTCGCGCTCCAGCTCGCCCGCAGCGGCGGCCGGCTCGGCCTCGCCACGATGTGCGTCGGCGTCGGCCAGGGCGTCGCGCTCGCGGTCGAGCGGGTCGGCTGACCCACCGTCCTCCGCGGCGGGGCGCCGCAGGCCGCCCCGCCGCCCCTGGGGGCAGGCGGACCGTCCCCTCCGAAACCCACCGCGCATCCCGCACTGCACCATGGCGGGGCCGGGCGGCATGGGATAAGCATGGGCGTTCTCGCTTGTCCCAAGGAACCGCCCGGACGCCGTCCCCCGCGCCCCGCGGAGCACGTCGCCGGAGCGTCAACGATCGCATGAGCCGCCACATCCTCCCTCCCGGTCCCGCCCTCTCGCCGCCCGGACGAAGCGCCCGCTTCGCCGTCCGGTCTCGGTGAGGTCCGCGATGCCGAACAGAACCGGATCGCGCCCGAGCGCCGACGCCCCCGAGGCCGACGAGCCCGAGGCGGGCGACGCCGAGGCCGAGTTCCTGACGGTCCTCGGCCAGCGCGTGCGCACCATGCGCGCCGTGCGGGCGATGTCGCGCAAGGTGCTGTCGCAGACCTCCGGCCTGTCCGAGCGCTACATCGCGCAGCTCGAGGGCGGGCAGGGCAACGTCTCGATCATCCTCCTGCGCCGCGTCGCCATCGCGATGGGCGTGCGGCTCGAGGATCTGATCGCCGCGGTCGAGAGCCCGCCGGACTGGCCGGTGGTGCGCGACCTCCTGGAAAAGGCGGGGGCCGAGCAGATCTCCGAGGCCAAGCGCGTCCTGTCGGGCGCGGCGGCCCCGGGGGAGGGCCCGACGCAGCGCGTGGCGCTCATCGGCCTGCGCGGGGCCGGCAAGTCGACCCTCGGGCGCATCCTCGCCGAGCGGATGGGCTGGACGTTCGTCGAGCTCAACCGCGAGATCGAGCGAGAGAACGGCCTGTCGGTGGCGGAGATCTTCGCGATCTACGGCCAGGAGACCTATCGCCGGCTCGAGCAGGGCGCCCTGCGCCAGCTCGCCGAGCGGCCGGGCCCGATGGTGCTGGCGACCGGCGGCGGCATCGTCGCCGAGCCGGTCACCTACGACCTGCTGCTGTCCTCGTTCTTCACCGTCTGGCTCAAGGCGCGGCCCGAGGAGCACATCCACCGGGTGCGCGAGCAGGCGGCCAAGGGCCTCGCCCAGGCGCGGATGCCCGACAGCGACAACGCCCTGCGGGAGATCCGGGCGGTGCTGATGAGCCGCGAGCCGCTCTACGCCCGTGCCCGGGCGGTGATCGACACCGCCGACCACACCGTGGCCGAGACCGCCGGCGAGCTGACCGGCCTCGTCGAGGGCTATCTCGGCGGGAACGCGCGGCGCGGGATCTGAGGCGCCCGCGCCACGGACGGGCGGTCGCCGGAAAATCGCCGGCGAGACCGGCCGCCACACGCATTCTGGCCGCAAATGAGTCGGCAGGGTCGCCGTGACGCACGAGAGTTCATGGCGGGGTCGAGGAGCACGATGGAGAGTTCGAACCGGGCCGGGAGCTACGACGCGCCGGAGAACGCGGCGGGCCAGGTGGTCGAGGCGGCGCATTTCTCCGCCATCCGCAGCGTCCGCACCGAGGCCGAGGCGCTCCTGACGCTGGCCCGCGCCCTCGACCACGAGCTGAAGGCCGGGTTCGGCGCCGCCGTCGCGGCGATCCACGACATCCCGGGCCGGGTGATCGTGTCGGGCATCGGCAAGAGCGGCCATATCGGCCGCAAGATCGCCTCGACGCTCGCCTCGACGGGCACGCCGGCCTCGTTCATCCATCCGAGCGAGGCCAGCCACGGCGACCTCGGCATGATCACCCAGCAGGACATCGTCATCGCCCTGTCCTGGTCGGGCGAGACGACCGAGCTCGGCGACCTGATCAGCTTCGCGAAGCGCTTCGCCGTGACGCTGATCGGCATGACCTCGAACCCCGACAGCACGCTCGGCCAGGCCGCCGACATCCTGCTGCCGCTGCCGCTCGTCAAGGAAGCCTGCCCGCACAACCTGGCGCCGACCTCATCGAGCGTGATCCAGCTGGCGCTCGGCGACGCGCTGGCGGTGGCGCTCCTGGAGCGCCGCGGCTTCTCGGCCAGCGACTTCAAGGTCTTCCACCCCGGCGGCAAGCTCGCGGCCCGGCTCAAGACCGTGGCCCAGCTGATGCACGCGGGCGAGGAGATGCCGCTGGTGCCCCGCGGCGTCCGGGTCTCCGAGGCGTTGATCGCCGTGATGGGCAAGCGCTTCGGCTGCGCCGGCATCGTGGACGAGGGCGGCCGGCTCGTCGGCATGTTCACCGACGGCGACATGCGCCGCCACATGAGCCGGGGCGTCGGCCACAGCGACCTCCTCGACCGCCGCGTCGAGGAGATCATGACGCCCAAGCCGATCACCACCACCCCCGGCACCTTCGCCAGCGCCGCCCTGGAGCTGATGAACCGGACCCAGATCACCGCGCTGTTCGCCGTGGATCGCGGGCGCCCGGTCGGCATCCTGCACATCCACGACATCCTTCGGGCCGGTGTGGTCTGAGGGCGGCTCGCGCGGTCCTGCGAGCCCTGCACCCTGTCCGGGTCTACCGCCCGGGCAGGCGCGAGAGCGTCCGCACGCCGACCCAGCCCCAATAGACCCGGTGATGGGCGATGAGCCCGCCGGACACGTCGATCATCTCCAGCAGGTCGATCTGATCGCCGTCGGGCGCCTGGCGCGGGTATTCCCACGCCAGTTGCCGCCCGTCGGAGAAGTAGGTGCTGGTGCGATACCAGCGGCCCAGGCCGTTCTGCGGCGAGCGGAACCCACGATCGAAGAAATCCCTGATCGCGATGCTCCCCTTGAGGATGCCGGTACCGCCCTCGGGCAGGGCCGCCCAGACCAGCGGGCTCTCGAAAACGGCATCGTCGGCATAGAGCGCCATCAATCCTTCGATGTCGCGACGCACGACGGTGTCGTGCCACTGTGCGTGGATGTGACGGATGGCGGCGTCCAGGCTCATGGCCGATCCTCGCCGGCGCGGTCGGTGGCCGGGTGCCGGACGCTAGCCCCACGCGCCCCGCACATGCTTCGGCGTCGGCCGAACCGTCAGTACGGCACCCCACCCCGCCGCTTGTCCCGCAGCGCCTCGGCGTACCACGCCAGCTCGTCGAGGAAGCGCCCGGTCGGGCGTTCCAGCCAGGGCTGGAGCGGGCGGCCCTCCTCGTCCAGTGCCTTGTGCACCTCGGGGATCGGCAGCAGCGAGGGGATGCTCGGGGTGCCGAGTTCGCCCAGCATGGCGCGCAGCTGCATCGCCGCCCGCACACCGCCGTAGCGGCCGGCCGAGTAGCAGACGATCGCCGAGGGCTTCCAGAAATACTCTTCCAGGAAGTGGTCGAGGGTGTTCGACAGGGCCGGCGGGATGCTGTGGTTGTACTCCGCCGACACGACGACGAGCCCGTCGGCGCGTCGATGGAGGGCGGCGAGACGCTCCAGCGGCTCCGGCGCCTCGCCCGCCGGGTATTCCTTGTACATCCGCTCCAGGAGCGGCAGGCCGAGCTCGGCCGGGTCGACCAGCGGCGCCTCGTGACCGCGGGATTCGAGGGTCTGGACGAGGTAGCGGGCGGCGCGCAGGCCGTTGCGCCCCGGGCGAACCGAACCGAGGACGACCGGGAACACGAGCGACATGGCGGAACTCCGGGAAGCGAGGGCGCTCCCCGGAGCCTACACCGTCTCGGCAGGATCTCACATCATCCCGAGCATCCGCGGCAGCCACAGCGAGATCGCCGGGACGTAGGTGACGACCACGAGGAAGATCAGCATGGTGAGGAGCCAGGGCCAGACCGCGATGGTCAGCTCCGTGATGCCCATGCGGGTGATGCCCGAGGCCACGTAGAGGTTGAGGCCGACCGGCGGGTGGCACATGCCGACCTCCATGTTGACCACGATCAGGATGCCGAAATGCACCGGGTCGATGCCGAGCTTGGCGGCGATCGGAAAGAGGATCGGCGCCATGATCAGCACGATGGAGGACGGCTCCATCACGTTGCCGGCGACGAGCAGCAGGATGTTGACGATCAGCAGGAACACCACCCAGTTGAGGCCCGCCCCGGTGATCCAGCTCGCCATCGCCTGCGGGATCTGCTCGCTCGTCATCAGGAACGAGAACAGGACCGCGTTGGTGATGATGTAGAGCAGCATCGCGCTCATGTTGGCCGAATCGAGCAGCACCCGCGGTACGTCGCGCCAGGTGAGGTCCCGGTAGACGAACAGCGCGATGACGAAGGCGTAGACCGCGCTGACCGCCGCCGCCTCGGTCGGCGTGAAGGCGCCGCTGTAGATGCCGCCCAGCACCAGCACGATCAGCAGCAGGCCCCAGACCGACTTGCGGAACGCGACCCAGCGCTCGCGCCAGCTCGCCTTCGGCATGCGCGGGTAGCCGAACTTGCGCGCCCGGTACCAGGTGGTGAAGCCGAGCAGAGCGGCCAGCATCAGGCCCGGGATCACCCCGGCGACGAACAGGGTCGAGATCGACGCCGAGGAGACGCGCTGGCCGTCGGGCCCGGTCACCACCGCACCGCTGGTGGCCACCGAGTACATCACCATGACGATCGAGGGCGGGATCAGGATCCCGAGCGCCCCCGAGGTGGTGATGACCCCGGCGCCGAAGCGCTTGGGGAACCCCTGCGCCACCATGGCGGGCAGGATGATCGAGCCGATCGCCACCACGGTGGCCGGGCTCGAGCCCGAGATGGCGGCAAACAGCGCGCAGGCCATCACGCCGGCCAGCCCCAGGCCGCCGTGCCAATGGCCGACCATCGACGTGGCGAAGTTGATCATCCGCCGGGCGACGCCGCCATGGGTGAGGAAGTTGCCCGACAGGATGAAGAACGGGATCGCCATGATCTCGAAGTTCTCGATTCCCGTGAACAGCTTGAGCGCCACCGCCTCGATCGGCACGGTGGTCATGGTGAACAGGAAGGTGAGCACCGAGAGGCCGAGCGCGATCGAGATCGGCATCCCGGTGAGCATCAGGGCGATGAGCAGCCCGAAGATGATGGCGGCGTTCATCGGGCAGGGCCTCCGGTGCGGGCTTCGTCGGCCAGGTCCTGTGCCGCGTGCGGGCTCTCGACCACGCCCTCGACGTGGCCGGGATCGTGGTGGGGCAGCTCGCCGGTGCGCCAGAAGCTCCAGGCGACCTGGAGGAAGCGGAAGCACATCAGGTAGGAGCCGAGCGGGATCGCCAGATAGACGACCCAGCTCGGGATCTCGAGGTCCGGGGTGGTCTGGTCGGTGTCGACGAGGCCGTAGACGAAGCGGGCCCCCATCGTGCCGACGATGGCGGTGAAGAGCGCGCCGCAGAGGAGGCCGAACAGCACGACCCGGTCGCGCCAGGCGGGGGGCAGCTGGTTCACCGCCACGTCGACGCCGACATGGATGCCGGTGCGCACGCCGTAGGCCGCGCCGAACTTCGCCATCCAGACGAACATGTAGATGCACAGCTCCTGGGCCCAGGAGAGGTGGATCGCCGTGGTGATGGGGTAGAGCGCGTCGATGCCGGATGCGTAGCGGTGGACCACCGCGACGAAGATCAGCAGCGTCGCGCCCGCCATCAGGCTCGCGATCAGGATCTCCTCGAGACGGTCGAGGATGCGCAGGGGATGCATGGGGTCTCCCGGAGGCGGCAAGGGGCGCGAGGAGCGGCGTGGGATGGGGTGTCAGGACCGGCCGGCGTCCGGCCAGGGGAAGCGGATGTTGCCGTCGCGCAGGCCCGCCAGCACGACCTCGACCCCGCCGGACTTCACCATCCATTCGAGCCGGTGGTCGCGGTATTCCCGGCGCCGCCCGCCGGTGGTGTAGAGCTCGGAGGCCTCCGCCATCCGGGCCGCCGCCGCGTCGAACTCCCGGAAGGTCTCGGCGACCGAGGGGCGCTCGCGGATCCGGGCGTGCCAGCGGGCGAGCGGGCTGCCGTCGGCGGGTCCGAGGCCGTAATGGACCGAGCGGTTGACCATCGGGGCCGCCGCAGCGTCGGCCCAGCCGAAGACCTCGCCCCCGAACCACGGCGCGTCGCCGAGGCGGGCGGCCAGCCAGCCCTGCAGCACCGCCGTCTGCGCCGCGGCCTCCGCCCGCAGGCGGTCGGCCAGCGCTCCGGTGGCGCGGCGGAACCACAGGATCTCGCCGAACCCCCAGTTCACCGCCTCGTACTGGGTGTCGCAGATCTCCTCGGTCATGCGGGCGAGGGCACGCTTGGCCGGGTCGCGCGGCAGCAGGGCCGGCTCGGGCCAGCGCTCCTCGACGTATTCGAGGATCACGGTCGATTCGAAGATGCTCAGCGCGCCGTCGACCAGCACCGGCACCTCGGTGCGCGGATTGGCCTGCGCGAAGGGGCCGTCGCTGCGGCCGGTGCCGAAGCTCTCGGGCAGTTCGGCGGCGAAGGCCACGCCCTTCTCGCGCAGGGCGATCTTGACCTTCTGCGCATAGGACGAGAGCGGGTGCTCGTAGAGCAGCATGACGTCGGTTCCCCCCGGAGCCGTTTCGTTCGTTTGCGCCACCTTCGCACACGGCAGCCTGGCAGGTGAAGCAGACGGGGCGGCCGAGGCGGAAAAACTTGGACACACGGCGCCGCCCGGGCTGTCCGGCGCCATGTTTGCCTGCATATGACGGGGCGGCCGCGCCGGCCGAGATGCACCCGAACCGCGCCGAGGACGATTCCATGCGACTTCCCCGCACCCTCCGGGCCGCCTGCCTCCTCGTCGCCACCGCCTTCGCCGCTCCGGCCGCGGCGGCGGAGCCCATGACGGTGTTCGCGGCGGCGAGCCTGAAGAACGCCCTCGACGAGGCCGGAAAGGCGTTCACGGCCGAGAGCGGCATCCCGGTGCGGGCGAGCTACGCCGCCTCCTCGGCCCTGGCGCGCCAGATCGAGCAGGGCGCGCCGGCCGACCTCTTCGCCTCGGCCGACCTCGAATGGATGGACTACCTCGCTGCCCGCAGGCTGATCCGGCCCGAGACCCGGGTGGACCTCCTCGGCAACCGCCTGGTCGTGGTGGCGCCGAAGGACGCGACGGTCGCCGAGGCGGCGTTCACGCCGGACTGGTTCTCCCGGGCGCTCGGTCCCGACGGGCGGCTCGCCACCGGGGAGGTCAGCTCGGTGCCGGTCGGCAAGTACGCCAAGGCGGCGTTCGAGACGCTGGGGCTCTGGACGCAGCTCCAGCCGCGGCTCGCCCAGGCCGACAACGTCCGGGCGGCCCTGGCGCTGGTCTCGCGCGGCGAGGCGCCGCTCGGCGTCGTCTACGAGAGCGACGCGCGGTCGGATCCCGGCGTGAAGGTGGTGGGCGTGTTCCCGAAGGACAGCCACAAGCCGGTGATCTACCCCTTCGCGGTGACCGCCGAGGCGAAGGGCGAGGGCGGCGCGCGCTTCCTCGCCTACCTGCGGAGCAAGGCCGCCCGGCGCTTCTTCGAGGCGCAGGGCTTCACGATGATCGGGGAGGGTGCGTCGCAGTAGGACGCCCCGCGCGCGGTCACGCGAGCTGGAAGCCGAAGGCCAGGGGATCGCGCTCGTCGACCAGGATGGTGTTGTGCCCGATCACCCGGGCCCAGCCGCCGATGCTCGGGCGGATGGCGGCATGCCCGCCGACCTCCGCCGTGCCCTCGACCCGGCCGTGGAACAGCGTGCCGATGATGCTCTCGTGCACGAAGTCGTCACCGACCTTCAGGAGTCCCTTGGCGGTCCTCTGAGCCATCCGGGCCGAGGTGCCGGTGCCGCAGGGCGAGCGGTCGATGCCCTTGTCGCCGTAGAACACCGCGTTGCGGGCATGCGCCTGCGGGTGCCTGGCCCGGTCGGCCCACATGACGTGGCTGAGGCCCTGAATGCGCGGATCCTCCGGGTGGACCGGCGCCACCGCCTGCTGCACCGCCTGGCGCACGAGCGGGCTGAGCGTCAGGATCTCCGCGGAGGTCATGGCGTCGAGCCCGGGCCATCCCGGTTGCGGCTCGACGATGGCGTAGAAGTTGCCCCCGTACGAGACGTCGACGGTGAGCGGCCCGAGGCCCGGCACCTCCACCCGCACGTCCGCCGCGTGCAGGTAGCTCGGGATGTTGTAGAGGCGGACCTCCTCGACGAAGCGACCGTCGCGGCGGTACTCGACCTCGATCCGGCCGGCCGGCACCTCGAGGGCGAGGCGCCCTTCGGTGCGCGGCACGACGAAGCCCTGCTCCAGCGCCACCGTGACGGTGCCGATCGTGCCGTGGCCGCACATCGGCAGGCAGCCCGAGACCTCGATGAACAGGACCCCGAGGTCGCAATCCTCCCGCGACGGCGGATAGAGGATCGAGCCCGACATCGCGTCGTGGCCGCGCGGCTCGAACATCAGGGCCCGGCGCACCCAGTCGTGCTCGGCGACGAAGATCTGCCGCTTCTCGCCCATCGACACGTTGGGCAGGACCGGCGCTCCACCGGCGACCACCCGCACCGGATTGCCGCAGGTATGGGCGTCGACGCACAGGAAGGTGTGGGGGTGCATGACGGGGCGGTCTCCGGGCTCGGAATCCTGGCGCGAACGCTCCTTCGTCGCAGAAATCGCCTCGGCAGCCTAGGTGCGCCGCCCATCGAAATCCTTCACTACCGCCACCCGGCCGGCGGCGCGGCGGATCGGGTGGTACACGCGGTCGGTCTGGTTGGTGACTGCGGTCACCCGGCCCTCGCCGTCGCGATTTAGAGCGCCTAACAGAATCGCCTGATCTTGCGGAGGGTGATGAGGCTGGCTTGCAGGAGCGTGAAAGCCTCGTAGATGTCGGCGCGCCGCTCGTAGCGGACGGGCAAGCGGCGGGCACGGTTGAACCAGGCGTGGCTGCGCTCGACCACCCAGCGATGCCGCCCGAGCCTGTCACTACTCTCGATACCGCGCCGGGCAATCCGCGGTCTGATCCCGCGTGCCCGGCACTCCCGACGCCGCGCTCTGGCATCATAGGCCTTGTCGGCGTGCAGCTTGTCGGGGCGCTGGCGGGGGCGTCCACGCC
>NZ_JAZFXT010000023.1:0-272068 GCF_036448855.1 Methylobacterium ajmalii
GGCGACAACGTGACCATGGACGTCACGCTGATCGTGCCGATCGCCATGGAGGAGAAGCTCCGCTTCGCCATCCGCGAGGGCGGCCGCACCGTCGGCGCCGGCGTCGTCGCCTCCATCACCGAGTAAGATCGACCGTCCTCGGTACGGAGCCCCATCGGCTCCGGACCCTGGATGGACGGGGCGGGCGCCTGACCGGCGCCCGCCCTTTTTCATGGCGGGCGGGCTCCCGCCCGCGTCCGGAGGCCGGCTCGCGGCCTCGCGCGGGTCACGCCAGGTCCGCGGGGCGGCTGCGACGGAGCGGGCCGACATCGGGCCCGTCGAGCACGTCGTCGACCGCGAGGGCGTCTCCCTCCAGCTCCCGGTCCGGCGGGTCGACCGCGCGGATCAGCCGGACGATCTGGACCGCCCGGTCGGCGCAGTCGGGCGCGAGGCGGGCGATCTCCTCGGCGAGTTCGACCACCGCGTCGAGGGTCCGCTGCCACTGGGTCGAGGTCGTCACGGGCGATCTCCGCGAAAGACGGGTCGGCGAGGGGGCCACGGCCGGGATTTGCCGGGCCGGGGCGGTTCGGCTACCGATGCGGCGTCCCGCAGGGTCGTCACCCTGCCAGAGAGGAACGCGATGATGCGAGGGTTCGTTCGCGCCGGCCTGGCCTCGGCCGCGGTTCTGGTCGCTGCCATGACCGGCTCGGCCTCGGCGCAATACTACCGCGAAGACGTGGCGCCGGGCTACGGCTACGAGCGCGTGCCGCCGCGCCGCGCCGTCGGCTACAATTGCGATGCGGTGCAGCGCGGCTTCACCGGCCCGCAGCCCTATTCCTGCCCGCTGCCCGGCCCGAGGCCGCTCGGCGCCCGCTGCTTCTGCGACGTGCCGATCGCGAGCTTCAGCGCGCCGCAGCCGCCCGCCCCGGGCCGCGTCGTCCCCTGATCGAGGCGGGCCGCCTCCGGGCGGCCCCTGCTCCGGACAACGAAAAAGGGCCGCCCGAGGGCGGCCCTTTCCGATTTCGATCCGGGCGGACTGAACGTCCGGTATCGCCTCAGTTCAGCACCACCACCTTGGCGCCGACCTTGACCCGCGAATACAGGTCGGTGACGTCGTCGTTGGTCATGCGGATGCAGCCCGAGGACACCGCCTGGCCGATCGTGTCCGGCTCGTTCGAGCCGTGGATCCGGTAGAGTGTGCCGCCGATATACATCGCGCGGGCGCCGAGCGGGTTGTCGATGCCGCCGGCCATGTAGCGCGGCAGGTCGGGGCGGCGGGCCAGCATCTCCTTCGGCGGGGTCCAGGACGGCCACTCGCGCTTGGCGGTGATCGTCTTGGTGCCCGACCAGGTGAAGCCCGGGCGGCCGACGCCGACGCCGTAGCGCAGGGCCATGCCGTCGCCCAGCACGAGGTAGAGGCGGCGCTCGGCGGTCGAGACCACCAGGGTGCCGGGGGCGTAGCCGCCGTTGAACGGCACCAGTTCCCGCGGGATCGGGGCGACCTGGGCCTGCTCGGTGCTGCCGGCGGCCTGACCCTGGCCGTAGTAGCCCTGGGTGGCACGGTAGCTCGGCGAGTCGTAGGGCTGGCCGGCGTAGTAGTCCTCGCCGGGGTTGGCGTCGAAGGGGTCGTAGGGCGCCGCCTTGGCCGGCGCGGAGGCAAGCACGCACACGCTCAGAACGCCCGCCAGGGCGGTAGCGAAGATCTTCATGGCCGGAGCCTTACCTCAGCAATTACCTTTGCTGTACAATGCTGTGTCGGCGCAGTGGTTCCCGGCTCCCGTGACGCTTGTTTCGACGGCGGAGTACTGAGGCCTGTGAGAGACTTCACGGGAGGTTGACGGGATCGGCGGCTTTCGAGCGATGCCGCCTCACGCGACCTCGTCGGTATGGACCTGGAAGCCGGCGAGGACCGAGGGGCCGAAGATCGTCGAGATCGCCACGTCGGTGGCGTCGCGCCCGCGGCCCATCAGGATGCGGCCGATGCGGGGCCGGTTGTGGCGGGCGTCGAACGTGTACCAGCGGCCGCCGAGATAGACCTCGAACCAGGCCGAGAAATCCATCGGGTCGGGGGCGGCCGGCACGCCGATATCGCCGAGGTAGCCGGTGCAGTAGCGCGCCGGGATGTTCATGCAGCGGCAGAAGGTGACGGCGAGGTGCGCGAAGTCGCGGCAGACGCCCTCGCGCTGGTTGAACCCGTCGAACGCGCTACGGGTGGCGTCGGCGCGCTGGTAGTCGAACCGGATGTGGTTGTGGACGTAGTCGACGATCGCCTGGACCCGGGCCCAGCCGAGCGGCGTGTTCCCGAAGAGCTGCCAGGCGATGTTCGAGAGCTTGTCGGTGTCGCAGTAGCGGCTGCCCAGCAGGTAGACCATCACGTCGTCGGGCAGATCCTGCACCGGGTGCTGCACGGCGTCGGGCGCGTAGTCGTCGGCCAGCCCGCTGTCCTGGACCAAGAAGTCGGCCGAGACCGTGAGACGGCCCGGCGGGGCGAGGATGCGGGTGCAGGTATTGCCGTAGCGGTCGGGATAGTCGCGCGCCGGGATCGGTGGATCGAACCGCAGGGCCGGGGAGGTGAGGCAATCGCCAAGCCGGGAGGGGTGGATGCCGAGCATCAGCAGCATCGGCGTCGGGGCCGGGGAGTCGAAGGTGATCGCGTACCCGGTCCTGATCTTCATGGCGGTGCTGGCTCCTCGATGCAGTCGACGCGCGATCGCTCTCGCGACAACACAGGGTAAGGCCGTCTCGCGTCCGCGAGTTGCATGAAGAAGCGGCAGGCCCTGGGCGAAGATGCGCCGTCCGGGCCAATCCGCCGTCAATCGGCGGCGACGAGGCGGACGGGGGCAGCGGAGGCAACCGGGGCCGGGCAGGAAGCGGGGAGCGCCGCCTCGTCGCGCTCGGTCACCCGGACCGTCACCGCCATGTCGAGGAAGTCCTCGGGCCGGCCGATCCAGCTGCCGTGCAGCGGCACGGCCTGGCCGGGATGGCGAGCCACCGCCACGCGGATCAGGTCGCGGTTGCCGACGATGCCGTTGGTCGGGTCGAACTCGACCCAGCCCGCCCCCGGCAGGTAGACCTGGACCCAGGCATGGGTGGAGCCGCCGCCGACGTGGAGCGCGGCCCCGTCCCGCTCCGGCACGTAGATGTAGCCCGAGACGAACCGGGCGGCCATGCCGAGCGACCGGACCGCCTCGATCATCAGCAGGGCGAAATCGCGGCAGCTGCCGCGGCGCAGGCGCAGGGTCTCGGCGGGATCCTGCACCCCCTTCTCGGTCCGAGCCTCGTAGGCGAAGTCGCGGCGGATCCCGGCCGTCATCGCGGCCAGCAGGGCGCGGGTCTCGGCGGTGCCGTCGGGCTCCAGGAAGCCGCGAGCCCAGGCCAGGACGGCATCGTCCGGATCCGGCCGCTGCCGCTCGATGCAGCGGGCGAGATCGGGCATCTCGTCGGGCTCGTACGCGAACGGGAAGCGCGCCGCGTGCGGCGCGAGGGCGAAGGAGAGCGGCGGCTCGGGCGTGTGCTCGAGGGTGATGCGGGCGACGAAGCGAAGCTCCTGCGCCCGGCCGCGGAAGCGGGCCACCGCGACGCAGTTGCCGAACACGTCGTGGATCCAGCGCAGGCTCTCCGGCTCGGGCGTGACCGTGAGCGACGCCGCGAGCAGGCGCTGGTCGTAGCTGTCGCGGGGCCGGAACAGGATCCGGTGCTCGCCAAAGCCGACGGGCCGACGGTAGCGGTAGGTGGTGACGTGGTCGACGGAGAGGATCGGCAAGATCGTTCGGGCTTCGCAAGATGATTCGCGCGTCGGCGCATGGGCATCGACGCCGCTGGGCTCGGCCGGGAGGAAACGGGCCGCGGCCGATCCGCCCCGACGGGGGGGGCGGCCGAGGGCCCGGACGAGGCCGGGAAGGCTCAGAGGCGCCGGGCGCGGGCCTCGAAGGCGGCCGCCATGGTGTCGCCGTGGCGGCCGAGGGTCTCGAGTCGCTCCGCCCGGCGATTCTGCTCGGCACCGTCGTCGCCCGGGCTCAGATCGGCGAAGACCCGCGCCTGCTCGGCCTGGCGGCGGTGGTGTTCGGCCTGCTCGCGGAAGAAGGCCGCCTGCTGCCCGGCGGTCTGCGCGTATTCGACGGCATACGCGTCGCGGCCCTGCCGGGCCTGGCCGTCGCGCTCGCTGGTCATCATGTGCAGGGTCGTCATGAGCAAGGATCCCCCGATCCGATTCGCCGGTCGCTCCGGCCTCCTTCCGGGCGCGCGGCGTCGATCGGCGCGGCCCTCGATCCAAAATCTAGGACAGGAGGGCCGCGCCGATCAAATCAACCCAGCCCCCCGCCGGGGGGATGCCCGGGGGCAGGCGGTCTGCCGTCCGGATTCCGAAGCGTCCTCAGGCGACCGGGGGACGGGGGTTGTGTGCCGCGTGCTCGGCGAAGGCCAGGAGGTCGGGCTCGCGGTCGAGGGGCACCGCCTGCGGCGGCAGGTGCGCGTCCGGGAGCCGGGCCGCGGCGTGGGGCGGCTGCGCCACGACGAGGTGGATGGTGGGCCAGAGCGTCGCGACCGCCCGGGCGAGTGCGGCCCCGTCGAGGGTGCCCGCCCGCTCGGTCGGCAGGCCGATCAGGACCAGGGCGACCTCGCCGCCGTGCAGGCGCAGGACGTCGAGGCCGTCCTGCGGGTGGCGGCAGCGCACCGTGTCGAGCCCGGCCCGGGCGAGGAGCACACCGGCCTCCCCCGCGCCCGGCACGTCGCCGACGAGCAGGGCGAGCCGGCAGGCCGTGCCCGCCGCGGGCGCGGTCGCGTCGTGCCCGGGTCGCGTCGCCCGGGTCGCCCCAGAGCCCGGCGCCTCGCTCGCTTCGATCTGGCGCAGCAGGGCACCGAGCCGCTCCGGAACCTCCTCGGCGATCAGGCCGTCATAGGCCGCCGCGAGGCTCGCGCCGAGGGCGTCGAGAGAGAGGATCGGGGTGAGTTGCGTACCGCCCGTCCGGCGTCCGGCGCCTGCCGCGCCCATCGTCACCTCCTGGTCCGCGTGGATCGTCGGAGGGATAAACCGCGATCCGGGGAGGTGGTTTCCGAAGCTGGAGGCTGAGCCGCAAGTCTTTTTTAGGGAACGGCTTTTTTAGGGAGCGGCATCTGTCCCGCGCGGGGCGCGGGCGCGCCCGCTCAGGGCGCCTGCGTCAGGGCGTCTCGGCGGCGTAGGCCATCACGCCCATCAGGGCGCCGACGTCGCGGTAGCGGGCGCCGCGGGTGCTCATCATCGCCTCGAACTTGTCGTGGACCTGCGCCACCGTCAGGCTGCGGGCCTTCCGGCGCCCGACACGCTCGTAGAAGATCGGTCGGTTGGCCTTGGCGGGCTTCGGCAGCAGGGCGGCTGCCTCGGCCTTCGGCTCCTCGACCACCTTGGCCATGAAGCGCTCGGCGTCGTCCGGCCCGAGGAAGTGGGCGAGGTAGGTCTCGCCGAGGGTGAGGTCGCGGCCGATCCGGGCGGCGATTCGGGCCGAATCGCGCTTGAGCATCTCGCCGGCCATCACCGCCGAGAGCGAGGGGTCGCGGCGCAGGTCGAGGATGCGGGCGCGCTCGGCGGCGTCCGCGACGCCGTTGTCGTCGCCGATCAGCGCGGCCTCGCGGGCGTAGCCGTGCCGGGGGCCGAACTCGCGCATGACCTGCAGCCAGGTCCGCTCGATGAACTGGTAGAGGCCCGTGGCAGAGGAGGTGCGGGCCTGGACCTCGGTCAGGAAGCTCGATTCCTTGTCGGCGACCGCCATCAGCAGCACCGGGTCGGTGCGCACCGTCGCGGCGGCCCGCACGATGGTCTGGACGAGGTGGCGGCGGATCCGCATCGGCCCGAAGGTCAGCACCTCGTTGGGGTCGCCCCCGGTGCTGGCGGCGAGCAGGTCGTCGTAGGAGACGCGGTCGACGCCGGACGAGCCGAGGGCGGTGTCGAGGTCGTGGATCGGCTCGCGCAGGGGGGCGATCGCCGGTGCGGAGGGCTGGGCCGCCCGGGCCTGCGCCGTCTGGACCTGGATCCTGGGGGTCGGCATCACCAGGAGGTCGGCCATCATGGTCACGGCCGGGCGGGCGGTCACCAGCTCGGCGCCGTACTGGTGCAGCAGCGCCGAGAGGCCGGCGGCCAGGCACCCGGCCGCCAGGATGGTCCGGGCCATCACCGGCACGCCGCCATGGGCGGCGCGGTTGCCGAACGAGAGGACGTCCCCGTGGGCTCCCGCCATCCGCAAGGAGCCTCGCTGTGCCGGTCCGTCCACTCGACGTTGCATCTGATGTATCGCCCCGGTTTCCGTGCCTGTACGGCGCAAGAAGCCGGCGAGATGTGGCGATATGACGGCGACGCTCGCGCAGGTCAGCACGATCCCGGGCAAGCTTCGCCGTATCGCGGTCCGAGCATTCGCCCCGTCTTACGGCCAAGCTCGACCTGCGGGGCGGCCCCGGCGATTGTCACCGGAGATGCTGCGGCGCAGCGAGAGGCCGGTCGTGTCAGCGGGCGGCGGGCTGGACGGCCTCGTCGCGGGTGCGCTGGCGCTTGTTGGCCTGGTGCCGGCCGAGCGCGCAGCCGGCGGCGGCGCCCGCGAAGGTGTGGCCGACGGCGTGGCCGGCGATGCCGCCCACGACCGCGCCCTTGATGCAGCCCTTGGCCTCGGCGGCCCCGGCGAAGCCGACCAGGCCCATGGCGAGCACGGCGGCGGACATCGTCTTGCGCATGGTGATCTCCCGTACGTCACGTCCAATGACGGCACAGAACAGCCGAAGTCCGGCCTTGGTTCCGTGGCGGTACGCGACGGCGGGCCCCGGCGTCAGGTGCGGGCGATCAGGTAGATCTGCAGCGCGATCTGGATCGTGAGCAGAACCACGATCAGCATGAGGAGGACGGCCAGCACGGCCTGGCCGCGGCTCTCGAACAAGGTGGACGTCGGAGCCGAAGTGCCCTGCAGCACCGGCGCCGGCCCCCGCGCTGGGATGGAGGCGGGGATGGCGGGCGGCGCCGGGACCGGGCGGGCCGACTCGACGCGAAACGCCTCGTCGGAGGTCACGAGCCGCGGTGGGATTTCCCGGGGACGCGCCTCGCCCGGCTGGGTCTCGAAGAACGGCCGGTAGGCCCCCACGGGTACCAGGATGCGTACCGGCAGGGTGCGGCCTTCCTCGGCATAGACCTCGTCGAGGACGCGGCGCAGGCGGCCGGCCTCCACGCGCACGCTCGGGTCGTTGCTGGGATCGAAGCTGTCGGCCCGGCCGAGGGCCTGGGTAGCGATCGTGTAGGCCTTGATGGCCTCGCCCCTGCCGGCCAGCTCCTCCTCCACGATGTAGCCCAGGAAGGCGGCGAGCTTGGGGGAGCGCCGGAACACCGGCATGCGCAGGCAGCCGTCGAGGCTGCGCCGCACGGCGTCGGCCGAGACGGTTTCCGCGCTGGTCTGCTCGCTCATCTCACCTCGTCCGGGCCTCGCATGGAGACCAGTCTCCCACTACAATCATTCATTCAAAAGGTGGCTCCCTACGTTATGCGCATGCGGTGACATGGTGCGGCGCCGCGACGTCTTTCGGACTGATACAGATCATTGACTGGCGCTGACGGACGGATTGTCGCAATCCGGCATGGTGCAGTGCAAGAGCGCTCGTGTGGAGATCTTGGATCATTAACCGATCGCTAACCATACCGGTCGAGGATCGGCCGAATCCGACCGCACGAGGTGATCCATGCCGCAAGCTCAGACCCGCCCGCTGCCCACGGCGTTCGCGCGCTACCCGATTCCCCTCGAGCTGCTGGCGGTCCTGCACCGCGCCAGCGAGGACGACGTGGACGCCCTGGTCGCGCGGATGCCCGAGACCGGACGCGCCCGGCTGGCGGCCTACTGCACCGACAAGGATCACCTGCACCGGCTCGGCCTGCGCATCGCCGGCACCTGCGACGAGGCAGCCCTGGCGCGGGTCGTCGGGGCGGATGCGGGAGCAAGCCTCTACGCCCAGTCGCGCCCGGCCGGGATGCTGCCGAGCTGATGCTGTCCGGCCGGACGCCGCTCCCGGCCTGCTTCTCACGATCCCAGATCTCGTTCTCGCCGACTGCCGGGGCTGCGCCATGCGCGGCCCCTTCGCTTCGTCCGAGGCACGGGCGAGCCTGGGAGCACGCCTCGCGGCCCCCCGGAACGTCCGGGCGTGCGCTCCGAATTTTACCTTGCCCCAAAGAAAAAAGGCCACCTTTGCGGGTGGCCCGAAGTCTAGGGAGGAAACGCCCAAAGAGGGCAGCAAGGCCGCGACGCCATCGCGACCGTGCGATGCACAAAATAGCGTGCGGCGCACAAAACGCAAGCGAATTTTTCGGATTGGGTTCGATCGAACCACCGCTTCCGGCCTCGGACCGCGAGCTGGCTTTCGGGTCGCGCCTTCGCGAAAGCGCGACCATAGGGGCAGCCAGTATGCCGCAGCCCAATGGCCAAGGAACCGCGACTCCCCGGTGTCGGTTGAGGCGGCACGACAACCAGTGGAGGAAACACCATGACGCGTCTCGCCGCCATCGGCGCCGGCCTGTTCCTGCTCGCCGGTACGCTCGGAGCCGCCGCCGGGCCCTGCGCCCCGGGCCAGACCGCCCAGAAGATGGACAAGACCTCGAACGTCGACCCCTCGGCCACCGCCTCGGTCTCGCCCGGCGCGAAGGCGGAATCGCCCGGCACCGTCGGGGCGATGCAGAATGTCGGCTCGCAGACGGCCACCTCGCCGTCGGACGTGTCCCGCCAGTCGAAGGGCGAGAAGACCGCCGCGCAGCAGGCCAACGACTGCTGAGCCGAAGCACCCGAACGACATCCTGACGACGGCGCGGGTGATGCACCCGTGCCGTCGTCGTGCATCGCGGCCGCGCGAACGTCGGCCGACGCGACTTTGGGCGATGTCACCTTGGAGCGACGCGATCTCCGGGCGGCTTGGCGCGTTGGATGGCCGCCGGTGCCGTCGCGGCGCCCGGGATACGACGGGCCGAGAGACGAGGACGGAGGAGAGACCATGGCCGACAGGACACCCGAGATGGCCCGCGCCCAAATCGCCTACGCGCTCCAGGCCAAGCGCGATTCCCTCGCCGCCGCCGCCCTAGCCCTCAGGGAAGCGCCCGAGGACCCTGAGGTACAGCGCATGGTCGACCGGCTGACGGAGGATGTCGGCCGCCTGGAGATCCAGCTGCGCGGCGCCTTGTAGGCAGGCGCCGCGATCAGGCGGCGGGCACACCCTTCAGGTAGCCCTTTGCACGCAGGTACTCCCGCAGGATGAAGCAGATCGCGTCGCCGCGGGAGAGCTGCTCCACCGCGGCGAACTCGGTCAACGCCACCGCGATCTCGTCCGGAATGTGGAACGCCTCCTCGTCGCCGGCGGCGTCGGGCGCGCCGGCCTGGGCGGCGCTCGGCGTGGCGGGGATATCGGTCATCAGGCGCCTCCGGATCTCGTCGGGTATCGCACCGCAACGCCGATCGTTCCCGCCGTGAGGCCGACAGGGATCGACTGGCCGGTAAACCACGCGCGAGTTGTTCGGAAGGTCTATCCGACCTGGTCGCTCGCCGGGGGCGCTCTCGCCAGCCCGGGCTCCGGTCCATCGATGTCGTGGTACCGCCACCCCGGCTCGAACGGGGGACCTCTAGATCCACAATCTAGCGCTCTAACCAACTGAGCTATGGCGGCTCGCGACGAGGGGGTGTGTAGTCGGGCCCGAGCGCCGTGGCAAGCGCCGATCTGCGGTTCGGGGACCGGAAAGCGCGGGAAAGTGCGCCGGCTGTGGATGCGAAGCCGGTCGACCGACCGCCTCCGGCACCGTACACCGCGGGGCATTCCCCATTCCCGCCCCGACGGTTCGATGACGCCGAAGCCCGAGACGGTCCGCCGCGCCCTGACGGAGAGCGCCCTCGTGCTGGCCCCCGGATCGCTGCGCGCCTGGGTGCGCAGCGGCGAGATCGGCCTGATCCTGCTCGCCGCCCTGGTCGGCTGCCTGTCGGGGGGGCTCGTCAGCCTCATGGGCTGGGCGGCCCAGGCCGCGCACGAGCGGCTCTACGGCCTCGGCCTCGACGAGCGGCTGAGCGCGACGCCGCACGTGCCGCCCCTCGTCGCCGTCGGGGTGCCGGCGCTGGGCGGCGTGGTGCTGGGCCTGGTGATCTGGCTCGGCGGGCGCTGGCGGCGGGCACCCGGCCGGCCGGTGATCGATCCGATCGAGGCCAACGCCCTCCATGGCGGGCGCCTGTCCCTGCGGGATTCGGTGCTGTTGGCGGTGCAGAACCTGATCTCGAACGGCTGCGGCGCCTCGGTCGGGCTCGAGGCGGGCTACACCCAGATCTCCGCCGGCGTCGCCTCGCGCCTGGGCCTGAGCTTCGAGCTGCGCCGCGCCGACATGCGCATCCTCGTCGGCTGCGCGGCCGCCGCCGCCATCGCGGCGGCGTTCGGGGCGCCGCTCACCGGCGCGTTCTACGCCTTCGAGCTGATCATCGGCACCTACGCCATCGCCTCGCTCACGCCGGTGGTCACCGCGGCGCTCGCCGGGGCCTTCGTGTCGCGGGCGATCCTCGGCCACCAGACGGTGATCATGCTGGGGCCGACCCCGCCGGTCGGCCCGGCCGACTACCTGCCGACGCTCGGCCTCGGGCTGATCTGCGCCGGGCTCGGCATCCTGATCATGCAGGGCGTCACCCTGGTGGAGGAGGGGGTGCGCCGCACCCGGCTGCCGCCGCTGGCGCGCCCCGCCCTCGGGGGGCTGGCGGTCGGGCTGCTGGCGCTGGTGGCGACGCCCCAGGTGCTGTCGGCCGGACACGGGGCGCTCCACCTCAACCTGACGGAGGACGGCGCCGCGATCGGGGCGGCCGGGCTGATCTTCCTGTTTCTCGCCAAGGCGCTCGCCTCGGCGATCTCGATCGGCAGCGGGTTCCGCGGCGGGCTGTTCTTCGCCTCGCTGTTCCTTGGGGCGCTCGCCGGCAAGATCTTCGTGATGCTGGCCCCGCCCCTCGTCGCCATGGTGCTGCCGCCCGTGACCTACGCGGTGGTGGGGATGAGCGCGCTCGCCGTCGCGGTGATCGGCGGGCCGATGACGATGACCTTCCTGGCGCTGGAGGTCACCGGCGACTTCCCCATCGCCGGCCTGGTGCTGGTGGCGGTGATCGCGTCCTCGCTCACCGTGCGCAAGACCTTCGGCTACTCCTTCGCGACCTGGCGCTTCCACCTGCGCGGCGAATCGATCCGCAGCGCCCACGACGTCGGCTGGATCCGCACCCTCACGGTCGGCCAGCTGATGCGGCGCGAGATCCGCACCGTGCGCGCCGACACCACGCTCGCCGCGTTCCGGCGCGCCTTTCCCCTCGGCTCGGGCACCCAGGTCGTCGCCGTCGACGAGGCCGGGCACTATGCCGGCATCGTGCTGGTGGCCGAGGCCCACGCCGCCCCGATCGACGACAAGGCCGCCGAGACGAAGGTCGTCGACCTGCTGCGCTACCGCGACGAGGTGCTCCTGCCGCAGATGAACGCCAAGGAGGCGGTCGCCCTGTTCGACAAGGCGGAGAGCGAGGCGCTGGCGGTGGTCGAGAGCCGCGAGGCCGCCCGGGTGATCGGCATCCTGACCGAGAAGCACACCCTCAAGCGCTACAGCGACGAGCTCGACCGCCAGCGCAGGGCGAGCGTCGGGGATGTGGCGTGAACGGCGATTGACCGATCCCGCCCGATGCGCGACGGCAGGACCCATAACAACGAGGAGACACCCATGCCGTCAGCCAAGCGCCATTACCGCATCGCCGTCATCCCGGGGGACGGGATCGGCAAGGAGACGGTGCCGGAGGGCGTGCGCGTGCTGGAGCAGGCGGCCAAGCGCCACGGCTTCACCCTGCAGCAGGACTGGTTCGACTTCTCGTCCTACGACTACTACGCCAAGCACGGCCGGATGATGCCGGAGGACTGGAAGGCGCAGATCGGCGGGCACGACGCGATCTTCTTCGGCGCCGTCGGCTGGCCCGAGAAGATCCCCGACCACGTCTCCTTATGGAACTCGCTGATCCTGTTCCGGCGCGAGTTCGACCAGTACATCAACCTGCGGCCCGTCCGGCTGATGCCCGGCGTGCCGAGCCCGCTCGCCGGCCGCAAGCCCGGCGACATCGACTTCTGGGTCGTGCGCGAGAACACCGAGGGCGAGTACTCGTCCGTCGGCGGCCGGATGTTCCAGGGCACCGACCGCGAATTCGCCGTGCAGGAATCGGTCTTCACCCGCCGCGGCACCGACCGGGTGCTGAAATTCGCGTTCGAGCTGGCGAGCGCCCGGCCGAAGAAGCACCTGACCTCGGCCACCAAGTCGAACGGCATCTCGATCACCATGCCGTACTGGGACGAGCGGGTGCAGGAGATGGCGCGCCACTACCCCGACGTCGCCTGGGACAAGTACCACATCGACATCCTGACGGCCCACTTCGTGCTGCATCCGGACTGGTTCGACGTGGTGGTGGCCTCGAACCTCTTCGGCGACATCCTGTCGGATCTCGGCCCCGCCTGCACCGGTACGATCGGCATCGCGCCGTCCGGCAACATCAACCCGGAGCGGGATTTCCCGTCGCTGTTCGAGCCGGTCCACGGCTCGGCGCCGGACATCGCCGGCCAGGGCATCGCCAACCCGATCGGTCAGATCTGGTCCGGCGCGATGATGCTCGAGCATCTCGGGGAGAAGGAGGCCGCAGCCGAGATCGTCGCCGGAATCGAGCGTGTGCTCGCCGAGCGGACGCTGCGCACCCGCGACCTCGGCGGCAACGCCGACACCACCGCCTGCGGCACGGCCGTCGCCGAGGCGATCGGCTGACGGAAGAGGGCGCCCGGCTCGCCGCCGGGCGCCCCTCGTCACTGGCGGATGATGCTGCGGATCGAGCGTTGCGGCTCCGGCCCGCCCGCCCGCAGCGCCTCGGCTCTGGCCGGGCAGCCCGGCGTCACCTGTCCGGCGATGCAGCTGGCGAACAGGAAGCCCCAGACGAAGTCGGTCTGGATCGCCAGCGGCGTCGCCGGCTGGCGGCTCGTCGCGTACCAGTTCGGGTCCGGCACTCCGTTCGCGCTGCGCAGGTAGCCGACATCCGAGGCCTCGCTCACGAAGACGCCGAGCGGCAGCGGACCCGTCGAACCGTTGGCGCCGAGGCTGGCCCGGGCGTGGCAGGTGATGCAGGATGACGAGTTGACGAAGCCGCCCTCCGTGACCGAGTTGCCGAGGCGGGTGGCCTGCCCGGTCGCGGAAGTGAACTCGGTCTGCGTTCCCTTGAGGCGGTAGCTGTTCCAGGCCGGATCGCTGGCGACGGGCCGAAGCGGGTTGCCCGCGGCGGCCGGGCCGGTCCCGATCCCGAGATCCGACAGCACCTTGCCGAGTGCCGGCGAGCGGGTACCGCCCGGATAGGTCTCGCCGAGCTGGAAGACGAAATCGCCCAGCCGGAGGTTGTCGCAGGCCGTCTTCGGCCGCGTTAAGTTGGTCGCCTGGTCCGGCCGCAGGCCGGTATCCGACGAGGCGTAGCCGTAGGAATCGTTGCAGCCGGTATAGTCGCAGCGGCCCGGACTGCCGACATGCTCGAACGTCGCCCAGACCCAGTTGGGGATGTCCTTCGAGGAGATGTGGAACGCGACCAGCCAGTGGATGCCTTCCTCGAAAATAGGTGAATTGTTGTCGTTGGCCGCACTCTTCATCATCATCCTGATGTGAGGATTGGCGGGATCGTCGCGCAGGCCGAGTTCCTGGGCGCGCTTCTCGCTGAGCCAGTTGCTCTTGATCATGACGGCATCGACCGGGAAATCGACCTCGACCAGCGCGCCCGGCTTGCCGACCTGGCGATAGGGCATGAAGTCGGTGTCGGAACCGGGGTTGGCGTAGGCGGTCGCCCGCTGGAAGATCGCCTGCAAGCCCTGCTGGTTGTAGAGGTCGTTCCTGAACACGAAATCGAGCATCGGCTTGTTGCGGAAGACGAGCTCGGCCATCGACTGGCGGATCTTGCGGCCGGGATCGGAATCGCGGACCGCCCCGGCCCCCTGGACCTGAGCGGGACGCATCGGATCGTCGCCGAAGCGCGTCGCGTGCGCCTTGGACAGCGGCTGCCCGACCCGCAGGGCCATGGTCCCGGGCGAGCCCGCATGGTCCCCGGGGAAGTAGGGGCATTGCCCCCCCGGCTGCGTGGGATCGTCGTAGCCGGGATTGCTCGCCGAATCCGGCGTGCAGCACGAAGTCCCCGGCGGCTGGCCCGGCTTGCAGAGCGCCAGGGGTGCCGCGGGCCAGGTCTGCTGATCGGACGCCCAGTCGGTCCAGAAGCTCTGCCGGATGCTTTCGGCGAAGAGCTTCCAGGCGACCATGTCCGGGCAGGTCATGGCCGGGTTGGTGGTCGGCCCGGTGATCCGGATCTTGCCGTTCTCGACCGTCATCGCGCAGCCGGCCGCGTCCCGGGGTTTGCTGTCACGGTAGAGGGCGTCGAGGATGCCGTTGCGCGCACCCTTGCATTGATCCGTCTGCGCCATCGCTTGACCCGCCGTCGCGAGCAGGCATGCCGCCAGTCCCAGGCGACTCAAGATCGAGTTGATCGACATACCACCCCTCCAGCACCCCATTCGAGGACAGATCGAGAGGGCTGCGATTCGCCGCCATTTGCAATTTATAATTTAGATTTATTTTGAATAAGACTTTTCCATTGGTGGATTTGCTGAAATCTACGCGGCGACCCCGGCCAGGAGACCGGAGTGTCCGGCATCGCCCGGTACGCGGTGCGCCAGCAGCGCGCGCGGCGTCGCCGCCCCGGCGCCTCGCGTCCCGGAACCATTTCCCACACCTCTCCGTTGCGGCCCGGCACTGCGGCACCCGGCACGGTCGGCCGTGCGGGCGCGGTGTCGGGAGAGGGGTCACATGAGCAAGCTCATTCGCGGCAAGGCACTTCGTGGAACGATGACGGCGGCCGTGCTGGTGCTCGGCGCGGCCACGGCATTTGCGCAGGGCGGGGCAGGCGGTGCCGGCGGCGGAGCCGGGGGTGGCGGCGCGGGTGCGGCCGGCGGAGCCGCGGGCGGCGGTGGCGGAGCCGGCGGTGGTGCCGGCATGGGGGCGGGCGGTGGCGCGGGCGGTGCGGCCGGCCCTCGCGGCGGGGCCGGTGCGGCCCAGCCGGGCGGTGGGGCCGGGCCGGCGGGTGGCGCAGGCCAGCAGCCGGGTGCCCCCGGTGGCCGGGCCGGTGGCGAGGGCGCTCAGCCTGGTGCCGGCGGGCGCGGGGCCGAGCAGGGCGAACGGGGCGGACGCGGGGCCGAGCCGGGCGGCGAGCGTGGGGCGGAGCGGGGAGAGCGTGGTGAGCGCGGCGCCGAGAGAGGCGAGCGCGGTGAGCGCGGCACCGAGAAGGGAGAGCGCGGTGAGCGCGGCGCAGAGCGTGGTGAGCGCGGAGAGCGTGGTGAACGGGGAGCCGAGCGGGGCGAGCGTGGGGCCGAACGCGGCGAGCGCGGTGGCGGTCGCTCCGAGGCCCGGGGCGCCGTCTCGCGCCTCGACACCACCAAGCGCACCGAGTTCCGCCAGACCATCGTGCGCTCCGGCGTTCGGCCGCTGACGGGGGTCAACTTCGCCTTGCGCGCCGGCGTCGCGGTGCCGCGCTCGGTGACGCTGCACGCCCTGCCGCCGGCGATCCTCACCCTGGTCCCGGCCTATCGCGGCTTCCAGTACGTGCTGGTCGGCGACGACATCGTCATCATCGATCCCGACACCTACGAGATCGTGGACGTGATCCCGGCCTGAGGCCGGCCGCTCCGGCTCAGGCGCGCTGCCTGAGCCGGAGAACGAACACCGCGAGTTCGGATTGCCGCGACACCCCGAGCTTGGCGAAGACCTGCCGCAGCTGCGAGCGGGCAGTCTCGTGGCGGATGCCCAGCGCCTCGGCCGCCTGCACCAGGGAGCGCGACCCGTCCATCAGCAGGGCGAGGCGGGTCTCCGCCGGCGACAGCCCGAGGGCGGCGAGACGGTCGCGCTCCCGGGCCTCGTCCGCGGCGCTGCCGCGCAGCACCACCAGGGCGAGCTGGTCCGGCACCAGCAGCCGCGCCATCCCGACGACCCCGCGCAGGTCCTGGCGCAGCCCGATCGCCGTGACCTGCCAGCGCGTCGCCCCGATCCGGACCGGCCCCTGGCTCGCTGGGAGAACGGCGGGCCCCGGCACGCCGCCGCAGGCGAGCGCCACCTCCCGGGCCACGGTCTCGGCCAGCCGCGGGTCCCGCACCTGCACCCGGTCGAGGGCGCCGACCCGCAGGACCGTTCCTTCCGCGAGGAGGTCGTGGCCGGCCCGGCTCGCCTCGACGAGGCGCAGGTCGCGGGTCACCACGAAGGCCGGGTCGGCCACCCGCTCGAGCAGCGTCTCCCCGGGCCCGCGGGCGGCGCCCGGGGAGAAGCAGGCCCGGTTGGTCTCGATCGCCCGGCGCATCCGCGGCCCGATCCGCGCCATGACCTCGCCGAGCCGCCCCTGCTCGCGCGCCGCCCGCGCCTGCTCATGCTGCAGGTTCAGCACCGCCAGGCGGCCGTCTGCGTCGAGGAGCTTGATCCCGCTCGAGGCCGTCATGCCGCCGAGCCGCGACAGCCAGTCGGTGTAGAACTCCGTGTGGTGCAGCGTGGCGGCCGGCATCCGCTCCTCGGAATGCATCGACACCATCTCGGGCGTCGACAGGATCACCGAGATCCACGGGTTCACCGCGCCGTAATGCGCCTCGTAGGCGGCGACGTCGGCCGGGTCCCAGCCCCAGTGCACGAGGGGCAGCCCGGTCCCGGCGGCGGCGTCGACGACCTGGAGCACCGGCCAGATGCCGGGCATGAGCCGGCCGATCGTGGCCATCACCCCGTCCCAGGCGCCGGGGTCGCAGGCGGCGTGGTCGATCGCGAGGCCGATTTCCTCGCTCACCGCCCGCAGGCGCTCCGCCTCGCCCATCGCCGCCGACCCCGTCCGCCCGGGGCCGTCGCCCCGGGGCGGAAACGGTGTCACGCGGGCGCGGCAATTGTCCAGGCTACCGATGCATGGCGGGCTCCGGCGCCCGTTCTTCGAGCAAGGCGCGGCTTGCTCGCGCTGGCGCGCACGACTAGGGTCCGGCCCGCTCGAAGACCCGGACGGCCAGGACCCTGCCCGACCGGGCGTCTTTCACAGGTTCTGGAGTCGATCATCATGGGCTTTCTGGCCGACGCCCTCTCGCGCGTGAAACCCTCCGCCACCATCGTGATGACCCAGAAGGCGCGGGACCTGAAGGCCCAGGGGCGCGACGTCATCAGCCTGTCGGTCGGCGAGCCGGATTTCGACACGCCCCAGCACATCAAGCAGGCGGCGGTCGAGGCCATCGCCCGCGGCGAGACCAAGTACCCGCCGGTCTCCGGCATCGTCCCGCTGCGCGAGGCCATCGCCAAGAAGTTCAAGCGCGAGAACGGTCTCGACTACAAGCCGAGCCAGACCATCGTCGGCACCGGCGGCAAGCAGGTGATCTACAACGCGCTGCTCGCCACCCTGAACCCGGGCGACGAGGTGGTGATCCCGCGGCCCTACTGGGTGTCCTACCCGGAAATGGTCGGCCTGTGCGGCGGCACCCCGGTCTTCGCCGACACCACGATGGCGACGAACTTCAAGCTCCAGCCCGAGGAGCTGGAGCGCGCCATCACGCCGAAGACCAAGTGGGTGATCCTGAACTCGCCCTCGAACCCGTCGGGCGCCGCCTACAGCCACGCCGAGATGAAGGCGCTGACCGACGTGCTGGTGCGCCACCCGCACGTCTGGGTGCTCACCGACGACATGTACGAGCACCTGGTCTACGGCGACTTCACCTTCGTCACCCCGGCCCAGGTCGAGCCGGCGCTCTACGAGCGCACGCTGACCATGAACGGCGTCTCGAAGTCCTACGCCATGACCGGCTGGCGCATCGGCTACGCCGCCGGCCCCGAGCAGCTGATCAAGGCGATGGACTTCGTCCAGGGCCAGCAGACCTCGGGCGCGGCGACGATCTCGCAATGGGCTGCCGTTGCCGCCCTCGACGGGCCGCAGGACCACCTGGCCGAGTTCCGGGCGGCGTTCCAGGTCCGGCGCGACCTCGTCGTGTCGATGCTCAACCAGACCAACGGCCTGCGCTGCCCGACGCCGGAGGGTGCGTTCTACGTCTACCCGTCCTGCGCCGAGCTGATCGGCAAGCGCACCGAGTCGGGCAAGGTGATCGAGACCGACGAGGATTTCGTCACCGAGCTCCTGATGGCCGAGGGCGTCGCCTCGGTGCACGGCTCGGCCTTCGGCCTCGGGCCCAACCTGCGCATCTCCTACGCGACCTCGAACCAGCTGCTGGAAGAGGCCTGCCGCCGCATCCAGCGCTTCTGCGGCTCGCTGCGCTGAGCGCGCCGCGCTGCAGGATGGCGGGATGAATCGACCCGGCGGGCCAAGTCCCCGCCGGGTTTTTTTGCCCCTTGGCTCTCGGCGTCCTCCGGTCAAGCGCACGGGGCAGGCGCGTTTCGACGCAAGGCCGCCGCCCGCATTCCGGTTGCCCCTCCGGCCCGGTCTGTCCTACACGGACCGTCCTCGATGCCGGCGCGCCCGGTGGCTTCCGGAACCCGTCCGGGCTGTGCGGCAAAGAGGTCGGCGATGACGGGGTGGGGCGGACCAGTTCTCTGCAACTCATTCCTGTGAGGCTCAGTGGGCCGAGCAGTCGCCGGAGCGTCAGGGTTCCGGGGAACAGGAACCGCGATCCTGGCGCAAGGCCCACCAGACTTGTCCCGCCGGCCTCGCCCGCTCTCCCGATGTGGGACGGCCCGCCCCGGGACCGTGAAGGCCGCCCGTTAAGTCCTGTGGCTCAAGGATGTCGGGACGGGCCGGATTGCCGGCCGCACACCGATCGTGGGTCTCGACCAGCCATGTGGCGCCTCCTCCTGGGTGGAATCAAAGTCATCATCGCGATCGCGGCGCTGACCACGGCGGCGAACTGGATCGCGGTACGCGAGCAAGACCGCGCGCCCGGCCCGGCCCTCGCCTCCGTGGTCGATCCGGCGACGACCGGCGCCATCGCGCCCCGCCGCGCCGACAAGGCCTACGACCAGCGCGGCCTCGGCCGGCTGATGTCCGAGGCCGCCGGGGAGGGGAAGCGGCGCTGATCGCCGAGGGCGCCCGGCGATGCGACGGCCGGCGCGCCTCGACCATGCATGACGCCCTGAATGGGCGCGCCTTCAGCGCCCATGATGCCTTGGAAAGGCGCGCCTTCAGCGCCCATGATACCTTGGAAAGGCGCGCCTTCAGCGCGCCGGGGCGGTCTCGGCCCAGCCCGGCACCGGGAAGGCCCGGTCGTAGGCGAGGTTGAACAGGAACGCGTAGGCCACGTAGAAGGCCGCGATCGCCAGATCCATGACCAGGGCCTCGAGCAGACCGATGCCGAGATACCAGGCGATCGGCGGCAGCAGGATCACCAGCAGCCCGGCCTCGAACAGCACCGCGTGCCCCACGCGCAGCGGCAGGCTCTTGCGCGTATGGCCCTTGAGCCGCTGCATCGCGTGGTCGAAGCCCAGGTTGTAGACGTAGTTCCACGCCGTCGCCGTCACGGCGCTGCCGATCCCGATCACCCCCATCGCGGAGGCGTGCAGGCCGAACGCCAGCGTTCCGAGCGGGATGATGAGCGCGAGGCCGATGACTTCGAACAGGATGGCGTGGCGGATGCGGTCACGCGTGCTGCGCATGGTGGCGGTCCCGGTGCGGTGATGGATGCGCCGCGTTCTATCTGCGATGCTCCCGGTCGCAAGTTGGGACATATCGGGAAATCGGATAGTTGACGGTCTCGCTCGATCAGCTCCAGGCCTTCGTGGCGGCGGCCGAGGCCGGCTCGTTCTCCGGTGCGGCCCGGACGTTGAGGAAGGCGCAGTCGGCCGTCAGCGTGCAGGTCGCGAATCTCGAGGCGGATCTGGGCCTGGCGCTGTTCAGCCGGGCCGGCCGCAACCCGGTGCTCACCCCGGCCGGCGAGCGTCTGCTCCAGGAGGCGCGGGTCGTGCTCGACCGGCGCGAGCACCTGATCGGCGTGGCGAGCAGCCTGGAGCAGGGGATCGAGAACCGGCTCGTCGTCGCCATCGACGAACTGTATCCCGAGCACGCGCTCGGTGCCCTCTTCGCCGAGTTCGCCCGGGCCTTCCCGCACGTGGAACTTGAGCTGCTCTTCCCGCTGATGGAGGATGTCAGCCGCATGGTGCAGTCGGGCGCCGCCGACCTCGGGGTGATGTGGCGCCAGGAGGTGCTGCCGACGGAGCTCGGCTTCCAGACCATCGGCTGGGTGCCGCTCAAGCTCGTCTGCGGCCGCGACCATCCGCTCGCCAAGGCGCGGGTGGAGTGGGAGGAGCTGAAGCGCCACCGCCAGATCCTGGTCGCCGCCCGCAGCGACGGGCCGGAGAAGCGCCGCCTGCGGATCGCCGCAGAGGTGTGGTGGGTCGAGAGCCACTGGGTGATTCTGGAGATGGTCAAGCACGGGATCGGCTGGGCCTTCGTCACCGACCACGTCATCGCCGCCTCGCTCACCGCGCCCTACCTCGTCACGCCGGACCTGCAATTCGACGAGGGCGACTGGCCGGTCGCGCTGGAACTCGTCTGGCACAAGCAGCGCCCCTGCGGCCCCGCCGCGGCCTGGCTGCGCGACCGCTTCGCGGCGGAGCGGATCGGCGGGGAGGGCGGCGGCAGGGTCGGATGAGGGTCGGATCCACCGTCGCGAAAGCTCTCGATCGTCCGTCCGGGCTTCGCCGGCACGGACGGGGAGTGGCGAGAAGGCGAGGACCTACCGCCCCAGCACCACCAGCCACCCCGGCACCCCGACCCCGTTCTGGCGCCGGATCTCGGCCGGCTCCAGCGCGGCGACCGTCAGCCCCGCCTCGGCCGCGTCGTCCCGCAACGTCGCGACGCCGTGGGCGTAGCGCCCGTCGGGGCCGAGCACGGCGCCGTGCGCGCCCGGATGGCCCTGGACCGTGAAGGCGAACAGGCCGCCGGGTGCGAGCACCCGGGCGGCCTCGCGCAGCACCGGGCCGATCTCGCGCAGGTAGATGAACACGTCGGCGGCCACCAGGAGGTCGGCGCTCGCCGCGGGCTCGGCGGCGAGGAAGCCTCGCAGGTCGCCCTCGTGCAGGCGGGCGTAGCGGCCGGTGCGGCGCGCCTCGGCCAGCATGCCGGGCGAGAGGTCGACGCCGACGAGGGTCCCGGCGAGGCCGTCGAGCGCCGCGGCCATCAGGCCGGTGCCGCAGCCGAGGTCGAGCACGGTGGCGAAGCGGGCGTCGGGGCCCCGCAGCCGCTCCAGGGCCGCCCGGATCAGGGCCGGGCCGCAATAGCCCAGGCCCTCGACGAGGTGGCGCTCGAAGCGACCCGCGTAGCCGTCGAACAGGGCCCGCACGTAGGCCGGGGAGATCGCCTCCGCGTTCGCCGCGCCGTCGGCCTCGCCGAGCTCGGCGAGGTGCAGCCGGGCGCCGAGCGGGTCGTCGGGATCGAGAGCGAGCGCCGCCCGGAACGCCGCCGCGGCCGCCTCGCGCTGCGCCGGATCGGGCATGCGGGCGCGGCCGAGCAGCAGCCAGGCCGGGGCGTAGCCGGGGGCGATCTCCAGCACCTGGGCGGCGAGGTCGGCCGCGGCCTCCGCGTCGCCCTCGCCGAGGGCCGCCTCCGCCCAGGCGTAGCGGCGGTCGGCGAGGAGGTCGCCGGAGGAGCGGGTGGGGGCGGGCATCGCGGCGGGGATCTCGGGATCGCGGGACGGACGGGAAGGACCGCCTATATACCCGGCTCCGCAGCCGAGAAGAGGCTAGTCCTCCGAAACGAGGGTCAATGGCGCCGCGCCCCACCGACCTCCTCACCCTGACCCGCGAGGGGCTCTACTGCCCGCCGGGCGATTTCCACGTCGATCCGGTCCGCCCGGTCCCGCGCGCCCTCATCACCCACGGCCATGCCGACCACGCCCGGGCCGGCCACGGCGCCGTTCTGGCGACGCCCGAGACCCTGCGGATCATGGCGGTGCGCTACGGCGAGGAGTTCTGCCGCACCCGCCAGGAGGCCCGGCTCGGCGAGGAGATCCGGCTCAACGACGTCACGGTGCGCTTCCATCCGGCCGGCCACGTGCTGGGCTCGGCCCAGATCGCGATCGAGCAGGGCGGCTGCCGGATCGTCAATTCGGGCGACTACAAGCGGGCGCGGGACCCGACCTGCCGGCCCTTCGAGGTCGTGCCCTGCGACGTGTTCATCACCGAGGCGACCTTCGGCCTGCCGGTCTTCCGCCACCCGGAGGCCCGCGACGAGGTGCGCCGCCTGCTCGATTCGGTCCGGCTGTTTCCCGAGCGCACCCACATCGTCGGCGCCTACGCGCTCGGCAAGGCGCAGCGGGTGATGGCGCTCCTGCGCGAGGAAGGATTTTCCGACCCGATCTACCTGCACGGCGCCATGGAGAAGCTGACCGACCTCTATCGCCGCGAGGGGATCCGCGTCGGCGAGACGATCAAGGTCGTGGCGGCGGAGCGGCCGAAGCTCGGCGGCAGGATCGTGCTCTGCCCGCCCTCGGCGATCCAGGACCTGTGGTCGCGAAAGTTTCCCGATCCCGTCACCGCCTTCGCGTCGGGCTGGATGCAGGTGCGGGCCCGCGCCCGCCAGAAGGGAGTCGAGCTGCCGCTCATCGTCTCCGACCATTCGGACTGGGACGACCTCTGCCGAACCATCAAGGACACCGGAGCCGGCGAGGTCTGGGTCACCCACGGCCAGGAGGACGCCCTGGTCCATTGGTGCGAGACGCAAGGGATCCGGGCCAAGCCCCTGCACATGCTGGGCTACGGCGACGAGGGCGAGGCGGAGCCGGAGGGCAAGGTCGAGGAAAACAAGTCCGAGGAGAAGAGGTCCGAGCAGGGCAAGGCGGACGACACCAAGCCTGAGGATGCAGAGCTCCGGGATGCCGAGCCGGAAGCGGGCAAGCCCGGCACCGCCAAGCCCGCGAGAGGCCGCGCCCGGAAGACCACGGCCAAGGAGAGTGCGGCGTGAACGACTTCGCCCATCTCCTCGACCGCCTCGCCTACGAGCCGCGCCGCAACGCCAAGCTGCGCCTGCTCCAGGACTTCTTCCGGCACACCCCCGACCCGGACCGCGGCTACGCGCTCGCCGCCATGACCGGCTCGCTCAGCTTCCGCGAGGCCAAGCCCGGCCTGATCCGCGGCCTCGTCGAGGCCCGGGTCGATCCGGTGCTGTTTCGCCTGTCCTACAACTACGTCGGCGACCTCGCCGAGACGACGGCGCTGATCTGGCCCAAGCGCGACGGCGGCCCGGGCCCCGGCCACAACAACCCGCCGGTCCCGACCCTGTCGGAGGTGGTCGAGAGTCTCGCCACCATCGGCAAGGGCGAGCTGCCGGCCCGGCTCGCCGCCTGGCTCGACGCCCTCGACGAAACCGGGCGCTGGGCGCTCCTCAAGCTCATCACCGGGGAATTGCGGGTCGGCGTCTCCGCGCGGCTCGCCAAGACCGCGGTGGCGAGCCTCGGCGGCCACGAGGCCGATGCGGTCGAGGAGGTCTGGCACGGGCTCCAGGCGCCCTACCCGGAACTCTTCGCCTGGGTCGAGGGCCGGGCCGGGCCGCCGGAATCGGTCAACCCGGCGCCGTTCCGCCCCGCCATGCTCTCGCACCCGATCGAGGAGGAGGCCGACCTCGACAAGCTCGACGCCGAGGCGTTCTCGGCCGAGTGGAAGTGGGACGGCATCCGCGTCCAGCTCGCCGGCGGGCGCGACGGCGAGGGGCGCCAGGTCCAGAAAATCTATTCGCGCACCGGCGAGGACATCTCCGGCGCCTTTCCCGACCTCGCCGAGGCGATCACCTTCTCGGGCGCCCTCGACGGCGAGTTGCTGATCCTGCGCGACGCGCGGGTGCAGAGCTTCAACGTGCTGCAGCAGCGCCTCAACCGGAAGACGGTGACGGGCAAGCTCCTGCAGGATTTCCCCGCCCATGTCCGGGCCTACGACCTCCTGGCCGAGAACGGCGAGGATCTGCGGCCGCTGCCGTTCAGCGAGCGCCGGGCGCGGCTGGAGCGCTTCGTCGGCGGGCTCGACCACGTCCGCATCGACCTCTCGCCCCTGGTGCCGTTCGCCGACTGGGCGGCGCTCGCCGCGGCCCGGGCCGACCCGGCCTCGGTCGGGGCGGGGCCGGACGCCGACGCGATCGAGGGCGTGATGCTCAAGCGTGTCGTCAGCCCCTACCAGCCCGGCCGGCCGAAGGGCCCGTGGTGGAAGTGGAAGCGCGAGCCCTACCGCGTCGATGCCGTGATGATGTACGCCCAGCGCGGACACGGGAAGCGGTCGTCGTTCTACTCCGACTACACGTTCGGGGTCTGGCGCGAGGCGCCGGACGGGGCCGAGGAGCTGGTGCCGGTCGGCAAGGCCTATCACGGCTTCACCGACGAGGAGCTGGCCAAGCTCGACCGCTACGTCCGCAACCACACCACCAAGCGCTTCGGCCCGGTGCGGGAGGTGGAGTACGGCTTAGGCAAAGGGCTGGTGCTGGAGATCGCCTTCGAGGGCGTGCAGCGCTCGACCCGGCACAAGTCCGGCGTCGCGATGCGGTTTCCCCGCGTCAGCCGCATCCGCTGGGACAAGCCGACCGCCGAGGCCGACCGGATCGAGGCGCTCGAGCGCATCCTCGCCCGCGGCGAGACGGAAGTGCATCCGGGACGGGAGATCACCGAATGAGACGCGTCGAGATGCTGGCGAGCGGCCCGGTCACCCGCCAGGCGAGCGGACGCCTCGTGGTCGAGACGCGCGGCCAGGGCTTCACCGAGATCACCGCGGAGGTCGCGGGCTTCGTGCGCGAGGCGGGCCTGCGCCACGGCCTCCTGACGGTGTTCTGCCGTCACACCTCGGCCTCGCTGACGATCCAGGAGAATGCCGACCCGGACGTGCGCACCGACCTGATGACCGCCCTCGACCGGCTGGCGCCCCGCGACGTGCCCTATGTCCACGGCATCGAGGGGCCGGACGATATGCCGGCGCATATCCGCACCCTCCTGACCGACGCCGCGCTGACGATCCCGCTGGTCGAGGGGCGGCTCGCGCTCGGCACCTGGCAGGGGATCTACCTGATCGAGCACCGCGACCGGCCGCACCGGCGCGAGATCGTGCTGCACCTCGCCGGGGCGTGAGCGGTTCGCGAGGGGATCGGCGCGCGCCAGCATGTCCCGGGGGCGGCGCTCGCCATGAGTTTCGCGGGCGGCACGGAAGGTCGAGCAAGGCACAAAATCGTCCGTCCCCGCCCGATCCGCCGTCGTGTCGGGCCTTGGCGTGCCGAGGCGCCGGCGCCGTTCGTGGCGGATGATCTGCGACATGTCCCGACTGTACGATCGGCCGCGCCGCCCGCGACGTGTTTCCGCGCATCGAATCGCGAGCCTCAGTTTCCGCAGATCGTCGGCTTCCGAAAACGTGGCATTTTATTGCCGTTCCGCGCGCTTGCGTGAGTTATGATTCGCAAAATCCTATCCTAAAGAAATATTCGATTGGCATATTGCGCTGCACAAAAAGCTATGTTCTTTTAAATCAAATTCGATCAATCGATGGGGAATTGCGATGTCGGCCCTGAAATATTGTGCACTGTCTCTGTTCGTCTTGTCGGCTGGTTCGGCGCATGCGCAGGATCGTGCATCCTCCGTCACCGTCTTCCCGCCGATCATGCGTGAGATGGCCCGCGAGACTGCGGTCGTGCGGTCCATGGCCGACCTGACCACGACGCCGCAGCCGGTTCCGGCCGCCCGCCGTCCCGCCCAGCCCGACCTGGTGGCCCAGCGCTACGTCGAGCCCGTCGCCGCGGCCCGTACCGGCTCGCTCGACTGAAGACTCGCCCGTATCGCGCCGTTCGGCGCGTGAGGCCTGCTGCGCCGGGATAGTCCCCGGCTCGGCCAAAACCCCCGGCAAGAAACTCCGGCGATGCCCAACGGGCGGGGAGGGCGCTGCCCTGCCCGCTCGATCGTCGTTCGTCGAGGGGCGCCTCGGCTCGAAAAGCGACGTTTCCGGGACAGTCCCGACCTCTCCGGGACGAAAGCAGCCGCGCCCTGCGCGCCCCGAGCTATCGGAGAACCGGGGTGCTCCTGCCATCCCGTCCGGCCCGCGACCCGATCCCCGGCGGGATCTCACGGGATTTCGCGGCGTTCGCATCGTCCGCCCCGTGATCTGCGCAGTCCACCGGACGACGACCCGGCGTGGATAGTGCGCCGCCTCAGGTTTCAAGCCCGCCGGAAAAAGCTATACAGACATTAGAAGCAGGCCGAAGAGCGCCGGAAGACGAGCGCCGGGAGCGCAGGTGCCGTGGTGGGGAGTGAGTTGGGTTCCGGGACCACCATCGTCGTCGCGGACGACCACCCGCTGTTTCGCGGCGCCCTCAGGGGCGCGGTGACGGCGATCCTGCCCGGTGCCCGGATCATCGAGGCGAGCGGGCTCGAACCGCTGACGAAGGTCCTCGATGCCGAGGACGAGATCGACCTCGTGCTCCTCGACCTGACCATGCCGGGGGTCCAGGGCTTCTCCGGGCTGATCTACCTGCGGGCGCAGCACCCGGCGATCCCCGTGGTGATCGTCTCGGCCAACGAGGACCCGGTGGTGATCCGCCGCGCCCTCGATTTCGGCGCCGCCGGCTTCATCCCGAAATCCCTCGAGGTCGACCGCATCGGCGAGGCGATCGGCGAGGTCCTGGCCGGCGGCAACTGGTCGCCGCCCGACATCGAGCTGTCGGCCTCCGAGGACAAGGAGACGGCGGACCTGATGCGCCGCCTCGCCACCCTGACGCCGCAGCAGGTGCGGGTGCTGATGATGTTGTCCGAAGGCCTGCTCAACAAGCAGATCGCCTACGAGCTCGGGGTCTCGGAGGCGACCGTGAAGGCCCACGTCTCGGCGATCCTGCAGAAGCTCGGCGTGGAGAGCCGCACCCAGGCGGTGATCGTCTCCTCGCGGATCGGCGCGACCCTCAAGCCACCGGCCGGGGTGGAATAAAGCCGGCTCTGGCGAGCCGGTGCGGGCCCCGGCGGGCCGGTGCCGCCTCAGGCGAACCGCAGGTCCGGCCGCGCCCGGTCGCGTTCGTCCCGTCCGAGCCCGCGCGGCACGTCGTAGGCGGTGCCCTCCAGCCCGAAGACCGCCCGGGTGGTGTCGGCGGTGGCCGGCGTCCAGCGGGCGATGAACGGTACCAGCGGGTTGCCGTCGTACATCATCGGCAGCGCAAGGGGCTCGGTGTCCCAGCCCATCGTCGCCAGGTGGGTGATCATGATCGGGTGGGCCTGGATCAGGTAGCCGTCGAGGCCGAGCGTCCCGGTCAGTTCGGCCACCGCCACGAACTGGCGCCCGGCGATCGGGTCCTTGGCGGTGGCGGAGGCGCGCCGCCACGGCGCGGCGCCGCAGCGCGTCCACTCGAAGAGGCGCGGCCCGCTCGGCGCCGTCGCGCCCTGCAGCAGCTGCGGATAGACGTGGGTCTGCAGGTGCGGCCGGGTCGTCGGCAGCAGACGCGAATACGACACCACCTCGCCGTCGTCGGTCCCGGCGACGTGGATGCAGTCCGGCCCGTCGAACTGGTCGCGCTCGCGTCCGTCCGGCTTGCGGCACGCCTCCCACCGCATCGTCTCGACGAAGAGACGATGCCGGAAGCAGTATATCCGGTCGAGAAGCGCCGCATGGTCGCGGTAATTTTCGCGATCGATGATCGTGATCAAGATCAGGGCTCCTTGCTCTGGAGCACTTCTTGAGCTTTAAACCTAGAATGAGAAAGACCGTAAATTTACGGGGATCTTGCGGTCGTCTTGCGGTTGATTGCATTCGTAACGTTTTGAAGAAAAATAGAGACTGTCCCGGACTGTCGGGAGAAATATTTTTCTCAGGCGCCCAGGCTATTTTGCAACTCAAGGTGCGATCGAGGCGGGCCGACTCAAATTATCGAGGACTGGGAATGATGTCGCTGACGCCGGGAGCGATCGGAGCCTCGCGACATCCCTTGCGTCATGCCGGCGGGGGCGGATCCGATCGTCTTTGTGCGTGCCCTCGTGCCGTACCGGCGCGGGCGGGCGACCCGGGCGGCGGGGCATGCATCCGCAGGCCGGCGAAGACCGATCTAGTCGATCAACCCCGCCCGCATCGCCAGGGCGACGAGCTGCACCCGGTTGACCGCGCCGAGCTTGCGGGCGGCGTTGCTCAGGTAATCCTCGACCGTGCGCTGGGACAGGGACAGGATCTCGGAGGTCTCCCAGCCGGTCTTGCCGGCCGCGGCCCACTTGATGCACTCGATCTCGCGCCGGGTGCAGCGCGTGGCGCCCTCCGGCCGCACGATCCGGGAGGGAAGGGCGGGACCCAGGCCCCGCGAGGCGAGATGGGCGTAGATGGCGAGCAGGTGCAGCCCGGCCCGGGCCTCGTCCGAGAGGTCGATGCGGGCGCCGCCGAACGAGGCGGCGGTCTCGGTGCCGTCGATGTCGTGGATCGGCACGCAGAGCCCGTTGCCGAGGCCGAAGGCCGGAGCCTCGTCCATCACACGGCGGGCGAGGGCGGCGTCGCGGTCGACCTCGACCTCCGACCACAGGAACGGCGCCGTGGTGCGCCGGACCTGCGCCATCACCGGGTCGTGCTGCACGTAGCCGCGCGACACGTAGCGGGCGGCCCATTCCTCGGGCCAGTGCATCAGCAGCAGCCGGTCGGGCAGGTTCTCGCCGGCGCTCTGCGGCACGCCCGCGATGGCGAAGCGCTCGTAGCCGAAGATCCCGCCGGCCCGCACCAGCACCGCCGTGATCTCGGCGGCACTGCGCGCCGCCTTCACCGTCTGGACGAGGTCCAGCGTGACCTGACCGATCACCGCCATCGCGCAGCGCCGTCCGTTTCCGACAGTTCTCGACCGACAACCCGCCAGACGAGAGGCGGGTGCGCATCGACTATCAGGAAATGTGGGCCGTTGCGAGAAGCCGGGGGTAAAACAGCTCCCCCGGATGCCGAAGTGCGCCGGGCGGCCTCAGCTGCCCGGACCGCATCCTTCTCGTGCCGGCCGAGCGGCCGGACTGCACCGGGCCGTCGCCGCTCAGGCCGCCCGCTTCTTGAGCACCCCGACCAGCAAGGCGGTGATCAGCGTGCCGGCGACCAGGGCCGCGACCGCGCCGAGCACCGGCGTGATGGCGTTGGGGATCGGCAGCACGAACAGCCCGCCATGGGGCACCCGCAGGGCCACCCCGAAGGTCATCGACACCGCGCCCGCCGCCGCCGAACCGGCGACGAGGGCCAGGATCACCCGCAGGGGATCGGCGGCCGCGAAGGGAATCGCGCCCTCGGTGATGAAGGCGGCGCCCAGCACCGCCGCGGCGGTCCCGGCCTCGCGCTCCTGGGCGGTGAAGCGGCCCGGGAACAGCCGGGTGGCGAGCGCGATGCCGAGCGGCGGGGTCATGCCGGCGAGCATCACGGCGGCGATCGGGGTGTAGATCCCCGAGGAGATCAGGGCGGCCGAGGAGGCGTAGGCCGCCTTGTTGATCGGCCCGCCCATGTCGACCGCCATCATGCCGCCGAGGACGAGACCCAGCACCAGGGCGCTCGCGCCCTGCATGCCCTTGAGCCAGCCGGTGAGGGCGGCGAGCAGGGCCGCCACCGGCACGCCGACGACGTAGACCATCAGGAGGCCGGTCACGAGGGTGCCGACGAGCGGCAGGATCAGGACCGGCTTCAGCCCCTCCAGGTTCTTCGGCAGGCGGATCGACCGGTTGAGGAACGAGACCGTGTAGCCGGCGATGAAGCCCGCCGCGATGCCGCCGAGGAAGCCGGCATTGAGGTTGGCCGCCAGCATGCCGCCGATCATGCCGGGCGCGATGCCGGGCCGGTCGGCGATCGAGAAGGCGATGTAGCCGGCGAGCGCCGGCACGATCAGCGCGAAGGCCGCCTTGGCGCCGATCTCGCCCAGCGCGAAGCCCAAGCTGCCCTTGTTGGCCGGCGCCATCGCGTCGATACCGCCGAACGCGAAGGCGAGCGCGATCAGCAGGCCGCCCGCCACCACGAAGGGCAGCATGAACGACACGCCGGTCATCAGGTGCTTGTAGGCGCCGGCCTTCGTCTCGGCCGCCGCCGGGCGGGCCGGGCCGGATTCCGCGGCAGCCGCGCCCTGCAGCTCGGCGTCCTTCAGCGCGGTGGCGATCAGCCCCTTGCCGTCGCGGATCGCCGCCTTGGTGGTGGTGGCGTAGACCCGCTTGCCGGAGAAGCGTCCGCGGTCGACCCCGGTATCGGCGGCGATGAGCACGATGTCGGCCGCCGCGATCTCCTCCGGCGTCAGCGCGTCGCGGGCGCCGACCGACCCTTGCGTCTCGACCCGGACCCGATGGCCGAGCGCCTGGGCGGCGGCCTGGATCCCTTCCGCCGCCATGAAGGTGTGGGCGATGCCGGTCGGGCAGGAGGTGATGGCTACGATGCGCTTCGCGCCGTCGGCGGCGGGGCCTGGGGCGGGTGACGCCCCGGCCAGCGCCCGCTCGATCACCCGGTCGGCGTCGGTGAGGACGTCGTCGATTCCCGCCTCGGCGCGCCGCAAGGCCCCGAACCGGTCGGCGCCGAGATCGCCGGAGCCGACGAGGAGCACCGCGTCGGCTCCCCGGATCGCGCTCTCGCTCAGCGGCGTCCCGGCGGTGCCGCGGCCCCGGACCTCGAGCTCGAGGCGCCGGTTGCGCCGCGCCGCCGCCCGGCGCAGGGCCTCGGCCGCCAGCACCGCGTGGGTGCCGAGCTCGCCGCCCCCGACGACGGCCACCAACTGGGTCATGGGTTGTTCCTCCTCGGGTCTCGTCTCTGGGTCGTGTCGGGGTCGTCCGGGATTCGGCTCCGAACCGGCGTGCGCGATCGGGACGGCGTCAGTTCGGAAGGGGGCGGATCTCGATGGCCTTCGCGATCGCCTCGACCTCCGCCCGAGCCGGCAGGTTGGCCCCGGCGCGGGTGAGCTTGCCGGCCGCGAAGGCCAGCGCCAGCCGGGCGGTGTCGGCGAGAGCGAGGTCGGCGGAGAGCCCCGCCACCAGCCCGGCCACCAGGGCGTCGCCGGCCCCGACGGTGCTGGCGACCGCGACCGCCGGGGCGAGCGCGTGCAGGGCCTGCACCCCGGCGCCGTCCCGGCGCACGAACACCGCGCCGTCCTCCCCGAGGGAGACGACGACGAGCGGGATGCCGCGCCGCACGAGGTCCGACGCGGCGCCGACCACGTCGGCGAGGGCGGGAAGCGGCCGCCCGGCCCATTCCTCCAGCTCGTGCCGGTTCGGCTTGACGATGTCGGGCAGGGTGTCCGCCGCGAGCGCGGCGGCGAGCGGCGGCCCCGAGGCGTCGAGGAGCACGCGGGCGCCCGCGGCCTTCAGCTCGGCGGTCAGGTCCGCATAGAGATCGGGCCCGGCGCCCGCCGGCAGGCTGCCGGCGAGCACCGCGAGCGTGTCCGGCCCGGCCGCGTCGCGCAGCACCGCCCGCACCGCGGCGAGATCCGTCGGCGCCAGGGCGAGGCCCGGCAGGTTCACGTCGGTGGTGCCGGCGGGATCGACGAGCTTCAGGTTGGTGCGGGTCTCGCCCGCCACCCGCAGGCAGCGGTCGGCGATGCCCTTCACCGCAAACAGCGCCTCGAACGCCGCGGCGTTGCCGGCGCCGAGCACGCCCGCGGCGGTGACGGGCACGCCCCAATCGGCAAGGCAGCTCGCGACGTTGACGCCCTTGCCGCCGGCGTCGTCGCGCAGCGCACGGGCGCGGTGGACGGCGCCGGGCACCAGCCGGTCGAGGGTGACGGTCCGGTCGATCGCCGGGTTGAGGGTGAGGGTGAGGATGCGGGTCACGGCCGCGCCTCCGCGGTTCCCGAGGACGCCCGGTCGAGGGCCCGCACCGCGGCGGCGTCGGGCTGCGCGCAGGCCCGTTCGGCCAGCGCCTTCAGGTCGGAGAGCGAGGCGGCGCGCAGGCGCGCCTTCACGGCCGGCAGGTCGCGGGGCGTCATCGAGAGCTCGTGGACGCCGAGGCCCGCGAGCAGCCCGGCCCCGAACGGATCGCCCGCGATGCCGCCGCAGACGCCGACGAAGCGGCCGTGGCGGGCGGCGCCCTCGCAGGTCATCCGCACCAGGCGCAGCACCGCCGGGTGCAGCGGGTCGGCCTCCGGCGCCAGCTCGGTGTTCTGGCGGTCGATGGCCAGCGCGTATTGCGTCAGGTCGTTGGTGCCGATCGAGAAGAAGTCGCAATGGGCGGCCAGCGCGTCGGCCTGGATCGCCGCGGCCGGGACCTCGATCATGATGCCGAGCGGCACCTCCGGCGCGCCGATCTCGGTGCGGATCCGCTCGCAGGCCTCGCGCAGGGCCGCGACCTCGGGGACCGAGGTGATCATCGGGAACATGATCGAGAGCGGCGCGTCCTTGCCCGCGGGGGCGCCGGCCGGCACGCAATCCCTGGCGGCGCGGTAGAGGGCGCGCAGCTGCGGCTCCATCAGGTCGGGCCGGCGCAGGAGCAGGCGGGCGCCGCGCACGCCGAGGAAGGGGTTCTCCTCCTTCGGCAGGGCGAGGTGGGGCACCTGCTTGTCGCCGCCGATGTCGAGGGCGCGCACGATCAGCGGGCGGCCGTCGAGCGCCTCCAGCATCGCCCGGTAGGTGGCGTACTGGTCGTCCTCGCCCGGGGTGTCGCCGCGCTCCAGAAACAGGAATTCGGTGCGCATCAGGCCGACGCCCTCGGCGCCCTGCGCGAGGGCGAAGGGCACCTGGTCGGGCGTGTTGACGTTGGCGCCGATCGCCACGGCGTGGCCGTCGCGGGTGCGGGCCGGCAGGCCGCGCTCGCGCGCCTCCTCCTCCTGCGTCGCCCGCAGGGCGTCGCGCCAGGCCCTCGCCGCGGCGAGGTCGCGCTCGCTCGGGTCGAGGTAGAGCCGCCCGGTCATGCCGTCGAGGATCGCGGTCGCACCGGCCGGCAGGGCCAGGAGGGCGGCGCCGGCCGCCACCACCGACGGAATGCCGAGGGTGCGGGCGAGGATCGCGGTGTGGGAGGTCGGGCCGCCTTGCGCGGTGGCGAGCCCGAGCACCCGGGCCGGATCGAGGCCGGCGGTGTCGGAAGGCGCGAGGTCGGGGGCGAGCAGGATGCAGGGCCGGTCCGGCAGGGCGTGGCCGGACTGGAGCGCCGGGTCGATCTGGGCGAGCACCCGGCGGCCGACGTCGCGCAGATCCGCCGCGCGGGCGGCCAGCACCGGGTTGCCGAGGGCCGAGAGCCGGCCGGCCATCCGCTCGACCGCCTGCTGCCAGGCATAGGCCACGCCGTGGCCCTCGACCATCAGCTGGCAGGCGAGCGTGATGAGGTCGGTGTCGGCGATGAGGTCGCTCTGCGCCTTGAAGATCCCCGCATCGGCCTGGCCGAGGCGCCGTCCGGTATCGTCGGCGAGCGCCTTGAGCTGCGCCGCCGTCCTCTCCAGGGCCGCATGCAGCCGGTCGCCGCCGCTCGTCAGCGGCTCGGGCTCGTCCGGCACCGCGACCTCGGTCGGGCCGAGCACGTGGACCGGCCCGATGGCGAGGCCGGGGCTGGCGCCGATGCCGGACACGATCCGGCACGGATCGGCCGGGTTCCAGCCGGCCACCGGGGCGGCGGCCTTCGCGGCGGCCTCGGCCGCGCGGGCGGCGGCGGCCTTCTCGCCGGCCGAGAGGCCGGTGACGACGGCCTTCAGCCGGGCGAGCGCCGCCGGGGCGTCCTCGCCCTCGGCGGAGATCACCGCCTCGTCGCCGGCGCGCAGGCCGAGCTGGAGCAGGGCGATCAGGTTCTTGGCGTCCGCCACCTCGGCGCCGTGGCGGACCTGGATCCGGGCGCTCCCGCCGCGCGCCGCCTCGACCCAGGCGGAAGCCGGCCGCGCGTGCAGGCCGGTCGGGTAGTCGACGGTCCAGGTGAAGGCGTGGGGCAGGTCGGCGGCCGGGCCGGCGGTGCCGGGGGCGGGCGCGTCCTCGGACAGCGCCGCGGCGATCTCGGCGGGGTCCTGCGTGGTGCGCAGGCGCGCCAGCCGCGCCTCGTCCTGGATCAGGCGGGTGAGGCGGCGCAGGATGGTGATGTGGGTGTCGGACTGGGCGGCGATCGCCACCACCAGGTGGGCGTCCTGACCGTCGTGCCAGGCGACGCCGCCGGGGACCTGCAGCACGGCGAGCCCGCTCTCGCGCACCAGGGCGCGATCGTCGACCATGCCGTGCGGGATCACGACGCCGTGGCCGAGATAGGTGTTCGCCACGCCTTCCCGGCGCAGCATGCTGGCCTCGTAGGCCGGATCGATGCAGCCGGCCGCGACGAGGAGCTGGGCCGCCTCGCGGATCGCCGCGTCCTTGTCGGCAGGGGTGGCGGCGGTGCGGATCAGGACGCGCGGCACGTTCGGCGCGAGCATGGCAGGCTTCCTCCCGAGAGGCGGTTTTGCTTGCTGTTTATGAAAACGTTTTCACATCCCTTGTCAACCGATGCGCCCGTGCCGGAGCTGGTTTCGAGCCGTAAGGACTTGCTTGCCGCGCCGTAGGCTGGCACGATCGCCGGATCGGTATGAAAACGTTTACGAGAGCATGGCCGTCGGCATCCGTGACGTCGCCCGCGCGGCGGGGGTTTCCACCGCGACCGTGTCGCGGGCCCTGGGCAAGGGCCCGGTCAGCGACGCCCTGCGCGAGCAGGTCGAGGCGGCGGTGCGGGCGACCGGCTACCGGCCGAACCTCTCGGCCCGCCGCCTGCGCTCGCAATCGGCGCAGACGATCGGGCTCATCGTCGCCGACATCCGCAACCCGTTCTTCACCGCGGTGAGCCGGGCGGTCGAGGACGCGGCCTACCGGGCCGGGATGCGGCTGATCCTGTGCAACACCGGCGAGGATGCCGAGCGCGAGGCGCTGTACCTGCGCCTGATGCAGGAGGAGCGGGTCACCGGCGTCGTCTTCGCGCCGACGCGGCGCACCGCCGAGCGGCTGCGGCCGGAGGATTTTCCGTTCCCGCTGGTGCTGATCGACCGGACCGGCCCGCCCGGCGGCCATGACGGCGTGGTGCTCGACAACGTCGCGGCCGGCGCCCTGCTGGTCGACCACCTGGTCGAGCAGGGGTTTTCCCGCATCGGCGGCCTGTTCGGCTCGACGAGCTCGACCGCCGAGGAGCGGCGCGACGGCTACCTCTCGGCGATGCGCCGGCACGGCCTCGCGCCGCAGGTCCGCACCGTGCTCCCGGAGGCCGAGCCGGCGGAAGAAGAGGTGGCGCGCTGGCTCGCCGGGGCCGACCGCCCCGAGGCCCTGGTGCTCTCGAACGGCCTGATCCTGATGGGTGCGGTACGGGCCGCCCGCGCCGCCGGAATCCCCTGGCCCGGCGGGATCGCGCTCGCCGGCTTCGACAACGAGCCCTGGACCGATCTGGTTGAGCCCGGCCTGACGGTGATCGAGCAGCCGGTGACCGAGATCGGCGCCCAGGCGATGGACCTGCTGTTCGACCGGCTGAAGCACCCGGACCAGCCGGTGCGCAAGGTGGTGCTGAGCGGCCGGCTGATCGCCCGGGGCTCGACGGCGCGGCGGTGACGGGACGATGTCGCGCGGATCACGCGAGGTCGTCCGGTAGCGCGATCCCCATCTCCTGCCCGAGCCAGCGGGCGAAGACCCGCAGCGGGGCGCGCCGCCGGGTGGTCGCCGGATAGACGAGGTGGTGGCCGACGTAGGTCACGTCCTGCGAATGGCCGCGCAGGGGCGCGACGAGGCGGCCGCTGGCGATCTCGCGCTCGGCGAGCAGGGTCGATTCGAGGGCCACGCCGAGCCCGTCGGCGGCGGCCGCGATGGCGAGAAAGCTGCGGTCGAAGCGCACCCCCAGCGGCCGGGGCGCCGGCAGGCCGTTGCGGGCGAACCAGAGCGGCCAGCGCACCTGCTTGTTGTCGCTCTGGATCAGCACCTGGTCGAGGAGGTCCTCCGGCCGGCGGATTCTGGCCGCCCGCTCGGGGTCGCAGAGCGGCATCACCGTCTCGGCGCAGAGCGGCACGCTCACCAGGCCCTCCCCCCGGGGCGGGCCGTAGACGATGTCGGCGTCGAACTCGTCGCCGACGAAGCGGGCATAGTCCATGCCGGCGGCGAGCCGGACCTCGAAGCCCGGATTGGCGGCCAGGAACCGGGCGAGGCGCGGAGTCAGCCACTGCGCCGCGAGGCTCGGCGCGCAGTGCAGGCGCAGGAGCTGGGGCCCGCGCGCCGCCACGAGGTCGAGGCCGCGATGCAGCTCGTCGAAGGCGCGGCCGACATGCTCGAGCAGGGCCTCGCCGGCGGCGGTCGGCACCACGCCCTGGCCCTGGCGCTCGAACAGGGTCACGCCGAGGGACGCCTCCATCTTGCGGATGGCGTGGCTGACGGCGCTCGCGGTCAGGTTCAGCTCCGCCGCCGCGTCCTTGAACGAGCGGCGGCGCGCCGCGGCCTCGAAGGAGCGGACGGCGGAGAGGGGGACGCGCAGGGACATGACGCAACGATGCGTCGGCGCGGGCGGGCTGGCAACCGCCGCGCTCACGCCTCCCGGTCGGTCAGGACGATCCGGAAGCGCGCCCCGCTGCGGGTCTCGTCGAGGCTCAACGTACCCCCGTTGAGCCGCACCAGCTCGGCCGCGATGGCGAGGCCGAGCCCCGTGCCGCCGGAGCGGCCGGAGCCCTGGAACGCCTCGAACAGGTGGGCGCGCGCCCGCTCCGGCAGGCCGGGGCCGTTGTCGGAGACGAGGATCGTGACGGTCGCACCCGCGCGCCCGGCCTCGATCGCCACCACGGGAGGGCCGTCGCCGCTGCCGGCGAGCCCGATCGCCTGGACGGCGTTGCGCACGAGGTTGACCAGCACCCGCGACAGCTGATCGGGATCGGCGTCGACGGTCAGCCCCTCGGGGGTCCGGTCGGCGATGGTGATGGCGGCGCCCGGCGCCAGCCCGGCGAGGTCGAGGGCGTCGCGCAGGATCGGCCGCAGCGGCGTCGGACGCCGCTGCGCCGGAGGCTCGGCGGCGCGGCCGTAGGCCAGCGTGCCCTCGCAGTAGCGGATCGCCCGGCCGAGGGTCGCGACGAGGCGCGGCGCCACCCGCTGCACGCCGGGATCGGCGACGTGCTCGAGCCGGTCGACGAGCAGCTGCGCGGTGGTCAGGAGGTTGCGCAGCTCGTGGTTGATCTTGCTCACCGACAGGCCGAGATCGGCGAGCCGGCGCTTCTGGCGCAGCTCCCCCGACAGGATCGTCTCCATTCGGGCGAGCGCCGTCTCGGCGGCGCCGATCTCGTCGCTGCGCCAGGACGGGCTGATGCGCCGCGACAGGTCCTCGGGATCCTCCGCGAAGGACGCGATGTTGCGGGCGAGCCGCCGCACCGGCCGCACGATCGAGAGCTGGAGCACCAGGAAGACGAGGCCAGCGGTGATGCCGGAGATCACCAGCGAGGCGGCGAGGATGCGGCCCGAGAAGGCGATCATCGCGTGCCGCAGGGGCGCGGGATCGAGGACGAGCTCGACGAAGTCGACCCCCTCCATGCCGTGGCCGATCACCCGAAGGGGCAGGGGGCTCGCCCGCGTCAGGGTGCGCCAGGCGCCGCCGATGCCCTCGAACCAGCCGGCTCCGCGCAGGTCGACGGTCTCGCCCACCTCCGGCGGCATCGGGGTGAGGTTGAGGAGGCGCCGCGCTCCGCCGGCCTTGAGCGCGATCGCCTGGGCGCCCACGCCCATCAGCAGGCGCCGGGCGAGGTCGTCGGAAACCCTTTGCTGGGGGGCGGCGTCGAGCACCAGGGCGGCGACCTGGGCGGCGGCGACCCGGTCGGAGAGCCAGGCGCGCCGGTAGCTCGCGACGCTGGGGACGTAGATCAGCACCTCGGCGATGAGGACGAACACCACCGTGAGCAGCAGCAGGCGGCCGGACAGGCCGATGCGGCCGGCGAGGCGCCGGATGCCACCTTGCCTCGCCGCGTCATCCCTCACAGTCCCGACGCCTCCCGCTCACCGGCGCCGTTCCGTCCCGGGCGCGCATGAGCCTAACACACCGGCCGGGCCCCGGTCGCCGGAGGGGCGGGGCCCGGCGGAAGCTATCCCCGGATTGCCGAAAATCCAGTCGTCACCCAACGAATCGGGGGCGAGACAGCGCCTGATGCAAGCGATCTTGCGGCACCAGCGCCCGGTTCAGGTCGTCTTGCGGCGCCAGCGCCGCCAGGCGACCGGCATGAGCGCCAGGGCGCCGAGACCCAGCAGGGTGGCGACGAGCTGGGGCGTGACGATGGCCCGGAGCGACAGGGCGGCGTCGCAGGCGATGCCGCCGGCGACGAGGCAGGCCTCCTTCGCCGCCTGATGGGCCGCCACCACGGTCTCCACCCCCGCACCCGCCGAGGCGTAGATGAAGGCGCCGGGGCTGATGCCGATGAGCGTGGCGAGCGCGAAGGTGCGTAGCCTGACCCCGAAGATCGCCGGCGCCAGGTTGGTCATCCAGAACGGAAAGACCGGCAGCAGCCGCAGGACCATCACGTACGAGAACGCGTCGCGGCGAAACCCCTCGGCGAGGCGCCCGAGCCGCGAGCCGGCGCGGCGCAGCAGGACCTCGCCGGCGGCGGTGCGGCCGATCGAGAACACCACGACGGCGCCCGTCGTGGCGGCCGAGATCGAGACCAGCGCGCCGGCCACCGGGCCGAACAGGAAGCCGCACAGGGTCGTCATCACCACCGAGACCGGCAGCGACACGATCACCGTGGCGACGTAAGCCAGGTAGGCGCAGGCATAGGCGCGCCAGAACCCCTCCGCGACCCAGGCCTTGGCATAGGCCCGGGAGGCCAGCAGCTGGTCGAGGCTGAACCAGCGGGTGAACCCGCCGACGAGGAGCCCGATCGAGACCGCCACCAGCGCGACGAGGGGCAGCACCCGCAGCCAGCCGCGCCAGGCCGGCGCCGCCACCGCCTCGGGGCCGGCATCCTCCGGGGCATCGGGCGGCGGGTCCCGGTTGGGCCGGGGGGGCGTGCTCACCCGGCCTTCTGCATGCGCAGGATCTTGAAGAACCCGCCCGGGAAGGTCGGCCGCACGCCGAGGAAGGTCACGCCGCGGCTCTTCGCCCAGGCTTCGATCCGGGCGGCCTTGAAGGCCGAGCTCCAGCCGATCTTCTCGCAGAGCGGCGCGACGATCTCCTCGACCTTCGCGATGGTGCCGCTGTCCTGGCCGAAATGGTTGGCGAGCACGATCATGCCGCCGGGGCGGACCACCCGCAGGAACTCGTCGAGGGCGCCTTCGGGGTCCGGCACCAGGGTGATGAGGAACTGCGCCACCACCGCGTCGAAGCTCGCGTCGGCGTAGCCGAGGCGACAGACGTCCATCACCTGGAGGCCCTTGACGTGGGTAAGGCCGCGCCGCGCCACCTTGCGGTTCGCGCGGCGGAGCATGTCCTCCGACAGGTCGACGCCGTAGACCTCCGCGTCCTTCGGGTAGTAGCCCAGGGACAGGCCGGTGCCGACGCCGGCCTCCAGGATGCGCCGCCCGCCGACGAGCGCCGCCTGGACCGCGTCCCGCGCCGCCGGCTCGGTGAGCTTGTCGTAGACCACGTCGTAGACCGGCGCCCAGCGCGCATAGGCCTTGCGCATCAAGGCGGTGGTGGGCCCCGCCTCTCGCGGCTCGCTCAGCATGTCGGTATCGTCTCCGAGGTCGATCGTCTCGCGGGCTGTGACGCGCGCGCTTGTGCTACGGTTTCCCGAGGAAATCTTCGGAAATCGTCCTAGAGCATCTTCCTAGGAAGCGGGTACCGCTCCGTCGCGGAAAATGCGGCAAAATCAACAGCCTGGGGCACTGCCCTAGGCGGCGGCGAGGCTCTCCGCCTCGACCCGCCGGATGGTGCCGCCGCCCAGCACCCGGGCCCGCGGGCCGTCATCCGCGTAGATGACGCAGGCCTGGCCGGGCGACACCCCGTCCTCGGGGGTCGCCAGCGCGACCTCGGCGCAGGACGTGTCGGGGTTCCAGGTCAGGGTGGCGGGGCGGGGCTCGCGGGTGGAGCGGACCCGCACCGCGACGGGCAGGTCGCGGGCGGTCTCGAGGGCCGCGTCGCCGAGCCAGTTCGGGTCGGCGAGGCGCACGACCGAGGTGGCGAGCGCCTCGCGCGGGCCGACCACCACCCGGGCCTCGCCGGGCTCCAGGCGCACGACGTAGAGCGGCTCGCCCGCCGCCACGTTGAGGCCGCGGCGCTGGCCGACCGTGAAGCCGATGATGCCGTCGTGGCGGCCGAGCCGGCGCCCGTCGAGGTGGACGATCTCGCCCGGACGCACCGCGTCGGGGCGCAGGCGGGCGATCACGTCCTGGTAGCGCCCCTGGGGCACGAAGCAGATGTCCTGGCTGTCGGGCTTGTCGGCCACCGACAGGCCGAATTCCTTGGCCAGCGCCCGCGTCTCGTCCTTCGGCCGCTCGCCCAGCGGAAAGCGCAGGATGTCGAGCTGCTCGGGCGTGGTCGCGTAGAGGAAGTAGCTCTGGTCCCGGGCCGGATCGAGGGCGCGGTGGAGCGCCCGGCCGCCGCCCGGCAGCGCCCGGCTCGCCACGTAGTGGCCGGTCGCCAGCACGTCGGCGCCGAGGTCCCGGGCGGTCGAGAGCAGGTCGCGGAACTTGATCGAGCGGTTGCACTCGACGCAGGGAATCGGCGTCTCGCCCTGGAGGTAGCTGTCGGCGAAGCGGTCGATCACCGCCTCGCGGAAGCGGTCCTCGTAGTCGAGGACGTAGTGCGGGATCCCGATCGTCTCGGCGGCGCGGCGGGCGTCGTGGATGTCCTGGCCGGCGCAGCAGGCGCCGCGGCGGTGGGTCGCCGCGCCGTGGTCGTAGAGCTGCAGCGTGATCCCGACCACGTCGTAGCCCTCGCGCTTCAGCAGCGCGGCGACGACGGAGGAATCGACGCCCCCGGACATCGCCACGACGACGCGGGTCTCTTCCGGGGCCTTGGGCAGATCGAGCGAGTTCATGACCATGCGCGGGGTTTCGGACGGCGCTCCGGGAAGCAGTCCACGGCGCGCGAGGGAGTCTATAGCGATCCGGCCCGGGTTCTGCCAGGGCGGCAGGGTAAGGCCCCACCGGCATTGCGGGGCGGCAGTTCTTGCCGGGGCCCCGGCAGATTTCGACCGGGTGCCCGCCGCCACCGGGCCCAGCTGCAAAAATTATCTCACGATATCAGCGGCTTGCGCTTACGCCCGGACTGGCAGGCGGCTTGCTCCCGTCCCATCCCAGGAGGTCGGCCCACCGGGCCGGCATTGAGGTCGGCGATGCAGATCAGCGCAGCCAGTGAGGGGGGACGGGTGGCGGGCCGCGAGCCGGCCCGGCCGGTGCGGGCTAGCGCGCACGAGCCGTTCCGCCCGGCGGCCGACGAGGCCGCCCGGTCCGCCCGCGCGTCCCGCCTCGACCGGGCGGACCCCGCATCGCGGGCCCGCGCCGAGCAGGATCGCGGCGAGGCCCATGCCCCCGACCGTTCGCGGACCGAGGCCTCCGCGGCGCAGGCCCGGTCCCGCGCCCAGGATGTTCGCGACGAGGCCCGCGCTCAGGAGGCCCGCGCCCAGGAATCTCGCGTCCGGGACTCTCGCGCAGACGAGACCCGTGCCCGCAGGACGTCCGCCCGGGGCGGCGCGGCGGATCCCGCCGGGCGGCGCGAGGACGACCGCACCGATCAGGCGCAGGCCCGCAAGGCCGCCTCCGGTCCACCCGCCCAGGCCACGGCCGCGGCGCAGGCCGAGGCGGCGCATGCGGCCGCGGCGGCCGGGGATACGGGCGCCGAGGTCGATCCCGACGACGAGGCGGAGGAGGACGGCGAGGACGCGGCGGGCGACGCCCCGCCCGGGTCGCTGATGGCGCTCCTGGCCGCGACGGCTCCGGCGAGCCCGGCCACCGGTGCGGCCCCGGGGGCCTCGGCAGCCGGCGCGGCGGCGAGCGACGCCGGGATCGCGGCGGCGGGAAAGCCGGCCGTCCCGGTCGCCGCCGATCCGGCGACGGAGCGCCGGGCCGAGACCGGGGAGGGCGACGGGTCGGCGGTTGGGCAGCCGGTCCCCGACCCGTCGGCGGCGCAGGCCGGCGCGAGGATCGCCGGGATGGGCGCCGACGGGATCGGCGCCCGAAGCATCGACGCCGGAGCCGTCGACGCCAAGGCCAACGATGCCCGGGCCGGAACCGGCGCCGGCGCCGCGGACGCGCCCCAGGGCCGACCTGCGGTCTCGGTGCAGGCGCCGCTGAGCGCCGTGCCGATGACGGTCGGCATGCGGGCCTTGTCCGGCACCAACCGCTTCGAGATCCGCCTCGACCCGATCGAGCTCGGGCGCATCGACGTGCGCCTCGACATCGACCGCGAGCACGGCGTGAAGGCGCACCTGGTGGTGGAGCGGCCCGAGACCCTGGCACTGCTCCAGCGCGACGCCGGCAGCCTGCAGCAGGCGCTGGCCCAGGCCGGGCTCAACCCGGGCGACGGCGCCCTCAGCTTCTCCCTGCGCGACGACGGCGGCCAGAACCCGCAGCGCGAGCGGGCGGAGCGGCCGGCGGGGTCCGAGCGCTCCGGCGTCGAGGCGCCCGAGGAGCGGCAGGCGGCGCTCGCGCCGGCGCGCAGCCTCGCCCGGCCCCTCGACCTGAGAATCTGAAGAAGACCATCCCGATGATGCGTGACAGAGAGAGGTCCCGATGACCGCCGGCATCAGCAGCCTGACCAGCCTCTCCGGCGCCAGCGCCGGCAAGACCGCGAGCGACGCCAGCACGATCGCCGGGAACTTCAACCAGTTCCTGACCCTGCTGACGACCCAGCTGCAGAACCAGAACCCGCTCGATCCCCTCGACACCAACCAGTTCACCCAGCAGCTGGTGCAGTTCGCCTCGGTCGAGCAGCAGCTCAAGACCAACGACCAGCTCGGCAACCTGATCACCGCCAGCAAGGCGTCGGCGGCCGCGACCGCCTCGGGCCTCATCGGCAAGACCGTGACGGCGGACGGCGCCACCGCGTCGCTCGCCGAGGGCAAGGCGACCTGGACCCTCGACCCGGCGCGGGCCGCCGCCAAGGCGGTCCTGACGATCACGGACCCGAAGGGCAACGTCGTGGCGACCCAGACCAAGGCGCTCGCCGCCGGCAGCCAGAGCTTCGCCTGGGACGGGCGCAGCTCGACAGGGCAGCTCGCCCCGGACGGCAAGTACACCCTGAAGATCCAGGCCCTCGACGCCACCGGGGCGAACGTCGCCGTCGATACCAAGATCTCCGGGACGATCTCCAGCGTGGACGTCTCCGGCGCCGAACCGGTCCTGACCATCGGCGACCGCACCGTGGCCCTCAGCAGCGTCGAGGCGATCGGTGGGACCGCAAGCAACTGATTCGGTGGATTGCTGTGGATTACGAATCACATGCGAGGGAAATGATTCAACCAATCTTAAGCGCGGGTCCCTAGCTTCGGTCTCGACAGGTCAGTCGAGTGTAGAGCGTATCATGACCGAACCGCATCGCCCGAGGGCGAAGTACGTCATCGGCCCGGACGGAAGCCCGCTAACCATCGCGGACCTACCCCCGACCGATACCCGCCGATGGGTGATCCGGCGCAAGGCCGAGGTGGTGGCCGCCGTCCGCGGCGGTCTCCTGAGCCTCGAGGAGGCCTGCCAGCGATACACGCTGACGACCGAGGAATTCCTGAGCTGGCAGTTTTCGATCGAGCAGCACGGCCTGGCCGGCCTGCGCACGACCCGGATCCAGCATTACCGCCAGTAGGACCGGATCGTCCGCCGCCCCCCGGTTCGCCGGGGTCCGGCGCGCGATGCCGTGCGCGGCCCGGCTCCCGGGCCGCGCCTCCGGCCCAGTTTGATCGGCCCGCCCGGGACGCCCGGCTTCGCCTCGAAGCCGCAGGCGTCCCGGGTCTGCGCACGTCAATTGCTGCCGCGTTAACCAAGTCATAACCACGACCCGGCAAATTTTGCCCTGGAGCCGCTTCCGGCTCCGGATGGCGGGTGCGTGACGTCGTGAAGCCGGTCTTCGATCTGGTAGCGAAGCTGGGGCCCTCGCGCCTCGCCGCGATGGGGGCGGTGACCCTCGCGCTCGTCGGCTTCTTCGCTTTCGTCATCCTGCGGGTCTCGCGCCCCGAGATGGGCGTGCTCTACACCGAGCTCTCGGTGCAGGATGCCGGCGCCGTGGTGCGCGACCTCGAGGCCCGGGGCATCCGCTACGAGACCCGGGGCGATGCCGGCCAGACCGTGATGGCGCCCCGCGCCGACCTCGCCCGGCTGCGCATGGACCTCGCCGCCAAGGGCCTGCCGAGCGCCGGCGGCATCGGCTACGAGATCTTCGACAAGGGCGACGCCTTCTCGTCGACGAGCTTCGTCCAGAACGTCAACCACCTGCGGGCGCTCGAGGGCGAGCTCGCCCGCTCGATCCGGGCGATCGGCCGGGTCCAGGCGGCGCGCGTCCACCTCGTCCTGCCCGAGAAGCGGCTGTTCTCCCGCGACCGCGAGGCGCCGAGCGCCGCGATCGTGGTGCGGCTCGCCGGCGACCTCGATCCGGGCCAGGTCCGGGCGGTGCGCCACCTCGTCGCCTCGGCGGTCGAGGGCCTGAAGCCCGAGCGCATCTCGATCGTCGACGAGCGCGGGCGGCTCCTCGCCGACGGCGCCCGGGGCGCCGAGGACCAGGCGGGGATCGGCCTCGAGGAGCGCCAGACCGGCCTCGAGCGGCGCCTGCGCAACCAGGTCGAGGAGATCGTCGCCGGCATCGTCGGCTCCGGCCGCGCCCGGGTCCAGGTCACAGCCGAGCTCGACGCCAACCGGATCGAGAGCCGCTCGGAGACCTTCGACCCCGAGAGCCGCGTCGTGCGCTCGACCCAGACCCGCACCGAGACCCAGCAGACGCAGAGCAACGAGAACGGCGTCACCGTTGGCAACGAGTTGCCGGGCGCCAACCAGGGCCAGCAGAACCAGGGCCCGCGCGAGGCCTCGAACAAGAACGAGGAGACCACGAACTACGAGATCTCCCGGGTCACCCGCACCGAGGTGAACGAGGGCGGCCGGGTCAAGCGCCTGTCGGTGGCGGTGCTGGTCGACGGCACCTACGCGGCGGGGCCGGACGGGAAGGCGGCCTACACCCCGCGGCCCGCCCCCGAGCTCGAGCGCCTGACCGCGCTGGTGCGCACCGCGGTGGGCTACGACAAGGCCCGCGGCGACCAGGTCGAGGTGGTGAACCTGCGCTTCGCCGACACCCCGGCGGTGCCCGAGCTGCAGGAGGCCGGCCTCCTCGCCTCGCTGCTGCAGCCGACCAAGGAGGACGTGCTGCGCGTCGCCGAGATGACGGTCCTCTTCCTTCTCGGCCTCGTCGTGGTGATGACCGTGGTCCGCCCGCTGGTGGCGAAGGTCGTCGCCGCCGAGACCCCGGCGCTCGCCATGGGCCAGGTGACGGTGCTCACCGATGCCAGCGGCCGCGTGATGGCGGTGGAGGGCGGGACGGCCAAGGCCGCCATGCCGGCCGAGATCGCGATCCCCGAGAGCCAGGCCGGCCGCCTCGTCGAGTTCGCCAAGATCAACGGCAAGATCCAGGCCCAGACCGTCGAGCGCGTGGTCGACGTGGTGAAGTCCAACCCGACCGAGACCGTCGAGGTGCTGCGTACCTGGATCAACGACCGCTGACGCGGATCCGGACCGACGACCGCTGACCCGCCCCGCGAGGGCCGCCGCGCCGCGGCCGCCCGCCTTCGCGCCCCCGATTCGACCGAGGACGACCGAACGTCATGGCCGCGACCCCGATGCCGATCACCCTCCCGACCGCCGGGGCCGCGGGCTACGCCGAGATGCCCGGCACCCAGCGCGCCGCCGCGCTGCTGCTCCTGCTCGGCGACGAGGACGGCGCGCCGATCTGGCGCATGCTGGAGGAGGACGAGATCAAGAAGGTCTCGCACGCCATGGTCCAGCTCGGCTCGCTCGAGGCGGACGTGGTCGAGCACCTGATCATCGACTTCGTGTCGCGGCTCTCGGCGAGCGGCGGCATCACCTCGAGCTTCGAGCGCACCGAGTCGCTGCTCCTGAAGATCTTCCCGCCCGAGCAGGTCTCGGTGATCATGGCGGAGGTGAAGGGCGCGTCGGGTCGCCGGGTCTGGGCCAGCCTGACCCAGATCGACCCCGAGATCCTGGCCTCGTTCCTGCGCAACGAGTACCCGCAGACCGTCGCGGTGATCCTGTCGCGGGTGCGCTCCGACTACGCCGCCCGGGTGCTGACCATCCTGCCGGAGGACTTCGCCATCGACGTCCTCAACCGGATGCTGCGGATGGAGACGGTGCAGAAGGAGGCCCTGCGCCACATCGAGGAGATCCTGCGGGTCGAGTTCGTCTCGACCATCGCCCAGACCACCCGGCGCGACGCGCACGAGCTGCTCGCCGACGTGTTCAACGCCTTCGACCGCCAGACCGAGATCCGGTTCCTCACCGCCCTCGACCAGGCGAACCGCGGCTCGGCGAAGAAGATCCGCCAGCTGATGTTCACCTTCGACGACCTGATGAAGCTCGATGCCGGCAGCGTCCAGACCCTGATGCGCAGCGTCGACCGCGACGTGCTGGCCCGCGCGCTCAAGGGCGCGTCGGACCCGGTGCGCAACTTCTTCTTCGCCAACATGTCGAGCCGCGCGGCCAAGAACATGCAGGACGAGATGGGCTCGCTCGGGCCGATCCGCCTCAAGGACGTCGACGAGGCCCAGTCGAAGATGACCGACCTCGCCAAGGACCTGGCCGAGAAGGGCGAGATCATGATCGCCAAGAACAGCGCCGAAGAGGAGCTGGTCTACTGATGGCCCAGATCAGGCGCTTCCTGTTCGACACCGATTTCAGCCCCCCCGGCGGCAAGCCGCAGCGGGAGGATCCCGGCGCGCCGGGCGCCGCGGCGGCCCAGGCGGCGGCCGAGGCCGAGGCCTCGGCCCGCGCCGCGTCGGAAGCCTCCGCCTTCGCCCGCGGCCTGCAGGAGGGCCGCGCCCAGGCCGAGGCGCAGGTCCAGGCCCGCCTCGCCGACGCCCTCAACCGGGTCGCGGCGGCAGCAGTTGGCATGATCGCCGCGGCGGACGAGCGCGACGCCGCGCGCGAGGCCCAGGCCCTCGACTTCGCCGTGGCGCTCGGGCGCAAGATCGCCGGGGCCGCCCTCGACAGCCAGCCGGTCGCGGCGATCGCCGAGGCCGCGGGCCGCGCGCTCCAGCACCTGCGCGGCGTGCCCCACCTGGCGATCCGGGTCCACGACGACCTCGTCGAGGAGACCGAGCGGCAGGTCGCGCGGCTCGCCCGCGAGCGCGGCTACGAGGGCCGCCTGATCGTGCTCGGCGATCCGGGCCTCGCGCCGGGCGACGCCCGCATCGAGTGGGCCGACGGCGGCGTGGTGCGCGACCGCGCGGCCATCGAGGCGGCCGTGCTCTCCGCCCTCGCGCCGGCCTGACGCCGGCGCCTGCTTCCGCTTTCCGGACCTCTTCCCGTTCTGGTTTCGCCCCAAAAGGTAACCCCGATGTCCTCCGACAACGATCTCGGACTGCCCCAGCTCAACGAGGCCGACCTCGCCTTCGACACCGCGGCGGCCAGCACGATGCGCGACGCGCCGGTGGCGGCGAAGTCGGCGGCCGACCTCGAGCAGGTCTTCGACGTGCCGGTGATGGTCTCGGCGGTGCTCGGCTCGTCGCGGATGCCGATCGGCGACCTCCTGCGGCTGGGCCCCGGCACGGTGCTGGAGCTCGACCGCAAGGTCGGCGAGGCGATCGACATCTTCGTCAACAACCGCCTCGTCGCCCGCGGCGAGGTGGTGCTGGTCGAGGAGCGCCTCGGCGTGACGATGACCGAGATCGTCAAGGTCGACGGCTGAGGCAGGACGCCCTCCCCATCCTGCCCGACACGAGACGCCACGGAGTGCCCGCCATGCGGCTGCTGATCATCGGACGCCTGAACGGCGAACTCATCACCGCCTCCCGGATCGCCATGAGCCGCGGCGCCGCCGTGACCCAGGCCGACGGGATCGAGCAGGGGCTCAACGCGCTGCGCGCCAAGGGCGCCGACCTCGTCATGGTCGACGTGTCGCTGCCGGTCCGGGTGCTGGTGACGGCGCTCGCCGACGAGCGCATCCGCACCCCGGTGGTCGCCTGCGGCACCGGCACCGACGCCAACGCCGCGGTGGCGGCGATCCGGGCCGGCGCCAAGGAATACATCCCGCTGCCGCCCGACCCCGAGCTGATCGCCGCGGTGCTCGAGGCGGTGGCGTCGGACGCCCGCTCCTTCGTGTGGGGCGACCCGTCGATGGAGCGCGTGGTCAAGCTCGCCGAGCAGGTGGCGCGCTCCGACGCCTCGGTGCTGATCACCGGCGAGAGCGGCACCGGCAAGGAGGTGCTGGCGCGCCACGTCCACGCCCGCTCCAACCGGGCCAACAAGCCCTTCGTCAGCGTGAACTGCGCGGCGATCCCCGACGCGCTGCTCGAATCCGAGCTCTTCGGGCACGAGAAGGGCGCCTTCACCGGCGCGGTGGCCCGACGCATCGGCCGGTTCGAGGAGGCGAGCGGCGGCACGCTGCTCCTCGACGAGATCTCCGAGATGGACGTCCGGCTCCAGGCCAAGCTCCTGCGGGCGCTGCAGGAGCGGGTGATCGACCGGGTCGGCGGCACCCAGCCGGTGAAGGTCGACATCCGGGTGCTCGCCACCTCGAACCGCAACCTCGCCGAGGAGGCGCGCAAGGGCACCTTCCGGGAGGACCTGCTCTACCGCCTCAACGTAGTGAACCTGCGCCTGCCGCCCCTGCGCGACCGCCCGGCGGACATCCTGGCGCTCGCCGAGCACTTCGCGCGCAAGTACGCCGAGGCCAACGGACTCGCCGCCCGGCCGCTCTCCGCGGAGGCGCGCCGGCTCGTCACCCAGAGCCCCTGGCCCGGCAACGTCCGCGAGCTGGAAAACACCCTGCACCGGGCGGTGCTGCTGGCGAGCGGCCCCGAGATCGACGCCGACGCGATCCGCTCGCCCGAGGGCGACGCCCTCTCGACCGGCGCGACCGGGGCGGGCGCCGCCGCGCGGGCGGTCCAGGCCGCCGAGGCCGTGACGCGGGGCTTCGTCGGCCGCTCGCTGGCCGACGTCGAGCGCGACCTGATCCTCGACACCCTCGACCACTGCCTCGGCAACCGCACCCACGCCGCCAAGATCCTGGGGATCTCGATCCGCACCCTGCGCAACAAGCTCAACGAGTATACGGGTGCGGGCATCACGGTGGCCGAGCCGGGCCAGACCCGGATGCTGGCGGCCTACGGCTGAGGCGGGTTCGCCCCGGGCGGCGCTCGGGGAACCGTCCGGGGGGGCGCCCGCCATCGTCGGGACGGCCGCGCGGCGCCGGCGCAGATCCAGGCAGCGGTGGGAGGCCCGCCGCCGAGGTTGCGCGACGTTCTCCCCTCAGGCCTGCAGGCGCGGGATCGCCCCGGCGAACCGCGCGATCGGCAGGAACAGGCTGAAGCGGCGCTCCTTGTCCTCGACGTGGATGATCGCCTCCTTCCACTCCGGCTCGCGGCAGGCCCGCCGCCGCAGCAGGACCGCGATATGCTCCGAGCAGTTGATGATCTCGCCAGGCTCGGCGAGCTCGACGCCACGCGTGTCGCGGATGAGGCGGCTGCCCACCTGAAAGTGAAAGTAGTAGCAGGACATCCCGCGCCTCCATGAGGTGGTTGTTCTGCTTTGAATACGATGGCTCGTCTCCGGCCGCCTTAACCCGAGTCAAGGGTTTTCGGATTGCCCAGCGCGGGCCGTCCCGGCCCCCTACAGATAGCCGGCCCCCGCCTCGGCGGCGAAGCGGTCGGGCGGGCCCTCCCAGACGACGCGGGCATGCTCCAGCACGTAGACCCGGTCGGCGTGGGGCAGGGCGAAGGTGACGTTCTGCTCGCCGAGCAGCACCGTGATCGGCGTGGTCTGGCGCAGGCGCTCCAGCGCCTTCGAGAGCTGTTCGAGGATCACCGGGGCGAGGCCCAGCGTCGGCTCGTCGAGGATCAGCAGGCGCGGCTTCATCATCAGGGCGCGGGCGATGGTGAGCATCTGCTGCTCTCCCCCCGAGAGCGTGCGGGCCATCTGGCCGCCGCGGCTCTTGAGGATCGGAAACAGCTCGAACAGCCAGTCGAGCTGGCGTGTGCTCTCGGCCTTGGGCAGGTGCTGGCCGCCCAGATCGAGGTTTTCGCGCACGCTCATCTCGCCGAACAATTCGCGGGTCTCCGGCACCTGGACGATGCCGCCCTTGGCGATGCTCGCCGGCGTGCGCTTCGCCAGTGATTCCCCCGCGAAGCTGATCTGTCCGGAATGCGGGACGAAGCCGGAGATCGCGTTGAACAGGGTGGTCTTGCCGGCGCCGTTGAGGCCGACCACTGAGACGAACTCGCCCTCGTGCACGTGGAGGCCGACGCCGCGCAGGGCCTGCGCCTTGCCGTAGAGCACGTCGAGCCCCTCGACCTGGAGCAGGGGCCGGCCGGAGAAGGTGGCCTCGGGCCGCGAAGCGGTCTCGATGCTGCCGCCGAGATAGACCCGGCGCACGGTCTCGTCGCGCATCACCTCGGCGGCACTGCCCTCGGCGACGCGCTCGCCGAGATACATCGCGAAGACCCGGTCGACGAGGGCCGAGACGCTCTTCACGTTGTGGTCGACGAGGAGCACCGCCTTGCCCTCGTCGCGAAAGCCGCGGATCAGGGCGGAGAAATCCGCGACCTCGCCGGAGGTGAGGCCCGCGAAGGGCTCGTCGACCAGCACCACCTTGGGGTCGCGGGCGATCGCCTTGGCGAGTTCCATCCGGCGCAGGTCGGCGAAGGGCAGGGTGCCGGGGCGCCGGTCCATGACGGCCCCGAGACCTACCCGCTCGGCGATGGCGCGTGCCCGCTTCTCGACGCCGGCATCGGCGAAGAGCCGCACCAGGCTGTCGGGCAGGAGCGCGAGCTTGATGTTTTCCAAGACGGTCTGGCGGTGCAGCGGCCGCGAATGCTGGAAGACGAGGCCGATGCCGGCCCGCGCCACCTTGTGCGATGGCCAGCCGGCGATCTCGGTGCCGTCGAGCCGGATGCTGCCGCCATTCGGGCGCTCCAGCCCCATGATTAGCTTCATCACCGTCGACTTGCCCGAGCCGTTCGGCCCGATCAGCCCGACGATCTCGCCGGCCCGCACCGTGAAGCCGATCGATTTCGCCGCGACGAGGCCGCCGTAGCGCTTGGTCAGCCCCTCGACCGCGAGGAGCGGCGGAGCTCCGTCGGGCACGGCGCCCGCGGCGGAGGGCAGGGGGGATGGGGCGGGGCTGGCCGCACCTATGGACGCAGCACTCGTGGACGCAACGCTCATAACGCAACCCTTGTGACGCGAGGAGCGGAGGCCATCAGGCGTGGCGTCCCTGCCGGGTGAGGATCCCGAGGAGGCCCGACGGCACGAACAGGATAACGGCGAGCGCGGCGGCCGAGACCACGAAGGTCGAGAGCGAGCCGAGCGGCCGCAGCAACTCGCCGGCGGCGATCAGGAACACCGCGCCGAGTACGCCGCCCACGATGGTGCGCCGCCCGCCGAGCACCGCCCCGATGATGACCTGGACGCCGACCGAGACGTCGACCAGCGTGCCGACCGAGGCGGTGCCCATGTAGAAGACGAACAACGCGCCCGCGAGCCCCGAAAACACCGCGCTCACGCAGAACGCCGCGAGCTTGTGCTTGGCGACGTTGAAGCCGAGCGCGCCGGCCTCGACCGGGTCCTGCCCGCTCGCCTGGAGGATCAGCCCCACCGGCGAGACCGCGATGGCGTAGAGGACGAGCCCGCTCACCCCCATGAAGCCGAGCGCGATCCAGTAATTCGTCGCGGCGTCGATGCTGATGACGTCGGGCACGGTGAGGCCGATCTCGCCGCCGGTGGTGTCGGCGAAGACCACGATCAGGTTCTGCAGGATCAGAACCGCCACGACGGTGGTGAGGCCGAAATACGGGCCCCGCACCCGCAGCGCGGGAAGGGCCAGGACGAGGCCGCCGATCACCGCCGCGACGGTGCCGGCCAAGAGGCAGAGCGGGATGCCGACCCCGTGGCCGTTGAGGATGCCGGCGGTGTAGGCCCCGAGCCCGATCAGGAAGGTCGGGCCGAAATTGACCTCGCCGGCAAAGCCGAACAGCAGGTCCCAGGCCATCGAGAACACGCCGAAATAGTACGCGACGGTGAGGAGCCCGAGGATGTAGCCCGAGACCCAGAGCGGCAGCACGCTGGCGAGCGCGAGGCCGATCAGGCAGAGCCAGAACAGCGGATTGCGAAGAGTCTTGGCGAACATTCAGGCCTCTTCTTCGGATGACGCGGGGGGCCGGGGTCAGCGGCGCCCGAGGAGGCCTTGCGGCCGGACATACATCACGGCGACGAGGAGCAGCAGCGCGGGGATGGTCCGGTAGGCCGGGGAGACGAGATAGGCGGTCAGCGTCTCGAGGTAGCCGACGACGTAGGCGGCGATCAGCGAGCCCGAGACGCTGCCTAAGCCCCCCAGAACGACGATCGAGAAGGCGCTCGCGGTGAGCGGGCCGACGCTGTAGCTCGACACGCCCAGGAACTGGCCGAGCAGCACCCCGGCGATGCCCGCGAGCACGCCGTAGATGAGCCAGATCGCCACGTAGATCTTCGACAGCTCGAATCCGAGGAGCGTCACGCCGCGCGGGTTCATGGAGGCCGCGAGCAGGACCTTGCCGGTGCGGGTGCGGTTCACGAGCAGCCACAGCAATCCGATTGTCGCCCAGCACACCACCGCGGTGAAGACCTGGTTCCACGGCGTGCGCACGCCCGCGATGGTCACCACGCCCTCGACGATCGGCATCACCGTCTTGGCGTTGCTGGTGAACAGGTAGGCGATGAACTCCTGGATCATGATGCCCCAGAGCAGGGTGCCGGTGAGGATGAAGATCTCCTTCTCCTCCGGCGGGATCGCACGGGACTTGTCGATGGGGCGCACCACGACGCCGTAGGTGGCGAGGGTGAGCCCGGTGCAGACGACGATGCCGGCGGCCGCACCCGCGTAAGATCCGAGGCCGAACTCGCTGGAGGCCGCCCAGGCGATCACGGCGGCGGTGACCATCAGCGCCCCGTGCGAGAGGTTGAGCACGCCTGAGACGCCGAAGATGAGGGTGAAGCCGGTGGCGCCGAGCGCGTAGAGCGCCGAGATGGCGAAGCCGTCGATGAGGATCTGGATCGCGGTCATGGGGCTCGCGGGAAAGATGAGGGGGCGAGGCGCGCGCGAGATCTCCCCTCTCCCGTTTGGGCTAGCGTGGTCGCACATCTCGGTTTGAACGCTTCTCCCTTTGAAGGTAGCGCGCCTCTCCTCCCCCTTGTGGGGAGGAGTTGGAGGTTGGGGGTGGTGCCGGATGAAGCTTGCGCTCTACGCGGCACCACCCCCACCCCTAACCCCTCCCCACAAGGGGGAGGGGAAAGCGCGCACCTTTACAGAGGGTTAGCTCTCTGAGGAGAGGTGCGAATCCGCTCGCCCGTGTGGGAGAGGGGATCCCGCGTCGGCTGGATCAGGATCGATCAATGGAGGCGTTTAGTTCGCCGCCGTCCCGGCCTTGACGAAGCTCGGAAAGGTCATCTTTCCATTGGCGACGCTCGGAGGCCAGACCGCCAGCTGCTTCCCGTCCTGCCACTGCATCATCATGCCCGACACGAGGCCGGCGCCATACTTGATCGAGTGGGTGAACTCGTCGTCCTTGCCGTAGAACTGGATGCGCCCGAGGGTACCCTCCCAGTCGGTCTTCTCGAGCGCATCGACGAGCTTGTCGGGGTCGGTCGAGCCCGCCCGCTTCACCGCATCGGCGATGTAGTAGACCTCGTCATACGCCGTGTAGCCGGCGTATCCCGGATAGTTGCCGTACTTCGCCTTGAAGGCTTCCGCGAAGGGGGCGGTCTTCGGCGTCACGTTGGTGCCGGGCGCGGCGAACATCTCGAACAGCACGCCTTCCGTCGCGCCGTTCGTCTCCTTCCAGAAGGTGGCGTTGGTCGCCTGCGAGGCGATGCCGACCATCGGGATCGGCACCTGCTGGCTGCGCCACTGCACCGTCGGCTGCACGCCGACATGCGAGATGCCGGTGACGATCACGTCGGGCTTGGCGCCCTCGATGCGGCTGAAGATCGGGTTGAAGTCGGTGGTGCTCGGCGAGAACCGGATATGGTCGAGCACCTTGAGGCCGACCTTCGGCAGGCATTCCTTGTAGCCCTCGTCGAGCGGCTTCGTCCACGCCGCGTCCTCGCTCATGATGATTGCGGTCTTCATCTGCCGCCCCTCGACCAGGATCGCCTTGGCGGCGTCGCAGACGGCCTGGGACTGCGCCTTCGAGGTCAGGTAGCCGTGGAAGGAATACTTGTTACGGGCGTAGTCCTTGTGGACGTTGAGCGGGATCTCGTTCGAGGCCGCGCCGGGGGTGATGAAGGGCAATTTGAGCCGGGCCGACCAGGGCTGGAGCGCCAGCACCACCTCGCTGATGTAGCTGGCGATGACCACGTGGGCCTTGTCCTCGCTCGCCGCGCGCTGGAAGGCGCGGACGGAATCCGCGGCCGAGCTCTTGTTGTCGTAGGTGATGATCTCGATCTTGCGGCCGTCCATCCCGCCCTTGGCGTTGATCTCGTCGGCGGCGAGCTGGGCAGCCTGGGGAATCGAGGCCCCGGCGATGGCCTGCGCCTCCGCGATCACCGCGATGCGGATCGGGTCGGCGGCTTGAGCGGTCGAGAGCGAGGCATTGGCGGCCAACAGAACCGTTGAGCCAAGCAACGCGCGGACGAGCCGCCGCCTGGCGACGGATGCGCATTCCAGCATGACGTTCCCTCTTCCGGCCGCTGTTTGATTGATGGCGTCGCGGCTCGGAGGGGTAGTGTAGCGGGAGAGACTTCGATCACAAGATGCTGATCGAATATTGCATCAAAGCGCGAGCGAGCCATCGCGTGGGTGCATGGCTTGCTCCCTGGCCGGATCATCCGGCGATGGACGGCACCCGCCACGGCTGCTCGGCCGCCACCCGGGCCTCGAAGGCCGCGATGGCCTCGGCGTGTTCGAGCGTCAGCGCCACGTCGTCGAGCCCCTCGACGAGACAGCGCTTCTTGAACGGATCGATCTCGAACGATACCGCCGCGCCGTCCGGGTCGGTCACGGTCTGGGCCGGCAGGTCGACCGTGAGCGCGGCGCCCGGCGCGGCGGCCAAGCGCGCGCGCAAGGCCGCGACCGCCGCCTCGGGCAGGGTCACGGTCAGGAGGCCGTTCTTGGCCGCGTTCGATGCGAAGATGTCGCCGAAGCTCGGGGCGATCACGCAGCGGATGCCGCCATCGACCAGTGCGTAGACCGCGCCCTCGCGCGAGGAGCCGCAGCCGAAGTTGCGGTCGGCGACCAGGATTCCCGCCCCGGCATAGGCGGGCGCGTCGAGGGGATAGGCCTCGCTGCGGCGGCGCTCGTCGTGGAACAGGAAATTGCCGTAGCCGGCGCTCCTCGGCTTCTTGAGGAAGCGGGCCGGCAGGATCTGGTCGGTGTCGACGTTGGCGACGTCGAGGGGCACCGCGACGGCCTGGAGGGTCGTGAAGGGCTGCATCTCAGCTTCTCCCGAGGCGGCGGATATCGGTGAGGCGGCCGGTGACGGCGGCCGCCGCCGCCATGGCCGGGCTCATCAGGTGGGTACGGGCGTTCGGGCCCTGGCGGCCCGGGAAGTTGCGGTTGGTGGTCGAGGCGCAGCGCTCGCCCGCCGGCACGAGGTCGCCGTTGATGCCGACGCACATCGAGCAGCCCGGCTCGCCCCATTCGAGGCCGGCGTCGCGAAACACCCGGTCGAGCCCTTCCGATTCGGCCTGGCGCCGCACCGGGCCGGAGCCCGGCACGACGAGGCCCGGCACCGCCGCCGTCCGGCCGCGCAGCACGGTCGCGGCGGCGCGAAGGTCCTCGATCCGCGAATTGGTGCAGGAGCCGATGAACACCCGGTCGATCGCGACCTCTTCGAGCGGCATGCCCGGCGTGAGGCCCATATAGTCGAGCATCGCCCGCATCTGCCCGGCCTTGGTGGGATCGGTTTCCGCGCCCGGATCCGGCACCGCGGCGGTGACGGGAAGCGCGGTCTCGGGGCTGGTGCCCCAGGTCACGGTCGGGGCGATGGCGCCCGCATCGAGCGTCACCTCGCGGTCGAACCGGGCGCCCGCGTCGCTCGGGAGACGACGCCAGGCCGCCACCGCCTGATCGAACAGCGCGCCCTTCGGGGCGTAGGGGCGCTCCTCCAGGAACGCGAAGGTGGTGTCGTCCGGCGCGATCATCCCGGCTCGCGCCCCGGCCTCGATCGACATGTTGCAGATGGTGAGCCGCCCCTCCATCGACAGGCCGCGGATGGCGCTGCCGGCATATTCGAGCACGTGCCCGACCGCGCCGCCGGCCCCGATGACCGCGATGATCGCTAAAATCACGTCCTTGGCGGTGACGTGGGGGCCGAGCACCCCGTCGATGGTGACCCGCAGGGTCTTGGGCCGGCGCTGCCACAGGGCCTGCGTCGCCAGCACGTGCGCCACTTCCGTCGCCCCGATGCCGAAGCCCAGCGCCCCGAAGGCGCCGTGGGTCGAGGTGTGGGAATCGCCGCAGACGATCGTGAGGCCCGGCAGCGTCAGGCCCTGCTCGGGGGCGAGAACGTGGACGATGCCCTGCTGGCGGTCGTCGAGGCCGAAATGCCGGATGCGGTGCCGGCCGGCATTGTCGGCGAGCGTCGAGACCATGTTGGCGATCTCGGGATCGGGGATCGGCCCGTCGCGGTCGCGGGAGGGGACGTAGTGGTCGGCCACCGCGAAGGTCAGCTCCGGCCGGCGGATCTGGCGGCCGGCATGGTCGAGCATGCCGAAGGCGTGGAACGAGCCCTCGTGCAGCAGGTGGCGATCGATGGCGAGGAGCGCCTGGCCGTCGGGGCGGGTCGCCATGACGTGGGCGTCCCAGACCTTGTCGAAGAGGGTGCGGGGTTGCGAGGTCATCGGGCGTCCTCCGCCGTGGCGTTGATGTCGAGAATGACGAAGCCCTCGCCCCTTTCCCGGACGACTACCGTGAAGCAGACGGAGATCAGGATAAGGGAGGGGGCGTGACAGGGCATGACCAAGAGCCTGTTCGACGTGCGCGACCGTGCTTTGATCCTCCATCGTCATCCCGGGTGCCGCTTCGCGGCCCCAGGATGGCGCGGTGGGTAGAACAGCCGTTGCGGTTCATCGAACAGGTCCGGGAGATGGTGAGGCGCTTTGATCTAACAAACCCCCGTCGCCCCCGCCGCCTGGCCTGCGATGCGCCCGAGCGCCACCGCCGCCAGCAGCCCGTTGCCCGAGAGATACCCGCCCGGCCCCGTCCCGGAGACGCCGCAGGCCGCCCCGCCCGCGGCGAACAGGTTCGGGATCGCGGCGCCGTTCTCCGTGAGAACCCGCGCGTCGTCATCGACTACGAGGCCGCCCTGGGTGTGGAACAACGCCCCCGTCACTCGCACCGCCCTGTAGGGCGCCCCGAGCGCCGGCACGCCCGCGAAGGAGCGCCCGAAGCCATCCCGCCCCCCGTCGCGCTTCAGCGCCTCGACCTCGGCCAGGGTCGCCGCCAGGGCATCCTCCGGCAGGTGAAGGCGCGCGGCGAGCTCGGCGATGGTCTCCGCCTCGACGATCGCCCCGGCGCTCTCGGCCTTCCGAAAATCCTCGAACTGGCGGGCGATCCCGGCGATGCGCGCGTCGAACACCGTGACGACGCTCCCGCCGGGCTGGCGCAACACTTCCGCCGCCTGCTCGGAATAGCCCTTGCTCTCGTTCGAGAACCGTCGCCCCTCCGCGTTCACCTGGAACCCGCCCTCCGTGACCGTCGCCCAGGTGATCAGGATGCCGTGCGGATGCGCCACCGAGCCGTGGCCCTGGTGGCCCGAGAGGTGGCGGGTGGCGGCACCGAGCGCCGCGCCCCAGAGCAGCGCGTCGCCCTGGTTGCCCTCGTGGCCGAAATACAGCGCGCCGGAGAGGTCCGGGACGTGCTTGGCCACCAGGGCCTTGTTGCCGCCGTAGCCGTTGCAGGCCAGTACCAGCGCCCGGCAGGCGACGCGCTCGCGCGAGCCGTCGGGCCGCACGAGGCCGAGGCCCCGGATGGCGCCGTCCTCGGCGTAGAGGGTGTCGACCGCGGCCTCGCACAGGATCGGGATGCCGGCCTCCTCGACGGCGCGGGCGAGGCGGTCGACCAGCTCCTCGCCGGACCGGCTCGGCAGGCCGTGCATGCGGTTCGCCGAGTGGCCCGGATAGCGGAAATCGGTGATGACCGAGAAAGGGAGGCCGTGGCGATCGGCGAGCCATTCGAGGGCGGGGCCGACGCTGCCGGCGAGGCGCGCGACGAGGGCCGGATCGGGCTCGTCCTTGGCCTTCGCCATGATGTCGGCGGAGAACAAGGCCGGGCTGTCCTCCAGGCCGGCCTCCCGCTGCCAGCGGGTGCCGGGGGCCGGGACCAGCCCGGCCGAGAGGGCGGTGGAGCCGCGGGGCACGGGATCGCGCTCGATCACCAGAACCTCGGCCCCGGCCTCGTGCGCGGCGAGTGCCGCCACCAGCCCGGCGGCGCCGGCGCCGATCACCGCGACCGGGACCTCGATGTCGAAGGCGACTCCCTTGGCGGATTCGATCGTCATGCGGACAGCTCCGCCAGGATCTCGGCGACCTCCGCCACTCGGCAGACGGGCTTGAGCGCGTCGATCGCGGTCCGGTGCACGGAGGGCGAGAACGCCGCGCAGGCATCCGACAGCACGGTCACGGAGAAGTCGCGGACATGGGCGTCGCGCACCGTCGAGGCGACGCCGCCGTTGGTGACGATGCCCGAGACCAGCAGCCGCTCGATTCCCGCCTTGCGCAACACCCATTCGAGCCGGGTCATGTAGAAGGCCGAGTAGGCGACCTTCTCGACCGTGAGGTCGGCGGGCTGGAGTTCGTCCACCAGCGCGTGGCCCCAGGCTCCGGGCAGAAAATCGCCCTTGCGCAGGAACGGCCGCAGCTCGCGCAGATGGGGCGAGATCATCGGCTCGCCGCCCTTGCCCGGCACCAGCGTGAAGTGGGTCGAGACGATGAAGCCGCCCCGCGCCCGGATCAGCTCGGCGAGCGGGCGCACCGTCGCCGGCACGGCCGCGATCTCGGGTGCCGCCTGACCGGCCCGGCCATAGGCGCCGTCCGGATGCAGGAAGTCGTTCTGCAGATCGCAGATCAGCAGCGCGGTGCGCTCCATCGGGATCGGGGCATGGCTCATGCGGGAGCTCCCGTGCGGGTGACGACCACGTTGCCGAGCCGGTCGACCCGCGCCGTCAGGTCGGGATCGACCACCGTGGTGGCGTCCGGCTGCTCCAGGATCGCCGGGCCGGGGATCTCGGCGCCGACGGGAAGCGAGAGGCGGGCATAGACCGCCGCCTCGTGCCAGGCGCCGGCGAACCAGACCGGCCGGCTGCCGGTGCGGGCGGCCTCCAGCGACGCATCCGCCCCCGGCGCGAGCGCGGCGAGATCGAAATGCGGCCGCCGGCCGATCGCGGCGGTGCGCAGGTTGACGATCCGGGTGCCCAACCCCGGGAGCAGGCGGCTGAACGAGGTGCGGTAGGCCGCCTCGAACGCCTCCTGGATGATCGCCACCGTGACGCCGGTGGTGCCGTTCTCGACCGTTACGGGGAGGGCCACCGCCACGGTGTGTGTCTGGCCGACATAGTGCATGTCGAGCTCGAACACCGTGTCGATGCGCGACACCGTGAGGCCGGCGGCCTCGACGACCTCCCGGGCGGCTTGCGCTTCCGCCACCATCCGCCGGTCGAGGGCGGCGGCGTCGAGGCCGGCCAGCGACAGGTTGAGGGTCTGGACCTGGTCGTGCCGGATATCGGCGATGACGCAGCCGAGGGCCGAGGTGACGCCGGGATAGCGCGGCACCAGCGCCCCGCGCAGGCCCACATCCTTGATCAGCGCGCCGACATGCAGCGCCCCGCCGCCGCCGAACGGCACCGCGGCGAATTTCTGGGGGTCGTGCCCGCGCTCGATCGAGACGAGGCGGATCGCCCCGGCCATCTTGCCGTCGGCCACCCGCACGATGGCTTCGGCCGCCGCCATCACGTCGAGGCCGAGGGGGCCTGCGACGTGCTCCCGGATCGCGGCCTTGGCGGCTTCCACGTCGAGGCGCTTCAGCGCGCCGCCGATCGGCCGCTCGGCGTTGATCCGGCCGAGCACCACGTTGGCGTCGGTGAGCGTCGGGCGGGTGTTGCCCTGGCCGTAGCAGACCGGGCCCGGCCGCGAGCCGGCGCTTTCCGGCCCGACCTGGAGCAGGCCGCCGGCATCGACATGGGCGATCGAGCCGCCGCCGGCGCCGATCGTGCTGATCTCGATCATCGGCGTGCGGATGACGAGACCGAAATCGATGGTGGTCTGGGCGGCGAGCGCCGTCTCGCCCTCGACCACCAGCGATACGTCGAAGGAGGTGCCGCCGAGGTCACCCGTGATCACGTTCGGGAAGCCGGCCTCCTTGGCGATGGCGGCGGCCGCGATCACCCCGGCCGCCGGCCCCGACAGGGCGGTGCGGACGGGAAGACGCCGGGCGGTGGCGGTCGACATCACGCCGCCGTTCGACTGGACGATGTGGAAGCGGCCCTCGAACCCCTCCGACTCCAGCGCCCGGTCGAGCTTGCCGAGATAGCTGCCGACGACGGGCTGGAGATAGGCGTTGAGCACCGTCGTCGAGGTGCGCTCGAACTCGCGGATCTCCGGCAGGATGCCGGACGAGCGCTCCACGTTGGCGTTCGGCCACACGGCGGAGGCCGCCTCCATCGCGACCCGCTCGTTCTCCGGGTTGGCGTAGGCGTTGACGAAGCAGATCGCCAGGGCCTCGGCGCCGTTGGCGATCAGCGCGCGGGCGGCCTCGGCCACCTGATCCGGGTTCACCGCCTCCCGGATCGTGCCGTCGGCGAGCGTGCGCTCGTCGACCTCCAGCCGCAGGTCGCGGTCGACCACGGGGACGAAATCGCCCCACAGGCCCCAGGTGTGGCGCCGGTCGCGCCGGCGCATCTCCAGCACGTCGCGAAAGCCGCGCGTGGTGATGAGGCCGATCCGGGCTCCTTTCCGCTCCAGGAGCGCGTTGGTGCCGACCGTGGTGCCGTGAACGATCGAGGCGAGGCCGGCGACCGGGCCGAAGCCTTTCAGGCCGGCGAGGAAGCCCACCGCCTCATCGCCGCGGTTCGACGGGACCTTGCCGGTCTGGAAGCGGCCGGCGGCCTCGTCGTAGTAGAACAGGTCGGTGAAGGTGCCGCCGACATCGACGCCGACGATGGCACGGGGGGTCATTGCTCGTCTCCGGTCGTCAGGGCATAGTCGCGGGCGGCGGCCTCCGGGCTCACGTAGCCGAGGCGCAGGTCGCGCCGCAGGGCGTCGCGGTTCCGCTCGGCCGGGTGGCCGAAGCCGCCGCCGCCGGGGGTCTCGAGCCGCACCCGCTCGCCGGCCTTGATGCGGACATCCGTCACCTTCGAGACCATCGGCGGGCTCGCCCAGCCGTCTTGCGTCTGCCAGCCGAAGCGGTTGAGCGCCGCGGATTGCCCGCCCTTGACGCCGAACGGCGCCACCTTGCCGCGCTCGCCGAGCAGGAACACGTCGGCATCGGTCAGGGTCTCGATCTCGTAGACCGCGCCGAGCCCGCCGCGATGGGCGCCGGCCCCGGCGCTGTCGGGCCGCAAGGCCCACTGGGTGAAGACCACGGGATAGGCGGCCTCCAGGATCTCGACCGGGGGAATCGTCGCGGTCGAGATCGGGTTGTTGGCGTGGCTCAGGCCGTCGGTCTCGGGGTTGCCCCCGAGGCCCCCGCCGAAGAACGAGAACATCACCCAGCGCGAGCCGTCGGCCCGGTGGCCGGCGAGCGAGAGCGCGTTGATGGTGCCGAAGGGCGCGGCGGTCGCCCGGTCCGGATCGGCGGCGGCCAGCGCGCCCAGCACCACGCCGATCAGCCGCAGGATCGTCTCGGTGTAGCCCGCCATCGGCTTCGGGGCGCCGGCCCCCAGCAGGGTCGTCTCCGGCACCGTGAAGGTGATCGGACGCAGGCAGCCGGCATTGGCCGGCACCTCGGTGAAGACGTGCTTCAACGCGACGTAGCAGGCCGCCACGGTCGTCGCGTGCGAGATGTTGATCGGGCCTTGCGCCGGCGCCGAGGAGCGCGAGAAGTCCAGCACCATGCTGTCGCCCTCGATGGTGAGGTCGAGGGCGATGGTCAGCGGCTCGTCGATGATGCCGTCGTTGTCGAGCACGTCCGAGAAGCCGTAATGGCCGTCCGGCAGGGCCCGGATCGCGGCGCGCATCAGGGCCTCGGCCCGGTCGGAGAAGGCCGCGAAGGCGGCATCGACCGTGGCGTCGCCGTACTCGTCGAGGAGCGCGGTGAAGCGGCGCTCGCCGAGATCGAGGGCGTTGAGCTGGCCGTTGAGGTCGCCCCAGTTCGAGGTCGGGACGCGGGTGTTGGCGGCCAGGATATCGACGATGTCCTGGTTGAGGCGCCCGGCGGAGAAGAGCTTCACCGGCGGGAAGCGTACGCCCTCCTGGAAGCTCTCGGTCGCCTTCGGGTTGTAGCCGCCCGGCACGTTGCCGCCGATGTCGAGCCAGTGGCCGACCGAGGCGAGCCAGCAGAAGAGCTGCCCATCGCGAAAGACCGGGCGGACGAGGCGGAAGTCGTTGAGGTGGGTGCCGCCGCTATAGGGGTCGTTGAACAGGAAGGTGTCGCCGGGCACCAATCCGCCCTCGCGCTCGACCTTGGCGATCACCGCCTTCACCGCGAACGCCATGGCGCCGACGAAGATCGGCAGGCCCTTGGTGCCCTGGACCAGGGTGTCGCCGGTGGTGGCGTGGTAGAGTCCGTGGCAGGCGTCGCGGGCCTCGGCGATGATCGGGTTGAAGGCCGAACGGTAGAGCGTCGCGTCCATCTCGTCGGCGATCTGCTCGAGGCGGCCCTTCAGCACCGCCAGGGTGACGGGATCGATCGGGGTCATTGTCCCGCTCCTTCATAGGCGCGGCCGCGGGCCAGCATCTCGGGCGTGCCGATGAGCGCGTTCAGTTCGCCGAAATCGAACATCCGGTCGGCGAACGGCGTGTTGGTGCCGGCCTTGGCGAGCGAGCCGTAATAGGCCTGGGCCGTGCGGGCGAGCGCCCGGACGATGCCGCCGGGGAAGATCACCAGCCGGAAGCCGAGCGCCCCGAGATCGGCGGCCGAGGCCAGCGGCGTGTCGCCGCCCTCGACCATGTTGGCGAGCAGCGGGCGGGTGTGGCCGAGGGCCTTCGTGACCTCGGCGAGCTGGTTGGCCGAGCGGGGCGCCTCGACGAACAGCACGTCGGCCCCGGCCTCCGCATAGGCTTGCGCCCGCTCGATGGCGCGCTCGAAGCCCTCGACCGCCACCGCGTCGGTGCGGGCGACGATCAGGGTCTCGGCGCTGACGCGGGCGTCGAGCGCCGCCTTGATCTTGCCGACCATGTCGCCCTGGCCGATCAAGGTCTTGTCCTGGAGGTGGCCGCAGCGCTTGGGGTAGCTCTGGTCCTCGAGCTGGATCGCGCTGGCGCCGGCCCGCTCGAACAGCCGCACGGTGCGCTCGACGTTGAGCGCGTTGCCGTAGCCGTTGTCGGCATCGACCACGAGGGGCGTCGCCACCCGGTCGCGCACCAGCGTGATCGTCTCGGCGACCTCGGTCATCGCGACGAGGCCGATATCGGGCCGGCCCAGCCGCGTATAGGCGATGGCCGCGCCCGAGAGGTACAGGGCCTCGAATCCCGCATCCGTGGCGAGCGAGGCCGTGAGGGCGTCGTAGACGCCCGGAGCGACGAGGACGCGGTCCTCGGCGAGGCGGGACTTCAGGGACATGACGCGGGGTGTTCCTCGTTCGGTTTCATCACGTTCGTGGTGCGCGCTTCCCCTCTTCCCGCAGGCGGGGCACCTCTCCTCCCCCTTGTGGGGAGGAGTCGGAGGTGGGGGTGGTGCCGGATGAAGCGCGCGCCCTACGCGGCACCACCCCCACGTGGGATCTTCGATCCCCATAGCCCCTCCCCACAAGGGGGAGGGGAGCGCGTATGCTATTGCCGTTCTGAATGCAGTAGAGAGTTTTCCGAATTTATCGGCGGGATATATTTGCCAAAAATGTAATATTATTTAGGTATCCAGATAGCGCGTCTCACGCCACCAGCGCCAGCAACGCCCCGACCCTCTCCGCCTTCTCGATCCCGGCGACCGCGCGGATGATGTCTTCGCTCCGCTCCGCTCCCCAGACCGGCCCGGCGAGCGCCCGGAACTTGTCCCGCACGTCGTCGGCCGAGTACGGGTCCTCGGTGTCGCCGCGGTTGGTGAGCGCCTTCGCCGAGAGCTTGCGGCCGTCGGCCAGCGTCAGGGTGACGGTGGCGGGCCGCAGGGACGGCAGCTGCGCCGTCATCGCCGGGTCCTCCCGCACCATCACCCGGCGGGCGAGCGCGAGGATGCGGCGGTCGGCCCGCGCCTCGTCCCGGAAGGCGTCGGTGTTCGCCTCGCCCCGCACCAGGGCCGCCGCGAGGGCGAAGGGCAGGGAGAACTTCGCCGCCAGCATCGTCTCGGGCGCCGGGTGGTCGAGCTGCGCCGCCCAGACGTAGGTGGCGACCTCGACCGAGCGGACGGAATCCGGGTCGAGCGGACCGGATTCAGCGCGGATCTGCGCCAGGGCGTCGAGGGCGCCGTGGGTGTAGCGGCAGGCGGCGTGGCGCTTGAAGTAGTTGCGGGCGATCTCCCAGCGGGTCCCCAGCTCCTCCACCATCGCGTCGGCGGAGAAATCGTCGGCGAGGATGCCGCCATAGACCGTGCCGATCCCGTCGCGCTCGGGCAGGAAGCCGCTCTCGGCGAGGTCCCAGGCGGTGAGCCCGAGCTGGTTGGAGAACCCCGCATAGGTGTTGCGGACGGTCGCCCCCTCCAGCATCGTGCGCCGGCTGGTGCTCAGACCCAGCGACGAGGCGAGCCCGATCGCCCGGCCGATCATCGCGGCATCGGCGCCATGCAGCTTCGCCACCGCGAGCGCCGCGCCGACGGTGCCCCAGGTGCCGTGCGGGTGCATCGTCACCCGCAGTTTCGAGGCGATGCCGATCCGCGCGCCGATCTCGTAGCCGAGGACCAGCGCCGCGATCAGGTCGGCGCCGGAGGCCTTCACTTCCTGGGCGACCGCGAGGGCGGCCGGGACGACGTGGATCGCCGGGTGGCCGCGGGCGTACTGGTTGCCCTCGTCGAGCTCCAGCGTCGTGCCCGCGGCCCCGTTGACCAAGGCCGCGTCGCGCGGATCGAGCGACAGGCCGCTGCCGATCGCCGGGGCCGCGCCCGTGCGGCGGGCGGCCAGCCGCTCGGCGAGCGCCCGGCACTCCGGCTCGCGCATCCCGGCGGCGATGACGCCGAGCGAATCGAGGAGGACGAGGCGGGCGCGGTCGAGCGCCGCCTCGGGCAGGTCGGAGAATTGGAGGTCGGCCGCGAAGGCGGTCCAGCGCCCGAGCCAGGCGGGGACGGGCTCGGCCATCAGCGTGGTGGCCGGCACGATGCCGGGGGTGACGATGCCCATGGCTCAGAGCCCCAGATAGGTGCGGCGCAGGGCCGGGTCGGCGGCGAGCGTCGCGGCCTCGCCTTCGAGCGCGACGGTGCCGTTCTCCAGGATGTAGGCGCGGGTCGCGAGGTCGAGCGACTGCACCACGTTCTGTTCCACCAGCATGATCGGCAGTCCTTCCTGGTTGAGGGTCCGGACGAGCGTGAACATCTCCTCGACGAGGAGCGGCGAGAGCCCGAGCGAGGGCTCGTCGAGGATGAGGAGGCGGGGTTCCGCCATCAGCCCGCGGCCGATGGCGAGCATCTGCTGCTCGCCGCCCGAGAGCGTGCCGGCGGCCTGGGCCGCCCGCTCGCGCAGGCGCGGAAAGGTGGAAAAGACCCGCTCGATGTTTTGCGCGCGCCGCGCCCGGCCGCGGCGGTAGCTGCCGAGCACCAGGTTCTCGCGCACGCTCAGGTTCGGGAAGATCTTGCGGCCTTCCGGGACGTGGATCAGCCCGGCCTCGACGATGGCAGAGGCCGAGGCGTTGGTGATGGCCTGGCCGTCGAAGCGGATCGTGCCGGTCCGCGCCGAGACGACCCCGGACAGGACCTTGTTGAGCGTCGTCTTGCCGACGCCGTTGGCGCCGAGCACCGCGACGATCTCGCCCGGCTGCACGCAGAGGTCGAGGCCGCGCAGGACCTCGGTGGCGCCGTAGCCGGCGCGGAGCCCGGAGACCTCAAGCATCGACGGCCTCTTCGGCTTTCATGCGGGCGGCCGCGCCCTTGCCGAGATAGGCTTCGATCACCTGCGGATCGGCGCAGACCTGCCGCGGCGGCCCCGAGGCGATCATCCGCCCCTGCGCCAGGACGAAGACCTCCTCGCACAGGGTCATCACCGCCTGCATGATGTGCTCGATCATCAGGATGGTGACGCCGCCGTCGCGGATGGAGCGCACCACCGGCAGGATGTCGCGGATCTCGGACGGGTTGAGGCCCGCCAGTACCTCGTCGAGGAGGAGGAGGCGCGGCTCGGTGGCGAGCGCCCGGGCGACCTCCAGGCGCTTGCGCCCGGCGACCGTGAGGTCGGAGGCCGGCTTGTCGAGCTGGTCGCGCAAGCCCACCCGGGTCCCGACCTCCCGGGCCTTGGCGACGGCGTCGGCGCGTTTCGGATGGCGCAGATAGGCGCCGACCGCGATGTTCTCGGCCACCGTGAGCCCGGCGAAGGGCTGGACGATCTGGAAGGTGCGGGCGATGCCGCGGCGCGCCCGCAGGTGCGGCGCCTCGCCGGTGACGTCGGCACCATCGAACAGCACCCGGCCCTCGCTCGGGGTGAGGAAGCCCGAGATCATCCCGAACAGGGTGGTCTTGCCGGCGCCGTTCGGGCCGATCAGCCCGGTGATCGAGCCGGCCGGCACCGCGAGCGAGGCGTGATCGACCGCGACGAGGCCCTGGAAGCGCTTGGTGAGGGAATCGACGGCGAGCATCGGGTCAGGCTCCCACCGGGACGGTGCGCTCGCCGCGGGCCTTGCGCCGGCGGCGGAAGGGACGCAGGCCGAGCAGCCCCTGCGGCGCGAAGGCGATGACGGCGATCAGGCAGGCGCCGAACACCACGAGGTCGACCCCCGGGATGCCGCCGGCGAGGTGCTTGGTGACCTCGCCGAGGCCCTGCAGGGCGAGCGCTCCCACGAGCGGCCCGAAGGCGGTGCCGATGCCGCCGACGATCGGCGCCAAGAGTGCCTCGACGGAGATCCAGGTGCCGTAGGCGACGCCCGCATCGAGGTAGAGGAAGGACTGGACGTAGAGCCCGCCGGCCGCCCCGGTGATCGCCGCCGAGAGCGCGATCGCGCGCAGCTTGACCGCGAGGGCGTCGACCCCGAGCGCCCGGGCCGCCTCCTCGTTCTCGCGCACGGCGATGAGGTGGGCGCCGAAGCGCGAGCGTTCGAGCCAGCGCGAGATCAGGAGCGCCACGCCCACGAAGGCGAGGACGAGGAGGTAGAAAAGCTTGCGGTCGGCAAATTGCAGGGTCGCGAGGCCCGGCCGCAGGGGCAGGAGCAGGCCGGCCGCCCCGCCGGTGAAGTCCGCGGCGTTGGCCAGGATGCGGAAGACCTCCGCGAAGGCCAGGGTGACGAGCGCGAAGTAGGAGCCGCGAAGCCCAGCCCGGAAGCTCAAGTAGCCGATGGCGAGGCCGACGAGCGCGCCGAGCCCGATTCCCGCCCCGAGCGCCCCCCAGGCGTTCCAGCCGAGCTTCATCTGCAGGATCGCGGTGGCGTAGGCGCCGGTGCCGAAGAAGGCGGCGTGGCCGAAGGAATACTGGCCGCCGAAGCCGCCGAGCACGTTCCAGCCGAGGCCCGCGAGCGCGATGATCAGCGTCGTGACCAGGAAGTTGAGGACGCTGCCCGACAGCCCGAGAAAGGGCAGGGCGGCGAGCAGGGCCAGGGCGAGGATCGCGGGCAGGAGGTCGCGGGCGCTCATGCGCGGGCTCCGAACAGGCCGGTCGGGCGCACCAGCAGCACCAGGATGAAGATCAGGAAGATGCCGATCTGGCCGAGGCTGTCGCCGAGCAGCAGGCCGGAAAAGCTCTCGACGACGCCGATGATCAGGCCGCCGACGAGAGCGCCGGCGATCGACCCCATGCCGCCGAGCACCACGATGGTGAAGGCGACGAGCACGAAGGCGGCGCCCGAGCGCGGGTTGACGTAGTAGGTCGGCATCAACAGGCAGGCGGCGACGGCGAGGCAGGCGCAGCCGATGCCGAAGGTGACGGCGTAGACGTGATCGACCTCGATGCCGACGAGGCGCGCGCCGAGCTTCTCCCGCGCCACCGCCCGGATCGCCCGGCCGGTGTCGGTGCGGTTCAGGACAAGCCAGAGCAGGCCGGTGACGGCGAGCGAGGCGGCGAAGCCGATCACCCGCGGCGTCGAGAGGAGGAGCGGCCCGAGCTCGATCACCTGGAGCGCGGCATCGGAATCGAGCGCGCGGGTGTCGGAGCGGAAGAGCGCGAGGAGCCCGTTCTCCAGCACGATCGACAGGCCGAGCGTGACGAGCAGCACGTTGTTGTCGTTGCCGTGGCTCGCCGGGCCGATGACGAAGCGCTGGAGGCCGTAGCCGAGGCCGAACATCAAGGGCACGATCCCGACCATCGCCCAATAGGGATCGACGTGGACCAGAGCGAAGGCGCCCCAGACCGCGAACATCGCGACGGTGAGCAGCGCCCCGTGCGCGAAGTTGATGATGTGCAGCACCCCGTAGACCAGGGTCAGCCCGAGGGCGATGAGGGCGTAGACCGCCCCCGTCATCAGGCCGTTGAGGGCCGCCTCGATCAGGATCTGGGGCGCGTACATCGTCACGCCTTGAGCGGGAAGTTGGCCTTGGTCTCCGCGAAGGCCTCCGGGGCGATCACCTTGACGTCGCCGCCCTGGACCTGGGTGTTGAGCGGGAGCGCGCTGGTGTTCTGGCCGGTGTCGAACTTCGACTGGCCGTAGGGCATCACGCCGCTCGAGAAGCTCTGGGTCGAGAGCGCCTCGATGATCTTGAGGCGGTCGGGCGCCCCGGCCTTCTCGATCGCCTCGGCCATCAGGCGCACCGCCGAGTAGTTCATCGGCACGTTGTAGGCGAAGGCCCGGCCCGCGGCTTCCGTGCGCTTGCGCAATTCGGCCGTCAGCGGGTTCTTCGGATCGGGCCAGTGGTTGCAATCCATCACGCCCTCGGCCGCCTGCGGGAACTCCTTGACGAAGCGCAGCGAGGAAGCGCCGCCGCCGAGGATCGCGTAGATGCCCTTCGGGCGGACCCTCTGCTGGAGCATCGTGCGGGCGAGCAGCACGAACTCGCCGTAGTAGTTCGAGGGAATCACCAGATCGGGCTGGAGCGAGCGGATGCGCAGCACGACGTTCGCCATGTCGCGGGCCGGGCTCGGATGCGAGACGGTCTCGAGGATCTCGAAGCCGAGCTTCGGCAGCTCGGCCTGGAGGAGCTTGGCGAGGCCGGAGCCGAACAGCCCGTCCTCGTGCACGATGACGACGGTGCGGGCCGGCTTGCCGGCGGCGTCGTTGAGGGCGACGAGGCGTTCCAGCGCGCTCTTCGTCACCATGCCGAAGCTCGGCGAGAACCGGAACGTGTTCTTGAGGCCGCGCTTCGTCAGCTGGTCGGCGACGCCGACATCGATCAGGTAGGGCAGGTCGTAGCGCGAGGCCGCCTGGCTCGCGGTGGCGCAGAGGCCGCTGCCGAAGCCGCCGACGATCGCCGCCACGCCCTCGCCGTTCAGGCGCTCGGTCTCCTGCGCCGCCGTCTCGGGGTTCGAGCGGCTGTCGGCGAAGACGATCTCCAGCTTGGCGCCGCCGAGGGCCTTGAGGCCGCCGGCCGCGTTGATGTCCTGGACCGCCAGCTCGGCGCCGAGCTTGCCCAGGTCGCCGTCATTGGCGAGCGCGCCGGTCACCGGCTGGATGATGCCGAGCTTCACGGACGCCCCTTGCGCCCGAAGGATCGCGGGCATCGCCACCAGCGAGGTCGCGGCGAGGCCGGTGCGCAGGACGGCGCGGCGGGAGGGGGCGAGGATCGAGGTCACGGGGCGGGCCTCCTGTGGGCGGGACGGCGGGTGGATTCGGATTTGACCGGGCGCGGCACCGCGGGCGTCCAGCGCCGCTCGCCGGCATCGCCGGTGCGCACGAGGTCCATCTGGAAGGCGTAGCGGTCGGGCCGGTAGAGCGCGTGCAGGTGCTCGACGCCGCGGCCGGAGGGGTCGAACACCACGCGGGTCAGCTCGATCAGCGCCGAGCCGACCTCGAGGTCGAGGGCGCCCGCCACCTCGGGGCCGGCGAGCGTCGCGCCGATCGCCTGGGTCGCCCGGTCGGCGACGACGCCGGAGCGCTCCATCAGCGAGAGGAGCGGCGTCGCCGCGAGATCGGCCTCCGAGTAGGACAGACCGACCCGCTCGGGGACGTGGGTGGTGAGGTAGGAGAAGGGCTGGCCGTCGATCAGGCGTACCCGCACCGAGCGCTGCACCCGCTCGCCGGGCTCCAGCAGCAGCGCCTCGGCGATGGCGGCGGGCGCCGCGACGTATTCGAACGACAGGAGCCGCACGCCGGTGGCCCGCCCCATGGCGATCAGCCCCGAGAGCAGGTTCGGCAGGTCGGCCACCACCGGCCGGGGGCCGGCCGGCGCCTGCACGAAGGTGCCAGAGCCCGGACGCCGGCGCACCAGCCCCTCGCTGGCCAGGAGGTCGAGGGCGCGCCGCACGGTGACCCGCGCCAGGCCGTGCTCGGCGGCGAGCACCGGCTCGCCCGGCAGCCGGGCACCGCTCGCCAGCCGGCCGCTGATGATCTGGTCGCGCAGCAGCAGGTAGAGCCGGCGCGCCTTGTGGGGTTCGATCGCGGAGGTCACGGGGCCATCCCTGGCTCGTGGCTTGCACGCCAGCTGCGGGAAGTGGATCGCCATCGGATCCGTCACGCCCTGACCTGTCCGATTATGCAGACAGGTTGCTGTCCGTCAATTGGGACAGCACAACTCCGGTTGCACAACTTCGCGCCGCACCTGCACCGGGTCCGGGCCGTCCCCGCGGGATCACCCGTGCCGGTCCGGCGCCTCACCGTGAACCGGATCGAGGCGCGACGCCGCGGCGTCTCGCCTCGCGCCGGCCGCGCCTGTAGACCGGTGCCGCCGTAACGCCATCCGCGATCCTGCCCGTGCCGCCACACACCACCGACCCCGCAGCGCTGAGCGCGCAGCTCGAGGAGAGCGCCCACCTGCTCGAGCTCGCCGTCGAGGCCGCGGATCTCGGCCTGTGGTGGTTGAGCCTGGAGGCCGACACGCTCAAGGGCTCGCCGCGCTGCCGGCGCATCATCGGCTTCCCGAGCGAGGCGCCGCTGAGCTACCGGCAGTGGCTCGCCATGCTGCACCCGGACGACCGCGACGAGAACCACCGCCTGGTCCAGGCGGCGTTCGATCCGGCCGGCGACGGGGGCTACCGCACGGCCTATCGGCTGCTGCGGCCGGACGGGCAGGTGGTCTGGATCGCCGCCATGGGCCAAGTCGAGTTCGCCGGGGAAGGGGCGGCGCGGCGCGGCCTCCAGCTCGTCGGCACCTTCCGCGACATAACCGCCGCCCGGCAGGACGAGGAGGCGCGCGCCCTCCTCACGCGCGAGTTGAGTCACCGCATCAAGAACATCTTCGCGGTCGTTACCAGCATGGTGTCGCTGAGCGCCCGGGACTACCCGGAGGCCAAGCCCTACGCGCGGGAGCTGCGCGAGCGGATCGACGCCCTGTCGCGCGCCCACGACTACGTGCGGCCCCACGTCACCGAGGACGGCGCGAGCGGCGGGGCGACGACGACCGTCCAGGGCTTGCTCGACGAGCTCCTGGCCCCCTACCGGGCGACGGGGCCCGACCGCATCCGGATCCGCTGCACAGAGGCCGCGATCGGCGAGCGGTCGGCGACGGCGCTCGCGCTGATCGTCCACGAGCAGGCGACCAACGCCGTGAAGTACGGCGCGCTCGCCGTGCCCGAGGGGATGGTGCGGATCGACGGCACGCGCGACGGCGACACCTACCGCCTGCGCTGGCGGGAGGAGGGCGGTCCTCCGATCGAGCGGGCGCCGGACCGGAAGGGCTTCGGCACGGTGCTAGCGGCCCGCAGCGCCCGCGACCAGCTCGGCGGCGCCATCGCGTACGACTGGGCGGCGACGGGCCTCGTCATCGCGATCGACCTGCCGGTCGAGACCCTGGAGAGTTAGAGCGACTCACGATCGCGTTGCAATCGCGACGCTCTCTAAGTCATTGTTTTGTCGCATTTTTTTCGACGAACCGGATGCCGGTTCGGCGAAGAAAATGCGGCAAAATCGAAATCCGGGAGCGGATCCCGATCGCGGGGTGACCGCACGGTACCGTGGCTCGCAGCCCGATCGATGCGAACGGACGACCTTGTGTCACCCGGGACCTCGTCCCGAGGCATCGGCCCATCCGAGATGGGTCGACTGCGAAGCAGACATCCAGTGGGCGCGGCGATCCCTGGGACCCTCCTTCGAGACCCCCGACCGGTCGCGATCGAAGATCGCCGGCGATCTCCGATCGCCTTCACCTCGCTACGATCTGACGGGTGGGACAGGCAAGCACTGCCGGGGGCACGCCAACGTCGCGTCGCGGGTCGACCCGACGCCGGACCGCGGTCGCAGGGTCATCGGGCAAGACAAGAGTATGCGGGAGTATGGCCCGGCGACGGCGCCTCCTCCACACTGGAGCCGTTATTCCATGTTAAACCGCCATTATGCCGCTCGTGCATGTCGGAACACGACGTGGAAGAACCTTTATTTCAGTTTCGGCGGGACGATGATTGCTCTGTGAAATACCTCACAACGTTTCTTCGGCTTATTCGACAATTCAATCGGCGGTGAGCGCGCCCGGGACGCCGCGTCCGATTGCGGACGGACCGGCGGTTTACCGGCGGATCGTGGTCGGATGCGTACTGCGAGCCTGCGAAAGCAGCGCAAATCCGTCTCGCACCGGATAAGTTCGGATCTTTACTGACGACATTAACTTATGTGAAACCTCCGTGCCGTCAAATCAATTCCAGGTTGATCAACCCGGAGTTGCTCATGCCGGCATCACGTAGGCTCGTGACCGCGTTCGCGCGGCAGCAATCGGGCTCGGCGGCGGTCGAATTCGCGATCGTGGCGCCCGCCCTCCTCGCCATGCTGTTGGGAATCATTGCGTTCGGGAGCTATCTCGGCGTCGCCCACTCCCTGCAGACCGCGGCCAGCGAATCCGCGCGGGCAGCCGTGGCGGGGCTCGATCCGGCCGAGCGGATCGCCCTCGCGACCTCGGCGGCACAACGTAGTGTTGTTGTCGGCTCGGTCCTGCGGGCCGACGCGGTCACCATCGAGGCGAAGCCCGACGACGGCGATCCCAACCTCTTCACCGTCACCCTGCGCTACGACCTGAAGACGACGCTTCTCAACGTCTTCCCCCGCTCGGTGCCGCTGCCCCAGACCCTCTCGCGCTCCGCGAGCATCCGCCGGGGCGGCCTGTGAGGGCGCGGCTCGGACGGCTGCGTGCCGACGAGGCGGGGGCGCTCCTGCCGCTCGTCGCCCTGGTGCTGGCGATGCTGTGCGGCTTTGCCGGCCTCGGGGTCGATCTCGGCCTCGTCTACCTCGAGAAGCGCTGCATCCAGTCGGCGGTCGACCTCGCCGCCCTCGCGGCGGCCCGGGCCAGCGACGGCGCGGCAGCGGCGACGCGGGCCCTCGTCGACAACGGCTACCGCATCCCCGACGACGTCACGGTCGTCCCCGGCACCTACGTCGCCGACCGCACGATCCCGCCCGCGCGCCGCTTCACCCCGGGATCGAGCACCCCCAACGCCGTGCGCATCCACCTCGCCAACACGGTCAGGACCGCCTTCACGCGGATCGTCGGCGGTCCCGCGAGCTTCGTCGTCTCCGGCGATGCGACAGCCCGGCGGGCCGAGCTCGCCTCGTTCGGCATCGGCTCGCGCCTCGTCGGCCTGGACGCCGGCATCGCCAACGCGCTGCTGTCGCGCCTGCTCGGCACGACCGTGTCGCTCTCGCTGATGGATTACCGCGCCCTCGCCGGCCTACGGGTCGATGCCCTGAGCTTCCTGCGCGGCGCCGCCCCCCGGCTCGGCCTCCAGGCCGTGACCTTCGACGACGTGCTGGCCGGCAGCCTGCGCCTGTCGGACTTCGTCGCCCTCCTCGGGCAGGCCGCCGACCCCGCCGGCGGCTCGGGCGCCCGCCCCGCCCTCAACGCCCTGACGGCTGCCCTGAGCGGCACCGGGACCTCGGTGCGCCTCGCCGGTCTGCTTAATGCGGGCGAGATCGGATCGACGCCGTTGGCGCAGACCGGCGAGGCTTTGTGGGTCAACGCCCTCGACATGATCGGCGGGGCGGCCTTCCTGGCCAGTGGCGGGCGCCAGGTCGGGCTCGACCTCGGCACCGCGGTCCCGGGCCTCCTGCGCGCGACGGTCTCGCTGCGCACCGGCGACGCCTGGCGCACCTCGGGCTTCACCGGAATCGGCGGCAGCCTGAGCACGGCCCAGCAGCGCATCCTCGTCGAGCTGTCGATCCCCGGGCCGGTCGGCCTCGTCGACCTCTCCTTGCCGATCATGATCGAGCTGGCGCCGGCCCGCGCCGTGCTGCGCTCGGTCGTCTGCCCGTGGAACGCCTCCGGCGAGCGGACCGCGACGCTCGACGTCTCGACCGGCATCGCCGCCCTGTCGATCGGCGCCGTCCCGACCAACGCCCTCGATCTCGGCAGCCCGCGCGGCGCTCCCGCCCCCGCGACGATCCTCAGGGCGCCGCTCCTCTCCGTCACCGGCGTGTCGTCCGTGCAGCTCGGCGCCTCGACCCGGTCCCTGACCTTCACCGACGACGACATCCGGGCCGGGCGCGTCCGGACCGTGTCGACGACGACGCTCGTCAGTTCGGCGACCGCCTCGCTGCTCGCCAACCTCGACCTCCAGGTCAACGGCCTCTCCCTTCCGGGCGTCATCGATCCGAAGGGTCTCGTCACCGGGATCCTCGGCGCCGCGGCGGGGCCGATCGACAGCCTGCTGTTCTCGATCCTCGGCCTCGCGGGCGTGAAGCTCGGTGCCGCCGACGTGGCGGTCACCGGCACGCGCTGCGGCGGCGCCGTCCTGGTGCAGTGACGCCGGGACCCCGCTTCCACCGTCCGGTCGTCTCCCGCCCCGACGGTCCCTCGCTGCCGCTCTTTCCCCCGCCTTCCCCCCTTCGCCGCGCCGGGCCGATCGCCCGCGCGTGCGCCGGGTCACGCCCGTCTCCCCCGGAGGTCGTCCGATGTACCGCCCGATCGCCTGCCTGGTCGACCAGCACGCCGCCTGGGTCGTCCCGCTCGCCGGCCTGATCTGCTGGGTCTCGCTCCACACGGCCCTGCGCCTCAACCGGCACAGCCTCGACACCGTCGGGATGGGGCGCTGGGTCTGGCTCGTCGTGGCGAGCTTCGCGGCCGGGGCGGGGATCTGGTGCACGCACTTCATCGGGATGCTCGGCTACGACCCCGGCTTCACCATCGGCTACCGCCTCGACGGCACGCTCCTGTCGCTCGCCGCCTCCGTCCTCTCGGTGCTCGCCGCCTTCGGGGCGAGCCGGGCCCGCAACCGGGTCGCCGCCTCGCTCGGCGCCGGGCTGATCCTCGGCTTCGGCGTCGCGGCGATGCACGGGGTCGGCACGCTGAGCCTCCAGGTGCCCGGCACGCTCGCCTTCGACCAGCCGCTGGCGCTCGCCGCCGTCGTGGTCGGCTGCGCCCTCGCCGCCGCCGGATTCGCGGTCCACGGCGGTCGCGCCCGGCCCCATACCCGCCTCGTCGTGGCGAGCGTGCTCACGGCCTCGGTCGCCGCCATGCACTTCACCGCGATGGCCGCCCTGGAGATCGTGCCCGACCTGATGCCGGTCGAGACCGGGGCGATCCTGCCCCGCCTCGTGCTCGCCGCCGGCATCACCACGGTGATGCTCAGCATCCTGGGCTTCGGCGTCCTGGCGCTCTTCGCCGACCGCACCCTGCGGGCCAACGCGGCCCTGCGGGCGAGCCAGACGGCGTTGCGCGTCAGCGAGGAGCGGCTGGCGCTCGCGGTCGATACCGACGGGCTGTGGGACCTCACCCTGACCACCGGGGCGATGTGGCTGTCCGACCGCTGGCAGACGATGCTCGGCTACGCCCCCGGCGAGCTGCCCGGCCGGATCGAGACCTGGCAGGCCCTCGTCCACCCGGGGGAGGCCGCGACGCTGGGACGGCTCCTCGACGAGCACCTGACGGGGCGCAGCGCGGTCTTCGAATGCGAGCACCGCCTGCGCCGGCGCGACGGCACCTGGTGCTGGGTGCTCGCCCGCGGCAAGGTGGTGAGCCGCGACGGCCCCGGGGAGGGCGGGCGGCCGGTCCGCATGGTCGGTCTCCAGGTCGACACCACGCTGCGGCGCGAGGCCGAGCGGCGCATCGCCCACATGGCCCTGCACGACGCCCTGACCGGGCTGCCGAACCGCGTGCTGTTCCGCGAGCGCCTGGGCGGGCGGCTCGCCGGAACCCGGGACCGGCGCGGCGGCGTCGCGGTGCTGGCCTGCGACCTCGATCGATTCAAGGCCGTCAACGACACCTACGGCCACCCGGCGGGCGACGCGCTCCTCAAGGTCGTCGCCGACCGGTTGCGCGGCGTCGTGCGTCACGCCGACACCATCGCGCGGCTCGGCGGCGACGAGTTCGCCATCATCCTCGACGGGATCGACGACCGGCGCTGCGTCGAGGGCATCGCCCGCCGCCTGATCGACGCGGTGGAGCGGCCGGTCCCGCTCGGCGGCGTGGTGGCCGGGGTCGGGATCAGCATCGGCATCGCGCTGGCGGAGGGCGAGACCGATGCCGACGACCTGTTCAAGAAGGCCGACATCGCGCTCTACCGGGCCAAGGCGGAGGGTCGCAACACGTTCCGCCACTACGTGCCGGGGATGGACGAGGCGCTCACCCGCCGCTCACGGCTCGAGCGCGACCTGCATGCGGCTCTCGGGGGAACCGGCGGGCTGACGATGCACTACCAGCCGATCCTGCGCAGCGCGGACGGCACCCTGTGCGGGTTCGAGGCGCTGATGCGCTGGCATCATCCCGAGCTCGGGCTCGTCCCGCCCTCCGAGTTCATCCCGCTGGCCGAGGAGACCGGCCGGATCGTGGCGCTCGGTGCCTTCGCGCTCCACGAGGCCTGCCGCGCGGCGGCGCGCTGGCCCGAGGAGCTGCGGGTCGCCGTCAACGTCTCGGCGCTGCAGCTGCGCCAGCCCGGCCTCGAGCAGACGGTGCTGGCGGCGCTCGCCGGGGCGCAGCTACCGGCGGCCCGCCTCGAGATCGAGATCACCGAAAGCATCCTCGTCGAGGACGATCCCGTCTCGCTCTCCTGCCTGCAGCGCCTGAAGGCGCTCGGCGTCTGCATCGCGCTGGACGATTTCGGCACCGGCTACTCGTCGCTGAGCTACCTGCGGCGGTTTCCGTTCGACCGCATCAAGATCGACCGCTCGTTCATCCGCGACATCGCCGACCCCGACACCGCGGCGATCGTCGGCGCGATCGTCGGGATGGCGGCGCATTTCGGCGCGACCGTCACCGCCGAGGGCGTCGAGACGCAAGCCCAGCGCGAGGCCGTGCGCCTCCTCGCCTGCGCCGAGATGCAGGGCTACCTCTTCGGCCGCCCGGTCCCGGCCCGGGAGGTCGAGGACGCGATCGGCCGCCATGCCGGCCGCAAGGCAGCCTGACCGCGCCCCGGGGCGTGCCGCCGGGCGGTCGAAGTGACGCGGGCGCGCCGGCCCTCCCGGTGGCCCCGGGCGCGCTATCGTGTCCCCCGGGCGCGATCGACCACGCCCGCCAACGATCGGCCGCCGGGCGAACCGGATCGGCCCAGGGAGGGAACGATGCGACGCCTCGCCCCGATGGCGATCTCCGCCGCCGTCCTGGTGGTCCTCGCCGCCGGCCCGGCCCCCGCCGAGCAGGACATGCTGCTGGGCGCCGACATGGCCTCCCCGGCGATGACGAAGGCCGAGATGAGCCGCGCCGACGTCGAGGCGCTGATCGCCCGCGCCTCCGGCCGGCCCGTCGACCTCTCCGACCGGGCGCTGTCGGGCCTCGATCTCTCGGGCCTCGACCTGCGGGGGGCGAACCTCCGGACCGCCCGGCTCAACGCGGCCGACCTGCGCGGAACCGACCTCACCGGCGCCAACCTGGAGCAGGCCTGGATCATCAAGGCCGACCTCTCCGGCGCGAAGCTCGCCGGGGCCCGGATGTTCGGGATCACCGCCCGGGGGGCGAACCTGACCGGGGCCGACCTCAGCCGCGCGGTCCCGATCGGCGACTTCCGCGGCGCAACCATGCGGGGAGCCTCCCTCGTCGGCCTGCGCGGCGGAGCGGACCTGCGCAACCAGTCCATGGGCCTGATGCGGGCGGTGTTCGTCTCGGTGAACCTCGCCGGCGCGAACCTGACCGGGGCCGATCTCGGCCGCGCCCGCCTCGACTTCGCGAACCTGACCGGGGCCGACCTCACCGACGTGGCGCTGACCGGCGCCGATCTGTCGGGCGCCGACCTCACCGGCGCGACCGTGGCGGGGGCCGACTTCCGCAGCGCCGATGTCGGCGGGGCGAAGCTCGTCGACCTCAAGGGCCAGGATCGGGCCCGGGACTGGGCGCAGCGCGTCAACGGCGACCGCGCCGTGGTCCGCCGGGTCGAGTGAGCCGGCTCGGTCCGGCTGCGAGCCCGATTCTCGACCTTCTCCCGGGGCGTGATGCGGCGTCCCTTTCCCGTCGGTCCTCGACCGACGGTACGGTCGCCGGAAGACCCGTTCCGGAAACCACGGGAATAGGGCACCAGCTTCGCCGTCCCGTGCCGATGAAGACTTTTTCGTCTGGCTCGATGCCGACCTCCCTCCCGGCGAGCGGGTTTCGATTCTCGGCAGCAGCGCCCCGCCCTCCGTTACGCTTCCGCAACGGCATCGCCCCGTCCCGGCCGCAATGGAATGGTGTTCACGGCGCATGACCGACCCGACCCGCATCGACTGGAACGCGCCCGCGCAGCTCGTCGTCTGGCCCGGCGACGAGGCCGGGGAGCGCCCGACCACCACCCTGCGCGAGGCGGTGGCCGCCGCCCGCAGCGTGGAGACCGGAACCGTGTGGATCGTGCTCGCCGACGGGCACATCCTGCGGCCGGCCCGGATTGCCGAGCTGCAGGCCGCCCTGCCGCCGTCCTGACGGGGTTTGCCGGGCTGCGCACGCCCGGCAAACCATCGGGAGCTCTCGCGCGTTGCCCACCCCTGCAACCGGAGGGGTGATGCTGATCTTCGAATGGATCGCGGGCGTGCTCGTCGTCGCGGTCCTGCTCGCCGGGGTGGCGCGGCGCCTCGGGGCGCCGTTCCCGGCCTTCCTGGCCGTGGGCGGCGTGGTGCTGGCCTTCGTGCCGCAGGTGCCCCGCCCGGGGCTCGACCCCGACCTGGCGCTGGCGCTCTTCCTCGCCCCGGTCCTGCTCGACGCCTCCTACGACACCAGCCTGCGCGACCTGCGGCGCAACTGGCGGCCGGTCGCCGGCCTCGTCGTCGGTGCCGTCGGCGTCACCACGCTGGCGGTGGCGCTCGTGGCGCGCGCGCTGGTGCCCGACATGCCGCTCGCCGCCTGCATCGTGCTCGGCGCCATCGTGGCCCCTCCCGACGCCGTGGCGGCGCTCTCGGTGCTGGCCCATGTCCGGCTGCCCCATCGCCTCGTCACCATCCTCAAGGGCGAGAGCCTGTTCAACGACGCCTCGTCGCTGCTGATCTACCGCCTGGCCCTGGGCGCGGTGGCGAGCGGCTCGTTCTCGGCTGCGGAGGTCGCCCCGACCTTCCTGATCGGCGTCGTCGGCGGGATCATCGCCGGTCCGCTCCTCGCGCTGCTCTACGTCCGGCTGATGCGCCGCGTCACCGATCCGCCGAGCGCCGTGGTGCTGCAGTTCATCGCCACCTTCGGGCTCTGGCTCGCCGCCGAGCGGGTCGAGGTCTCAGGCGTGCTGACCGTGGTCAGCTTCGGCCTCACCGTGTCGCGGCTCTCGCCCCAGACGATGCCGGCCCATCTGCGGATCACCTCCAACACCGTCTGGGAGACGGCGGTGTTCGTGCTGAACGTGCTGGCCTTCGTGCTGATCGGCCTGCAGATCGGCCCGATCCTCGAAGGCCTGAGCCCGGCCGAGCGGCTCCACTACGCCTTCGTGGCCGCGGCGGTGTTCGGTACCACCGTGGCGGTCCGCCTCGCCTGGGTGCTCGGCGCGCGGATGGTGGCGCGGCTGTGGCACCGGTTCCTCGGGCCGAGCGGACCGCCGCCGGTCGGCCTGCGCTCGGCCACCATCGTGGCGTGGTGCGGCATGCGCGGCCTCATCACCGTCGCGCTGGCGCTCGCGCTGCCGGGGGACTTCCCGCATCGCGACCTCGTGGTACTGACCGCGTTCTGCGTCGTGCTCGGCACCCTGGTGATCCAGGGCCTGACCCTGCGGCCGCTGCTCGGGTGGTTCTCCCTCGGGGACGAGGACCCGGTCGGCCTCGAGATCGGCCGCGCCCGGGCCGCCGCCTACCGGGCGGCCCGCGACAGCCTCGAGGGCGACGACTCGCCCCATGCCGAAGCCCTGCGACGGGAATTCGACGCCGCGCTCAGCGAGGCCGAATCGCACGACGAGGGTCTGGCGCCGGAGAGCCTGCCCGCCGACGGCCTGCGCCGGCGCGCCGTCGAGGCCGCCCGCGGCGTCATCCTGGACCTGCGCGACCGCGGCGAGATCGGCGACGACGCCTTCTTCCGCCTTGAGGAGGAGCTCGACTGGACCGAGCTGAGCGCGACCCCGCGGGAGGAGGTGATCCCGTGAGTCCCGCGCGGCCGGGCCGCGCCGGATGCAGGGCGAAAACGATGGTCAGACCGGAGCGGTTGAGGGTATTTCGGAGGCGCGAGGCTCAATAAGCCCGCGCGCGGAGGATGACCCGCGCGCCAGAACAGACGCACGAGCGAGACGCCATGCAAGCCACCCGAATGCCCTCGTCGCGGCCGCCGTCCTGGACGTCGCGGTTCTTCACGGGCGGCCCCGTCACCTGCATCGAGGACCTGCGGGTGCTCGCCGAGCGGCGGGTGCCGCGGATGTTCTACGACTACGCCGATTCCGGTTCGTACACCGAGGGCACCTACCGGGCGAACGAGGACGACTTCTCCAGGATCAAGCTGCGCCAGCGCGTCGCCGTCGACATGACGAACCGGTCGCTCGCCAGCACCATGGCGGGCCAGCCGGTGAGCATGCCGGTGGCGCTGGCGCCGACGGGCCTGACCGGCATGCAGCACGCCGACGGCGAGATCCTGGCGGCGCGGGCCGCCGCCAAGGCCGGCGTGCCGTTCACGCTCTCGACCATGAGCATCTGCTCGATCGAGGACGTGGCCGAGAATACCGACGCCCCGTTCTGGTTCCAGCTCTACGTGATGCGCGACCGCGACTTCATCGACCGCTTGATCGACCGCGCCAAGGCCGCGCAATGCTCGGCGCTCGTGCTCACCCTCGACCTCCAGATCCTCGGCCAGCGCCACAAGGACGTGAAGAACGGGCTCTCGACCCCGCCCCGGATGACGATCCCCAACATCATCAACCTGGCGACGAAGCCGCGCTGGTGCCTCAACATGCTGCGCACCCAGCGCCGTACCTTCCGCAACATCGTCGGGCACGCGCAGGGCGTGGGCGACCTGCGCTCGCTGTCGTCCTGGACCGCCGAGCAGTTCGATCCGCGCCTCAACTGGGACGACGTCAAGCGCATCCGCGACCGCTGGGGCGGCAAGCTGATCCTGAAGGGGATCCTCGATCCCGAGGACGCGGAACTGGCCGCACAGAGCGGCGCCGAGGCGATGATCGTCTCCAACCACGGCGGCCGTCAGCTCGACGGCGCGCTGTCGTCGATCGAGGCCCTGCCGGGAATCGTCGAGGCGGTGGGCGACCGGATCGAGGTGCTGATGGATGGCGGCATCCGCTCGGGCCAGGACGTCATCAAGGCGCTGGCGCTCGGAGCGCACGGCGTCTTCATCGGCCGCGCCTTCCTGTACGGGCTCGGGGCCGGCGGCGAGGCGGGCGTGACCCAGTGCCTCGACATCATCCGCAAGGAACTCGACGTCACGATGGCGATGTGCGGCCTGCGCGACGTGCGCCAGGTCGACGAGCGGATCCTGGCCGGCAAGCCGGCCTTCGCCAACCGGCCGTACTGAGCCCCGTAAAAAGGCTCCGCCCGGCACGAGGGCCGGGCGGAGCGGAATTCATTACATGCGGTGCATGTGACGGTGCATCATGCGGTGACGCATCATGTGCCGGCGGTGCATCATGTGACGACGATGCATCATGTGGCGGTGCATGCGGTGGTGGCGCATCATCCGGCGCTCGCCGCGGGTCATCTGCACCGTCTCCACCATCGGGGCGGCCTGGATGCCGGCCGGGCTCGCCGGGGCGGCGGAGGCCGCGCCGATGCCGAAGGTGAGGCTGCCGAGAACGGCCGCGGCCGCGAGGCCCAGGGTCATCTTCTTCATCTTGGTGTCTCCTCTGCGCGGCCCCGCCCTGCGGCGGCGCCGGCCCGTTGAGCGGGTCCCTTAAAAGAATCTTCCAACGGTGAAGGTTCCGGCGAACCGACCCTTTTTTCCCGACAGCGGGATTTAAAAAAGTGTTGCCGGGTCCGTATCCGCCCGGGCCCTCGCGCGTTTCCCCCCGCATCCCGACGGGTGCCAAGCCTCACCCCAGGGAGCGCCGACCATGCACGAGGGCATTCGCATCCAGGCCGACGCGGACGGCACCTTCACGCTCTACAGCGACAGCCGGGTGATCCTGCGCGGCCTCACCCGCGAGCGCGCCTATCGCCTGGCCGGCCGGCTCGGCGAATTCGTGGAGTATTGAGGCCCGCGCCGGGTACGCCGCCGGCCGGCATTCAACGATTCCGGCTACTTCCGGCCGGCCCGGATCGCGGTCTCGCGAACTGTCCTGCCGTCGAAGTCGTAGCGGATCTTGCCCGGCCCGTTGCCGAGCTTGTCGAGGACGAAGGCCGGGTGGCCCGTGCCCGGAACGAGTTCGCCGTCCTCCGCGCAGGTCCCGAATGTCGACGTCGCGCGCAGGCCCTCGCGGTCGTAGGTCAGCCACGCATACATGGCCGGGCAGGCATTGCCGCCAGTGAACACCCGCAACAGGACGCTGTCGCCCGATTTCGTCACGACCTCGGGCAGGGATTCGCTATCGATCAGGGCGTCCTTGCCGCCGGGGGCATTGACCACGAGGCCGTGGCCGTTCTCGTTGCCCTCGACGCCGTTGATCTCGATCGACACCTTGCCGCGCGGCATGTCGAGCCAGATCAGGGAAGGCTGGCCCTCGGCCAGGGCTGCCGTGGACGCCATCAGGATCGGAAGAAGAGCTGAGCGGCGCATGTGATCCTGTTCCCTCCTGCATCGCGAAGCGCGTCCGAGCCGCCCGGCGGTCGGACAGCGTGCGCTACGGCTCGGCACCGAGCCTGCCGAGGCGCTCGCAGCCCGCTCTGGTCGCGGCCGGGTTCGCTTTCGCGGTCGCGGTCATGCCGTCGACGGCCGTGTCGTAGAGGCGAGCGAAGGTCGCTGCAGCCATCCCCTTCGAGGTGAAGCGCTTCTGCAGGTCGGCCCGCCGCAAGGCCGCGGCCGCGTGATCGATCTTGCCGCAGGCCATCGCGATGGCGGTGGACTGGCCGCTCGCCGTGACGACGGCCTCGTCGTCCCGGGGGTCGATGACCTGAGCCCGCGACGGTCCGGACAAAAGCAGCACCGCTGCGAGGACGATCGCCATCTGGCGTGGCTGGCAGGTCATGTCCGGCTCCCTCCCGCGATCCGGCTTCGCCCCGCACCCGGAGCAATCCCTCGGACCGCGACCGAATAGCCCGCCGCGTCGGCGGCGGCCATTAGTACCGGTGAGCTATGGACGCGCCGCCGCCGCCGGGGCAGGCGGGCACAACCTGCTTGAGACAGGGGATTCGACCGGCGATGCCCTTCGACGCGGGGCAGGGGAGGGTCTCGGCGGGCCGGGCTGCGGCAAGCGGACGGCATCTGCGCTCGCCCGCGCCATGGGCCAACACAGCCATCTCACAAGGTCGAAGATGAACCCGCGGCCAAAACAACTCTTCGAAGAGTTGGCGCTCCCAAGGGGACTCGAACCCCTGTTTTCGCCGTGAGAGGGCGACGTCCTAGACCGCTAGACGATGGGAGCTATCCCGGCGGGATGGCCGGTGTATAGCGACGGTCGGGTCGGGGCGCAAGCCGTGGAGCCGGCAAATCGGGCCATCCCCGCTCCTGCACCGCCGGGAGCGACGCATTCGGTGGACCGAGGCATGCCGCCGGACGGCCGGATGGAAGGGCCCGTCCGTCCCAGCCTTCCCGCCATCCGCGCCGATGCTCGGAAGTCCACGCGATGCAGCACGGTTCGCCGGCCGTCGGAGCGTGCGATCTCGCCCGGGGCCCGAGGCCCTTTCGCTTATGCCTTACGATATAAGCATCGGACAGATCCGGTGCGATACTCGTCAATCGTCGTAAATATGTTTTAACTATCAGGAAATATGCGATATTCGACGTGAAATAATAACGTCATACCCTGGGTAACAGGGCGCACCGATCGTGATAGGTCGCCACTCCGACAGGATACAGGGCGCAGAATGAATGACAGGCGACGCGGCTGGGACGAGGGGAGAGTTGCAGAACGTTACGGCATTTCCCGTCCGGGATGCCAGGATCGATCCCCGCTACCCCACCTCGATGCCGGCAACGGTCCTGCCGTCGTTCCACGACCGGATCCCCTGCGTCATTCGCGATCTCTCGAATGGTGGCGCCAGAATCGGCCTGCCCCCCCGCTATGCGCTCCCGGGCCGCTTCTGGATCGTCGTCTGGCACGTCGAGATCACCCGCCGGGCGCGGCTTGTCTGGCGGTGCGGCGCGTTCGCCGGGATCGCGTTCGAACGGCCGCTCGGACGTCCGTCGCGTCTCCGATGAGCGAGGGCGATGGTCGCGCTCGCCGCGACGCGGCCGTCCGGCACCGCGGCGGAGGCCCGGACACGGCATCGGAGATTGTCGCCCGATACAAAAAAGCCCGGGAGGGGCGCCGCCGGCCGGCGGCGCCCCTCCCGGGCCGAGCCCGTCCCGATCGGGCGAGGTGCCTATTCGGCGGCCTCGATCCGGGGATGCTCGTGCTGCCTGCGCTCGCGCTTGACGAGGTCGGCGGTCAGGAACGCCACCTCGAGCGCCTGCTCGGCGTTGAGGCGCGGGTCGCAATAGGTGTGGTAGCGGTCGCGCAGGTCGTCCGCCGTCAGCGCCCGGGCGCCGCCCGTGCACTCCGTGACGTTCTTGCCCGTCATCTCGAGGTGGATGCCGCCCGCATGCGTCCCTTCGGCCTGGTGGATGTCGAAGAAGCCCTGGATCTCCTTCATCACCCGCTCGAACGGCCGGGTCTTGTAGCCGCTCGCCGTCACGGTGTTGCCGTGCATCGGATCGCAGGACCACACGACCTTTCGGCCCTCGCGCTCCACCGCCCGGACGAGCGCCGGGAGGTGATCGCCGACCTTGTCGGCGCCGAAGCGGCAGATCAGGGTCAGGCGCCCGGCCTCATCGGTCGGGTTGAGCAGGTCGACGAGCCGGATCAGGTCGTCGGCCTTCAGCGACGGGCCGCATTTGAGGCCGATCGGGTTCTTGATGCCCCGGGCGAACTCGATGTGGGCGTGGTCGGGCTGGCGGGTGCGGTCGCCGATCCACAGCATGTGGCCCGACGTGGCGTACCAGTCGCCGCTGGTCGAATCGACCCGGGTCAGGGCCTCCTCGTAGCCGAGCAGCAGGGCCTCGTGGCTGGTGAAGAAATCGGTCTGGCGCACCTCCTGGTGCGTCTCGGGGTTGATGCCGATCGCCCGCATGAAGTCGAGGGTCTCGGTCATGCGCTGGGCCAGGTCGGCATAGGCCGAGGACTGGGGCGAGTCCTTGACGAAGCCGAGCATCCAGCGATGCGCGTTCTCGAGGTTGGCGTAGCCGCCGGTCGCGAAGGCGCGCAGCAGGTTCAGCGTCGCGGCTGACTGGCGGTAGGCCTCGGTCTGGCGGTTCGGGTTCGGCACCCGCTCGGACTCCGAGAAGCCGATGCCGTTGACGATGTCGCCGCGGTAGCTCGGCAGCGATACCCCGTCGACGGTCTCGACCGGCGAGGAGCGCGGCTTGGCGAACTGCCCGGCGATGCGCCCGACCTTCACCACCGGCGAGCCGCCCGCGAAGGTCAGCACCAGCGCCATCTGCAGGAAGACTCGGAAGAAATCGCGGATGTTGTCGGCGGAATGCTCGTCGAAGCTCTCGGCGCAGTCGCCGCCCTGAAGCAGGAACGCCTCGCCGGCCGCGACCTTGGCGAGGTTCTGCTTCAGCTTGCGCGCCTCACCGGCAAACACCAGCGGAGGAAAGCTCGCGAGCTGCCGCTCCACCGCCGAAAGGGCCGCGGAATCCGGATAATCCGGGACCTGCTGAATCGGCAGCCGCCGCCAGCTCGTGGGGGTCCAACGCTCGCTCATCGTCCTCTCCTACCGCACCTCTTCGATAACCGGTCAGGTCGGTCGCGGAAGCCGGGCTTATAGGGGGGTTTGCGACGCGGCGCGAGAGGGGCGCTCCTCGCGAATTGCAGCCCTGCCGTACGGCTGGTGCCGTTAGAGCTACGGCAGGACTGCCTTGAACAGCGCGAAGGCGCACAATCCCGACAGCACCGTGAAGAACAGGCTGCGGCCGAGGAGGCCGACGGCGAGGGCGGCCGCGGCGGCGAGGGCCGAGACGCTCCAGCCGCCCGCGGTGCGGGCGGGATGCACGATCAGGTCGACGGCGACGATTGCCGCCATGATGGCGGAGGGCACGAAGCCGAGCCACAGCACCGCCGCCCGCGGCAGGGGACGCCGCGACAGGAACAGGATCGGCCCGGCGCGGGCGCACAGGGTGACGGCGGCGCCGAGCCGGATCGCCGTGACGAGGGTGCCGTTCATCGGACCTCCGCGGTGCGGGTCGCCGTCGCGGCGGTGGCGGCCGTCGCCCCGGCGACCGCGCCGACGAGGAGGGCGACGTTCGGCGGCAGGATCGCGAGCGCCGCCGCCGCGGCGCTTGCCGCGACCGCGACGCAGACGAGGTCCGACGCCCGGCTGCGGCTCGCCAGGACCGTGAGCAGCAGGAGCCCGACGAACATGGCGGTGAGCCCGAAGGACAATCCGTCCGCGACGGCGGCCGGCAGGGTCCGGGCGAGGACCGCCCCGAGGCCGTTCGCCGCGATCCAGTTCAGGTAGGCGGTGAGGTTGACCCCCAGCAGCCACCGGAACGGCAGCGCGCCGTGCCGGACGGCATGCCCGGAGGCGACCGCGAAGGTCTCGTCGGTGAGGAGCGCGCCGCCGACGCATTTCTGCAGCGCGGTCTGGCCGCGGAAGTAAGGCGCCAGCGCCGCGCTCATCAGCAGGTAGCGGACGTTCACCAGCAGGATCGCGGCGGCGATCGCGAGCGGCCCGGCGCCCGCCGCCGTCATGCCGTAGACCAGGAATTGTGCGGAGCCCGCGTAGAGCAGCCCGGCGAGGAGGAGGATGTCCGGGATCGAGAACCCGGCCAACGTCCCGACGCCGCCGGCGGCAAAGCCGATGCTCCAGTATCCGAGGACGGTGGGAAGACAGGCCGCGACCCCCTGCACGAACGGGCCGCGGGGCGGAGGGTCGATCGGGATTCCAGGGGGCATCGCGTTCCTCGCCGGCCTTCCGGACCGGCCCCGTGCCGGGCGACCGTCGCCGCTGCGGCAGGACGCCTACCCGCCCGGGGGCCGCCGCCGATAGGACGGACCTGCTCTTGGGAAAATCCTGCGGTCGACCCACCCCGGGCGCGGCACTACACCGACGGTACTCGGGCGATACGGCGATGACGGACAGGATCGAGCTCTGGCACGACAGCGGCATCCTCGGCGGGATCGACATCCTGCGGGCGGAATGCCGGACCTGCCGCTACGGCGCGCACGCGCACGATGCCTTCGTGATCGCGGCGTTCCGGGCCGGAGCCCAGAAGTACAGCATCGCCGGGACGCACGGCGTGGCCTCGCCCGGAACGGTGATGATCATCCCGCCGGGCGAGATGCATACCGGGGAGAGGGCGGCACGGGACGGCGGCTGGACCTATTCGGCCCTCTACCCGGGCGTCGCGGCCCTCGAGACTCTGTCGGACGGGTTCTTCAACCGCGGCACGCTCGATCTCGGGGCGGGAGGCCTGATCGAGGATGCGGCGCTGGCGGGGGCACTCGTGTCGGCGATCGACGTCGCCTCCCGCCCGGTCGAGGCGTTGCGCCGGCAGGAGGCGATCTGCCGGGCGCTCGCGCTCCTTCTCCGCCGCCACGGGCAGCGCGCGGGCCGGTCGATCCCGGGGCCGCCGCCGACGGCCCCGATCCGGCGCGACATCGACTACGTCATGGCCAACCTCGATCACCGCCTGAGCGTCGAGGACGTGGCCGCCGCGGTCGGGCTGAGCCCGTTCCACGTCATGCGGCTGTTCAAGGCCCGCACGGGCATGACCGTGCACCAGTTCGTCGTCCACCGGCGGCTGGAGGCCGCGCGGGCAGCCCTGGCGACGGGCGCAGCGCCGGCGGAGGCGGCGGCCCGCTTCGGCTTCTACGACCAGAGCCACTTCACCGGCCATTTCCGGCGCGCCTTCGGGACGACCCCGCGGCGCTACGCCGATGCCTGCCGGTAGCGGCCGCTCTCAGCGGACTTGCGTTGGCGGGCCAACGCGTCGTCCGCTCGGGTGATTATCGTGTCGCGGGTTTTCGCCGCAAACCGGTGACCAGTTTTGCGAAATCAGCTCAGCCCACCGCCACCGGCTGCTTGACCACCGAGGGCGTGCGCATCGTCACCAGTTCCTCGCCGGCCGTCGGGTGGACCGCGATCGTGCGGTCGAAATCGGCCTTCTTGGCGCCCATCGTCACCGCGATGCCGACGGCCTGGATGATCTCGCCGGCATCGTGGCCGAGGACGTGGACGCCGACCACCCGGTCGCTCGCGCGATCGACGATGACCTTCATCAGGATGCGCTCGTCGCGGCCCGAAAGCGTCGCCTTCATCGGCCGGAAGCGGGCCTCGTAGACGTCGATCTCGCCGTGGAGGCGGCGTGCCACCTCCTCGCCGTGGCCGACGACGCCGATCTCGGGGGTCGAGAACACCGCGGTCGGGATCAGGTCGTGGTCGACCGCCCAGGGCTTGCCGCCGAACACCGTGTCGGCGAAGGCGTGGCCCTCGCGGATCGCGATCGGGGTGAGCGCGGCGCGGTTGGTGACGTCGCCGACGGCGTAGATCGACGGGGCGACGGTCTGCGAGAAGCGGTCGACCGGGATCGCCCCTGCGGCATCGAGCTCGATGCCGGCCTTCTCCAGCCCGAGCCCGGCGACGTTCGGGCGCCGCCCGGTCGCCACCAGCACCTGGTCGACGAGGAGTTCGCTGCCGTCGCTCAAGGTGGCGAGAATCGCGCCGTCGCGCCGGTCGAGGCGGTGGACGGTGGTGTTCAGGCGCAGGTCCATGCGCTTGGCGTAGGCCTCGCCCAGCGCCTGGCGGATCTCGCCGTCGAAGCCGCGCAGCAGCCGGTCGCCGCGGTGGAGCAGGGTGGTGCGCGTGCCCAAGGCCGCGAACACGCCCGCGAACTCGACCGCGATGTAGCCGCCGCCGACCACCAGGATCCGCTCGGGCCGGGTTTCCAGCTCGAACACCTCGTTCGACGTGATGGCGAGCTCGGCGCCGGGGATCAGCGGCTCCTTCACCGGGTGGGCGCCGACCGCGATCAGGATGTGGCGGGCGCGCACCAGGGAGCCGGAGCGGACCAGCCGCACCGTGTGCGGGTCCTCGATCACCGCCCGGTCGGCCACGACCTCGACGCCGGCCCGCATCAGGTTGGTGGCGTAGATGCCCTCGAGCCGGGTCACCTCGGCGTCGCGGCGGGCCTTGAGGACCGCCCAGTCGAAGCGCGGGGTGCCGACCTCCCAGCCGAAGCCGGCGGCGTCCTCGAACTCGTCGCGGAAGCGGCCGGCATAGACCATCAGCTTCTTGGGCACGCAGCCGCGGATCACGCAGGTGCCGCCGACCCGGTACTCCTCGGCGAGCTGCACCCGGGCGCCGTAGCCGGCGGCGATGCGGGCGGCCCGCACGCCGCCGGAGCCGCCGCCGATCACGAACAGGTCGACGTCGAAGGCGTCGTTGCGGGTCTCGGTCATGGCGCTCACCGCTCGTGCGTTGGGTCTTGCGAGTGATAGGGCAGGGCGCGCAGCCAGGCGATGGCCGCGCCGACGCCGGCGGTCCACCAGGCCTGCCAGGCGCCATGCTCGACGAAGGCGACGATCCCGGCCCCGGCGAGCAGGGCCAGCGCCATGGTGCGGGCGGTCGCGGTCCAGCCCGCGACCGCCCGCAGGGTCAGCAGGAGGACGAGGGCGGCGAGCGCGGCACCGACCACCCCGAGCTCGGCCCAGACCTGCAGGAAGCTGTTATGCGGGTGCCCGACCGCCAGCATGAAGCGCATCTCGGGCTCGACCCGCTCGGCGACCGGCACGTCCTGGAACCGCGCGCTGGTGCCGTAGCCCGCACCCCGCCACGGATCGGCGGCGACCGCCGCGCCGAAGCTGCGGGCGATGGCGACCCGGGCCCGGGTGCTGCTGCCGGCGAGCCGCTGGTGCAGGGCCTCGGGCATCGTGCGGGCCAGGAGGTCGCCCTCGACGGGGGCGAGGACCAGAGCGCCGAGGAGCGCGGCCCCGGTCAGCCCGAGGCCGAGCCGCGCCGGCAGCCGGCGCAGGGCGAGGAAGGCGAGGGCGCCCGCGGCGAGCCCCAGCACCGTGGCGCCGCTGACCGAGCGCCAGGCCGCCGCGGCGAAGATCGCGAGCGCTGCGGCCGCGAGCACCCGCCGGCCGGTGGCCGCGAGCACGAGGGCGAGCGGGCCGACCAGCAGCATCATGGTGAGGAGCGGCCGGTTGAACGCGAAGGCGGCGACGCGCTGGCCGAGCGCCTCGCGGATCACCAGGCCGGAGGCGAGATCGGCCATGACGTAGAGGCAGGTCGCGACCAGGATCCAGGCCGCCGGCGCCGCGACGCGGCCGAGATGCGGCGGCGCGAGGCGCGCCACCAGGTAGGCCCCGAGCAGGGCCGGCAGGAACTCGGACAGGGTGCGCAGCGACAGGCCGGGCAGCGGGCTCCAGGCGAGGCTGATGCCGCACCAGGCCAGGAAGGCCAGGGCGGCGACGCCGACCGGCGTCGCCAGCGGCGCCAGCAGGAGCGCCCGCACCGGCCGGCCGGAGGCGGCCGCACCGGCGAGCAGCAGGAGCCCGGCGAGGCCGACCACGACCGGGCTCGACCGGTTGGCGACCGCCATGCAGGCCGGCAGGGCCGCGATCACGACGGCGCCGAGACGATCGAGAGTGGCGGCCCTCCCGCCGGCTGGCGAGGCCGATGTCCCGGCGGATGCCGCGCCGATCACTGAAGCTGGTGGCCGCGCTTGCCCATCTCGGCCCGGACCCGGACCATCATGTATTCGGAGACCTCCTGGGTCCAGGTCTGCATCGCCTGCACCATGTCGTCGAGGACCTGGGGCTGGGTCTCGACGTAGCGCTTGCCCGCCGGCGAGCGGAAGAAGGTGGCGACGTCGCGCAGCTCCGCCTCGGTGAGCTTGTTGGCGTAGATGCGCGAGGCGGTCTCGATGATGCGCTGCTTCTGCAGCTCGAGCTCGGGCTGCAGCTTCTCGAGGACCTCGCCCAGGTCCTTGCTCAGCTCGGGCCGGGTGACCGCCGCCTGCTTGATCTGCTCGCCGAAGGCCGGGAGGATCGAATCGAACGAGCGGGCAATGCCGGAGGAGAGCATCACCTCCTTGGCGAGCGCCAGGTGGCTCGGGGTGATCGTGCCCGCCTGCGGGGCGGCGGGGGACGCCGGCTTGGTCTGGGCGAGGGCGGGGGTCGCCAGGGACGCGGCGAGCAGGCCCGCCAGGAGGATACGGGAACGGCGCGGGGACATCGTGTTGCTCCGGAAGGCGGCGCCCGCACGGGGGCGGCCGCGACGAGGATGGGGAGGGCGCGTCAGGCCGCCCCGAGGGTGACGATGCGGGGCTGGCCGTCGGCCGCCTCCGCGACGATCGCGCCGGTGGCCAGCCCGATGAACAGGCCGTGCTCGACCACGCCCGGCACCGCGACGAGGGCGCGTCCCAGCGCCTCCGGGTCGGGGATGCGGGACAGGCCGGCATCGAGGATGAAATGCCCGCCATCGGTGACGAAGGGCGCGCCGTCGGCGCCCTTGCGCACGGCGAGCGGCCCGGCGCAGCCGGTGGACCGGAGCGCCGCCGCGACCGCCAGGGTGGTGGCGACGAGGCCGAAGGGCACCACCTCGATCGGCAGGGGGAAGCGCCCCAGCGTCTCGACGCGCTTGGCCCCGTCGACGATCACCACCATGCGGCGGCTCGCCGCCGCCACGATCTTCTCGCGCAGGAGCGCACCGCCGCCGCCCTTGATCAGGCGGAGCTGCGGGTCGATCTCGTCGGCGCCGTCGATCGTCAGGTCGAGGTCGGGCGTGGCGTCGAGGGTGGTCAGCGGGATGCCGGCGGCCTCGGCGGCCCGGGCTGTCGCCTCGGAGGTCGGCACCCCGACGACGGTGAGGCCGGCCCGCACCCGCTCGCCGAGCAGCTCGACGAAGAGCGTCGCCGTCGAGCCCGTGCCGAGGCCGAGGCGCATCCCGTCCTCGACCAGGCCGACCGCCCGGGCGGCGGCGGCGCGCTTGAGCTCGGCGGGGCTCAACGCCGGCCCCCGCAGGACGAACGGATGAAGGCAATCAGCATGGCATCCCGCCGCATGTGGTCTGAGGTCGGCGGGTCCGAAAACGGCCGGCCCCGCCGATCGAGAGGCCCCTAGCACGCGGTCGGGGGAGGCGGAAGCGGCGTTGCCGCGCTGCGGCGCCGGGCCGGCCGAAGCGGCTTGGCGTTCAGGGCTTGGTCGCCGGGGTCGGAGCCGCCCCGGTCCGCGGAGCCTCGCTGCCGGCATTGCCCTGCGGCGTGCACACCACCGCGTCGTCGAGGACGTAGCAGATGCTCATCGCGCCGGTGCGGTGGTTGACCCGGAAGACGCCGGCCTCGCGCAGGTGGCGCGACGCCACCAGGCCGTACTCGGACGGGGCCTGCGGACCGGCGCCCTCGCCGGGTCCGAAGCACAGGGTGGTGCCGATCGTGTTCTCCTGCAGGCCGTACTGGCAGGAGATGACCTCGCCGGTGGCCTTGTCGACCCGGTAGACCCGGTTGAGGTCGGCCTGGGGGGCCGGCACGAACTCGTAGGACGCCGCGTGCGCCGCGCCCGCCAGCAGCAGGCCCGCCGCCGCCCCGGCCGCCCGGACCCGATAACCCGTTCTCCCGCGCATGGCGCGCCGCTCCTCGACACCGTGGCCCGACGGACCCGCGCGCCCGCACGGCGCGACGGCCGACTCGTCCGCCTGCGCGCGTTATATCCTACTCCGGCTTGTCCCGGGCTTGGCACCCGGATCCCGGGTGGAGGGCGCCGGCCCTTTCCGCCGTCGGACAGTCCGGGCAGGACAGGAAAAGCCAGACAGTCCCGCCTTCCGGCGCAACCTCGGCCCGGCCCGTGCGTTTCATCAACATAGAAGCGGAGCCGAAGGGCAGCCCCCATGCTTGCGATCCTGTGGACCATCATCATCGGCTTCGTCGCCGGTGTCATCGCCAAGTTCCTCATGCCCGGCACGGCCAACGAGCCGAGCGGCTTCATCATGACGACGCTGCTCGGCATCGTCGGCGCCTTCGTGGCGACCTTCCTCGGGCAGGTCACCGGCTGGTATCCGCCGAACGAGGGCGCCGGCCTGATCGCCTCGGTCGTCGGCGCGGTCGTCGTGCTCGCGATCTTCGGCCTCATCCAGGGCCGCCGCCGCACCACCGTGCTCTGATTTCTCGACGGCCGGCGGGATCTTCCCGCCGGCCTTTCCTTACCGACGAACAAAAGACCCGCGCCGGGATGCCGGCGCGGGTCTTTTGTTCGTCTGTCGCGAAGAACGATCCCATGGAGATCCGGGGCACCCGCGGGCGCCCCGGAATCGTCCGATCAGATGCGAGCCGGGCTGTGCCCGCTATCGTTCATCAGCGACTTGGCGGCGCAATGGCCGGTGGCGCCGCGGATCGCCAGGAGCGAGCCGGCGACCAGGGCCGCGAGGCTCAGGAACTTGTTCGGCCGGGGCTGAGCCGCCGCCGCGGCGAGGCCGAGGCCGAGCACGACCGAGATGGTGCGCTCCTTGGTGGTCAGGTTGCGCTCGCCGCTGAAGACGTCGTGGATCAGGTCGCTGGCCATGGTGGACTCCGTGTGGCTGGGGCGCGGAGGATTTCCGCTGCGTCGCGGTGCGAACGCGGGCGGAGGCCGGACGTTCCCGGCGACGTGGGCCCTCCTGCGCCTCTCCCCGGCGGAACGTGGGGTCGGATCAGCCTTGCTGCATCTCGGCGTGGATCCGGTCGTCGATCTCCCGGGCGCGCACGGCCGCCGGACGGTCGACGAGACGGGCGACATAGGCCTCGTAGGCCGGGCGCCGCTCGATCGAGCCGAACTGCATGCCCCAGATCAGATGGGAACCGACATAGAGGTCCGCGGCCGAGAAGCGCCCTCCGGCGAGGTACTCGCGGCCCGAGACGGCGCCCTCGAGGGCATCGAGGACTTCCGCCATGCTGCCGTAGCCGACCATGGCGCGCATCCGCGGCTCGTCCGGCACCACGACGCCGAGCGCCTTGTCGGTGACCGCCGCCTCGACCGGGCCGGCGGCGAAGAACAGCCAGCGGTAATAGGCGCCGCGCTCGGGATCTCCCACGGCCGGGGCGAGGCCGGACTGCGGGAAGGCATCGGCCAGATAGGCGCAGATCGCCGCCGTCTCGGTCACGGCGACGCCGCGATGGACCAGGGCCGGCACCTTGGCGAGGGGGTTGATGGCCCGGTAGGACGCGTCCTTCATCGTTGGGCCGTAGCCGAGGATCTCGGTGCGGTAGGTCGCCCCGACCTCCTCCAGCATCCAGCGGACGATCCGCCCGCGGGACATCGGATGGGTGTAGAAGACGAGTTCGTCGGTCATGGGCTGCCTCCCTGCGCGGGGAGGGAAGCAGCCCGGTCGGTGATTCGCAAGCCGAAGCCGCCTGCCTCACGGCGCGGGACGCGCCGTCATCGGCCGACCGGCTACGCCTAGCCCCGCTGCGGCCGCAGGACCCCGTCGGTCGTCTTCGGGTCGGCGGCCGGCGCGGAGGGCCGCACGGTGCCGGTCGTGTCGGCGTCGCCCGGGCGGACGCGCTCGGGGAGCGTCTCGTGGGCGGGCGGCATGTTGGGAGCCGTCTCGCGGCTGCGCTGGGGGCTGTCGGCGAGCGGCTTGTCGACGACCTGCGCGACCACCGGCGAGGCGGCCAGGACGGCGAGCAGGACGAGACGGCTGGTGCCTCGGGTCATCGGGCTGTCCTCCGCGACTGTGACGGGTCTTCACGAGGAGCAATCGACCGGCGGCGGATCCGGTTCCCGGCCGGTCAGCGCAGGGCCAGCATCCCGACGACCGCGTCCCCGACCATCCGCTTGTGGCGGGCGCGCAGTTCCGGCGCGTCGAGGTCGACGGAGAAGATCGCCCCGAAGGTGTGGCGGTTCGAGACCCGGAAGAAGCAGAGCGCGCTGATCATCAGGTGGACGTCGAGGGGATCGACGTCGGCGCGGAACACCCCGTCGGCCTGCCCGCGGGCGATGATGTCGGTGATGGTCTGGATCACCCCGAGGTTGAGCCCGCGGATCGTCTCGGAGCCCGAGAGGTGCTCGGCCCGGTGGATGTTCTCGATCGCGACGAGGCGGATGAAGTCCGGATGGGCCTCGTCGTACTCGAAGGTGAATTCGACGAGCCGGCGGATCGCCTCGGCGGGCGCCAGGTTGCCGAGGTCGAGGTCGGCCTCGACCTGGCGGATGTCGGCATAGGCCTTCTCCAGCACCGCGAGGTACAGGCCCTCCTTGCCGCCGAAGTAATAGTAGATCATCCGCTTCGACGTGCGGGTGCGCTCCGCGATGGCGTCGACCCGCGCACCGCTGAGCCCGAAGGCGGAGAACTCTTCCGTCGCGACCGCCAGGATGTCGGCCCGGGTCCGCTCGGGGTCCTTGGTGCGGGGAGGGCGGGGCGTGACGGCGTCCATGGTCCGGAGGGTTCGGGGAGCGATGGGGGGCGGCAGGAGGCAGCCGGAATGCCGCCTGCTCTACCACCCTGCCCGCCGCGGTGCATCCGGTCAGGCGAGTTCGTCGTCCGGTCAGGCGATCTCGTCGCCCAGCACGTCCCGGGCCCAGCGGAACGCGCCGTTCGCCGCCGGCACGCCGGCATAGATCGCGGTCTGGATCAGCAGCGCCTGCAGTTCCGCCACGGTGACGCCGTTGCGCAGGGCCGGGCGGACATGGAGCTTGAACTCCTCCTCGCGACCGAGCGCCACCATCATGGCGAGCGTCACGAAGGACCGGGTCTTCCACGGGATGCGCGGGTCGCCCCAGACCTCGCCCCAGGCGGTGCGGGTGATGAAGTCCTGCCAGGGCCCGGCGAAGTCGCCGGCCGCGGCCAGCGAGCGCTCGACATGGGCCTCGCCGAGCACGCTCTTGCGGTTGGTGAGACCGGTCTCGAACGCGACCGCTCCCGTCGCCGTCTCGGGCGCTCCGCGGTGCCGGTCGAGGAAGCCGAGGAGATGGGCGGCGGTGGCGGCCGGCTGCTCGACGGAAAGGAGGTGGGCGGCGTTCGGCAGCACCACCAATTCGGCGTGGCGGATGCCGTCGCAGATCTCCTGCGCCATGGCGGGCGGCGTCGCCGGGTCGTCGCGGCCGGCGATGACCAGGGTCGGGGCGGTGATGCGGTCGAGCACCGGGCGCAGGTCCATGCGGCCGATGGCGTTGCAGCAGACCGCGTAGCCGGCCGAATCGGTGCCGGTGAATTGGGCATGCACCGGCGCCACAGCATCGGGGGACTTGGCGGGGAAATCGGGCGTGAACCAGCGGGTCATCGTCGCCTCGACGATCGCCGCCGTGCCCTTCTCGCGCACGAGCGCGGCGCGCTCGTTCCACGACGCCTCGCTCGGCATGAAGGCCGCGGTCGCCATCAGGGTCAGGCTGATCACCCGGTCGGGATGGCGGCTCGCCGCCGCCTGCCCGGTCATGCCGCCGAGCGACAGGCCGACGACATGGGCGCGGGGGATGTTGAGCGCGTCGAGGAGCCCGATCAGGTCCTCGGCGAGATCCGCGACCTCGATTTGGGTGTCGCGCACCTGCGAGGCGCCGTGGCCGCGGGTGTCGTAGCGCAGCACCCGGTAGCGGCCCCGCAGGTAGGGCATCAGCGGGTCCCACATCGCCAGCGAGGTGCCGAGCGAGTTGGAAAAGACCACCACCGGCGCGCCGCTCGGACCGGACAGCTCGTAGTTCAGAAGGGTGCCGTTGGCCTCGATCTGGGGCATGGGAACCTCGTTTTACGCGGAGTGCAGGAAGGCGGCGAGGCGCGAGACGTCCGCCAGCGCCCGGTCGGCGGTGCGGGCCCCGGCCCGGATGGCGGGGGTGAGGTCGAAGGCGGGCTCGACGTCGGCGCCCGCCGCCTCGGGCCGGGCGCGCAGCACCTCCCGGAGCGAGCCTTGCCCGTCGCGGACCGCGCCGGCGGCCTCCTCGACCAGGGCATGGGCGGCCTTGGCGCCGATCACGGGCGCCAGCCGGCTCGCTGCGGCGTCGGCGAAGAGGAGGCCCTGCGTCACGTCGAGGTTGCGAAGCATCCGCCCAGGGTCGGGGACCAGCCCCTGGGCGAGGCCGCGGGCCTCGCGCAGCGCTCCCGAGGCGAGGCCGAACAGGGTCGGCAGGGCGTGCCACTCGGCGTGCCAGGCGCCGGCCGGCCGCTCGTGGGCCGCCGCCATCCCGTCGAGCAGGGTCAGGCTGGTGCCCTTGGCGGCGCCGAAGGCGGAGAGGATCACCGTCGAGGAGACGGGATTGCGCTTGTGCGGCATCGCCGAGGAGCCGCCGCGGCCCGGCACGTAGGGCTCGGCGACCTCGCCGACCTCGGTGGTGGCGAGATGCGCGACATCGGTGGCGAACTTGGCGAGCGCCCCCATCAGCAGGGCGAGCCACGAGCCGGTCTCGGCGATGCGGGCGCGGCGCGTGTGCCAGGGCGCGAGGTCGGGATGCAGGCCCAGCGCGGCGGCGAAGCCGTCGCCGACCGCTTCCGCCGCCTCGCCGAGGCCCGCGAGCGTGCCCACGGGGCCGCCGAGCGAGGCGGTGAGGACCCGGTCGCGCAGGGCCGGCAGCAGGGCCGCCACCTCGGCGATGCCGAGCGCCCAGATCGCCGCCTTGAACCCGAAGGTGACCGGGGCCGCATGCTGGCCGTAGGTGCGCCCGACGCACGGGGTCTCGCGGTGCTGGCGCGCCAGGGCGGACAGCCCGTCGAGGATCGCCTTCAGGTCCGCCGCGACGAGGTCGAAGGCGTCGCGGACCTGAAGCACCAGGGCGGTGTCGGCGATGTCCTGGGTGGTGGTGGCCTTGTGGAAGGCGGGCTCGAGCTCGGGCGGCAGGGCGCCCTGCACCGCCTTGACGAACGGGATCACCGGCACGCCGGACACGGCGGTGCGCCGCCCGAGAGCGGCGGGATCGAGCGCCGCCGCGCCGATCGCCTCGATGGCGGGGCTGAGGGACGCCGGCACGAGGCCGGCCTCGGCTTGCGCCCGCGCGAGGGCCGCCTCGGCCCGCAGCATCGCCGCCACCCGGGCCTCGTCGGCGAAGACGGCGCGCATGGCGTCCGTGGCGAAGAGGGGCCCGAGCAGGGCGGAGTCGAGGGCCGAGAGCGTCATCGGATCAGGCCACGGGCTTCAGGTGGAGCTGGGCGCGGGCCTCCGCCGCGGTCGCGACCTTGCGGTTGTGGCGCGTCACCATCTCGGCGGCGAGCGAGACCAGCTCGGCGTTGCTCGCGGCGAGCCGGTCCTTCGTCACCCGGATATTGTCCTCGAGGCCCGTGCGCACGGCGTCGGCCCCGCGGGCGAGCGCCCAGCCCATGACGCGGGCCTGCTCGCGGCCGATGCCGGCGGCGGTCCAGGTCGCGCCCGGGATCACCCGGCGGGTCTCGGCGAGCAGGATGTCGAGCAGGTGCTCCTCGGCCGGCATCGCGTTCTTCACGCCCATCACGAACTGGACGTGCGGATGGGCGTCCATCAGCCCCTCCTCGATCAGCCGCTTGGCGCCGTGGATGTGGGAGAGGTCGAAGATCTCGATCTCGGGCCGGATGCCGTTCTCGCGCATCGAGCCGGCGAGGTTGTCGACGAGCGTCGCGTGGTTCTCGTAGACGATGCTCGGGAAGTTGACCGAGCCGGTCGAGAGCGAGGCCATGTCGGGCCGGTGGACCAGCGAGAGGCCGCGCGCGCTCGGATCGCGGCCGCGGCCGCCGGTCGAGAACTGCACGATCATGCCGGGGCAGTGCTTGCGCACGCCCTCCTGCACCGCCGCGAACTTGTCGGGGTCGGAGGAGGGGGACTCGTCGTCGTTGCGGACGTGGATGTGGACGAGGGTGGCGCCGGCCTCGAAGGCTGCGTGCGTGGATTCGACCTGCTCGGCGACGGTGGTGGGCACCGCCGGGTTGTCCTTCTTGCGCGGGACCGAGCCGGTGATCGCGACGGCGATGACGACGGGGTTCATGGGGGGCTCCTGGGGTTATTTTTGGCTCTGTCGCCACGATGAGACGTGAGGACGCGACCGAGTGATGGTCTTCCGCTCCTTCCCACCTGCAACCTCATCCTGAGGTATTGACGATCTTCGATCGCTGGCGATCACAGATCGCACGCGATCGAAGATCGACTGACCTCGAAGGAGGGTTCCAGAAATCTTAGTCATCTCTGGAGCCCTCCTTCGAGGCCGCTATGCGGCAACTCAGGATGAGGTCGTGGGTGGGATGAGGAGTCGTGTGTCAGGCGGATGGGGCGAAGCTCACACGTCGAAGAACACGGTCTCGTTCGGCCCCTGCAGGTAGATGTCGAAGACGTAGACGGTCGTCCCATCCCGCTCCTCGCGCTTCGCCAGCAGGCTGTCGCGCAACGGTCCGCGCTCGACGAGGTTCAGCACCGGGTCGGCGGCGTTGGCCTCGACCTCGTCGGCGAAGTAGAGCCGGGTCTGGAGGCCGATATTGATGCCGCGGGCGGCGATCCAGAGGTTGACGTGCGGTGCCATCGGGCGGTGGCCCTTGCGGCCCTCGACCGGGCCGGGCTTCACCGTCTCGAAGAACCACAATCCGGTGTCGAAGTCCGAGCCGGTGCGGCCCCAGCCGCGAAACGTTTCGTCGAGGGGCTTGCCCTCCTGGCGGTCGGCCGGGTGGTTGTAGCGGCCCGCGGAATTGGCCTGCCAGATCTCCAGGAAGGCGTCGCGCACCAGGGAGCCGGCGCCGTCGAAGACCCGCCCCTCGATCCGGATGCGCTCGCCCTTGGTCTCGGGCCCGGCGAGCACATTGGTGAAATTGGTCTCGAAGATGTCGAACCCGGCCTGGTGCGGGATCAGCCCGATATGGACGTAGGGACCCGCGGTCTGGGACGGCGTCTCCTGGAGACGAACGGGAAGCGGCTGGACCATCGGTTCAGTTCCCCTCAACTCTCAATTTCCCTGGAGCTTGTTCTCGAACAGCGTCTGCTGGCGGCCGCGCAGCACGATGTCGAACTTGTAGGCGAGCATGTCGAGCGGCACCGCGGCGCCGAGGTCGAGGGGGGCGATCAAGCGCTCGGCGGCCGAGCGGTCGGGGATGCCGAGCACCATCGGGTCGCGCCAGATCAGCGGGTCGCCCTCGAAGTACATCTGGGTGATGAGGCGCTGGGCGAAGCCGGAGCCGAACACCGAGAAGTGGATGTGCGCCGGGCGCCAGGAATTGAGGTTGTTGCGCCAGGGATAGGGTCCGGGCTTGATCGTGCGGAAGTAGTAGAAGCCGTTCTCATCGGTGATCGTCCGGCCGCAGCCGCCGAAGTTCGGGTCGATCGGGGCGAGGTAGCGGTCGTTGCGGTGGCGGTAGCGCCCGCCCGCATTGGCCTGCCAGAACTCGACCAGGGTGTGGGGGATGCCCCGGCCGTTCTCGTCCCGGACGTGGCCGTGGACGAAGATCCGCTCGCCGATCGGCTCGCCCTCGCGGGCGTAGTTGAGGATCAGGTCGTTATCGAGCGCGCCGAGCTCCGAATGCCCGAAGGCCGGGCCGGTCACCTCCGACAGGGAGGATTGCAGCGAGATCATCGCCCGGCGCGGCGAGCGCAGCACGCTGGTCTTGTAGTCCGGCGTGAAGGCCGGCGGGTGGATCGAGCGGTCCCTCTGCAGGAACTCGCTGTCGGCGTGGGTCATCGCTTCCTCCTGGGGGCCTTCCGGGGCCCGTGACGGGTCGTGCGAGGGGAAGAACCCCCGGTGGCTCTTGGCGGCCCGGTCGTTCGACGCGCCCGCGGGACTTACCACCGTCCCGGGGCCCGAGCCATTTCAGGGCGTCATCCGGACGCGACGGGGGCCCGGCCGCCGAGCGCCCCGAGATACTCGGAGAAGGCGCCGACCGAGGAGAGGTCGGCGGCAGCGGCGAGCAGGTCCGGCGCGATGGCGTCGCGCTGCGCTTCCGTCAGGCGCAGGCTCGGGCCGGCGACGCTGAGGTTGCCGATGGCGCGCCCGGTCTGCGGATGCACGATGTTGGCCGCCATCGCGGCGGCGCCCGGCGTGTTGGTGTCCCGCACCCAGGCGTAACCCCGGGCGCGGGCCTCGTTGACCAGGGCCATGAGCGCCGCGACCGTGCGCGGCGCGTTGGGGCCGAACTCCTCGGGGGTGCCGAGGCCCTGGCGCATCACGAGGCCGAGCGCCTCCTCGTCGGTCAGGCTCGCGAGCCAGGCGATGCCGGTCGAGCTGGTCGAGAGGCGCGCCTCGGTGCCCATGTCGCCGTCGTAGCGCAGGCCGGTGCGGGCGCCTTGCGCCTTCGCCACCCAGACGAGGCGCGGGTAGTCGACCACCGCGAGCCGCGCCAGCTCGCCGCTGACATCCGCCAGCCGGTCGAGCACCGACTGGGCGATGTCGACGACGCCGGTGCGCGAGAGGTGCTTGAGGCCGAGCGTGGCGAACTTGGTGGTCAGCAGGTAGCGCCCGGTCTCACCGTCCTGGACCACGTAAGAATGCTCGGCGAGCTCGGCCAGCAGCCGGTGGGCGCCGCTCTTGGGGATATCCAGCGTCTCGGCGATGGTCTGGAGGGGCAACCCGCGCGGATGGTTCGCGAGGAGCTCCACCAGGTCCAGGGCGCGCCGCAGCAGGGAGCCGGCCATCTCTCGTGCTCGAATTCCGCGCTCTCAAATCTGGAACGCAGTTCTGGATTTGAATGGAGTTCCGTTCTAAGTCAAGGGAGCGAACGAGAGAGGAAGCGGGCATGCGCGGCACGGGCCAGCACGAGACCCTGACCGGCATCGCCCTGATGGTGAGCGCGGTGGCGGGCTTTGCCAGCATCGACGCCTCGGCGAAGTTCCTCAGCGGGACGATGAGCCCGATGCTGATCGTGGCCCTGCGCTACCTCGTCAGCTTCGTCATCGTGGCGGGCTTCCTCGCCGGGCGGCGCGACATCGTCGGGCTGATGCGCACGCGCCGGCCGGGCCTGCAGGTGCTGCGCTCGCTGTGCCTGGTGACCGCCACGATGTGCTCGTTCGTGGCCCTGCGCTACCTGCCGCTGGCGCAGGTCACCTCGATCACCTTCGCGTCGCCCCTCGTCGTGGCGCTGATCGCCGGGCCGCTGCTCGGCGAGCGGATCGGCTGGCGCCGGGTAGCGGCGGTGCTGGTCGGATTCTCCGGGGTCCTGGTGGTGAGCCGGCCGGGGCTCTCGGGCATGCACCCGGCGGCTTTGCTCGCGGTCGTCACCGCGCTCGTCAACGGGGTCTACATCGTGGTGACGCGGATGCTCGCCGCCTACGACCCGCCCGAGACCACGATGTTCTATACCGGCCTCGTCGGCTCGGTGCTGACCGCGCCGGCCCTGCCGTTCCTGTGGCAGACCCCGACCGAGGCCTCGACCTGGATCGGCATCGCCTCCGTCGGCTTCTTCGGGGCGCTGGGGCACTGGCTGCTGATCCTGGCGCACCGTCGGGCCCCGGCCTCGACGCTGGCGCCCTTCGCCTACGCCCACCTGCTCTGGGCGGTGCTCCTCGGCATCCTGGTCTTCGGCCATCTGCCCGATCACTGGACGGTGATCGGCGGCGCGGTGGTGGCGGCCTCCGGGCTGTACCTGCTCTATCACGAGCGCCCGCGGGTCGTGCCGCCGGGGGAGGAAGGGGCGGTGTAGCACCGCCGCTCCCTCCCCCGCGCAAGGGGAGGGGTCGGGCCCGCCCTACGTCACGACCGACGGCTCGGTCCGGCCGGTATGCTGGACGATCCCGGCGATGGCCTCCGCCGCCGCCACGACGGGCGCCAGCATCTCGGCGGTCGGCGCATCGAGCCGGTCCTTCGAGAAGCGCTCGAGATAGACCCGGAGCGTCGCCCCGACCGTGCCGGTGCCCGACAGGCGGAAGACCACCCGGGCATCCTCGCGAAACAGGATCCGCACGCCCTGGCGCGCGGTCACCGAGCCGTCGACCGGGTCGGTATAGGCGAAGTCGTCCGCCGCCTCGACGGTGAGCCCGCCGAAGCTCCGCCCCGGCAGCCCGGCGAGCTTGTCGCGAAGCGCGCTCATCAGACCCTCGGCGGCGGCGCTCTCCACCTCCTCGTAGTCGTGGCGGGCGTAGTAGTCGCGGCCGTACGTCGCCCAGTGGTCGCGCACCACCTGGTCGGCGGGCTTGCCGGTCGCGGCAAGCAGGTTGAGCCAGAGCAGGACCGCCCAGAGCCCGTCCTTCTCGCGGACGTGGTTCGAGCCGGTGCCGGCGCTCTCCTCGCCGCACAGCGTGATCCGCCCGGCATCGAGCAGGTTGCCGAAGAACTTCCAGCCGGTCGGGGTCTCGAAGGCCGGAACGCCGAGAGCGGCCGCGACCCGGTCGGCGGCGCGGCTCGTCGGCATCGAGCGGGCGATGCCGGAGAGACCCGCCTCGTAGCCCGGCGCCAGATGCGCGTGGGCGGCCAGGATCGCCAGGCTGTCGCTCGGCGTGACGAACAGGTGGGGCGCCACGATCATGTTGCGGTCGCCGTCGCCGTCGGAGGCCGCACCGAAATCGGGCGCGGACGGGCCGGTCATCTCGACCATCAGGTCGTGGGCGTGGACCGGGTTCGGGTCCGGGTGGTGTCCGCCGAAATCGGGCAGCGGCTCGGCGTTGATCACCGTGCCGGCGGGGGCACCCAGACGCCGCTCCAGGATCTCCACCGCGTAGGGGCCGGTCACCGCGCTCATCGCGTCGAAGCGCATCCGGAAGCCGGAGCGAAAGAGCGCCGCGATGGCCGGGAAGTCGATCAGCGTCTCCATCAGGGCGGCGTAATCCGCCACCGGATCGATCACCGTGACGGTGGCCTCGCCGAGCGCGACGTCGCCCGGGGTGTCGAGGTCGATGTCGGCGGCCTCGACGATGCGGTACTCGCCGATCGCCTTGGTGCGGGAAAAGATCGCCTCGGTGACCGGCTCGGGGGCGGGACCGCCGTTGCGGCCGTTGAACTTGATGCCGAAATCGCCCTCGGGGCCGCCCGGGTTGTGGCTCGCCGAGAGCACCACGCCGCCGATCGCGCCGTACTTGCGGATCACGCAGGAGGCGGCGGGCGTCGAGAGCAGGCCGCCGCGGCCGACCAGGATGCGCGAGAAGCCGTTGGCCGCCGCGATCTTCAGGGTCGTCTGCACTACCTCGCGGTTGAGGAAGCGCCCGTCGCCGCCGACCACCAGCGTCGTGCCGGCCCGGTCGGGCAGGCAGTCGAAGATCGCCTGGACGAAGTTCTCGACGTAGCGCGGCTGGCGGAAGACCGGCACCTTCTTGCGCAGGCCCGAGGTGCCGGGCTTCTGGTCGGGAAAGGGCTGCGTGGGGACGGCCTTGACGGTCATGGAGTCTCGTCTCGGGAAGAGGCGGCGGGACCGGACGGCCCCGCCTGCCCGGCTTATGCCGCCTCTTGCCCGCGCCGGCCAGCCCGCGCGCCGCTCATGCCGCGTCCTCGGCGGCGTCCGGCTCCGCCGTCAGGTGCTGGAAGCCGCCGATCGGGCCGGGACGGCCGATCAGGTAGCCCTGCGCCTCCTGGCAGGCCTCGGCGCCCAGGAAGGCGAGCTCGGCCGAGGTCTCGACCCCCTCGGCCAGGACCGGCAGGCCGAGGCCCCGGCCCAGCCCCAGCACGGTGCGCACGATGGTGGCGGCCTGCTCGCTCGAATCGACCGAGCGGGTGAAGGAGGCGTCGATCTTGATCTTGTCGAACGGGAAGGCGCGCAGGTTCGACAGCGACGAGTAGCCGGTGCCGAAATCGTCCATGGCGATGCGCACGCCGAGCGCCTTGATCCGCCGCAGGGTGGTAAGCGCCCGGGGCAGGTCGCGGATCAGCGCCGTCTCGGTGATCTCCAGTTCGAGCCGGGCCGGCGACAGGCCGGTGGCGAACAGGATCTCGTGGACGAGTTCGGCGAAGCCCGGGGCGTGGAGCTGGACCGCCGAGACGTTCACCGCGATGCGCAGCGGCTTGTCCCAGGAGGCCGCCTCGCGGCAGGTCTCGCGCAGCACCCACTCGCCGATGGCGAGGATGCTGCCGGTCTCCTCGGCGATCGGGATGAACAGGTTCGGCGGGACGGTGCCGCGCTCCGGGTGATGCCAGCGCAGCAGCGCCTCGAAGCCGACGGCCTCGCCGCTGTCGATGCGGGTCTGCGGCTGGTAGACCACCCGCAGCTCGCCCCGCTCGACGGCATGGCGCAGGTCGTGCTCGATCTGGCGCCGCTCGCGCACCTGCACGCCCATCCGCGCCTCGTAGAAGCGCAGGCGCCCGCGTCCCTCCTGCTTGGCGCGGTAGAGGGCGGTGTCGGCCTGGACCATCAGGGTCTCGGCGTCGTCGCCGTCATGCGGGTAGACGGCAAGGCCGAGGCTCGCGGCGGCGATCGCCCCGGCCGGGCCGGTCTCGGCCTGGCGCAGGGCCGCCAGGATCGCCTCGCCCAGGACTTCGGCACCGGCCGCGTCGAGGTTCGGGGCCAGCACGGCGAACTCGTCGCCGCCGAGCCGCGCCAGCATCTGGCCGGGGGCCAGCACCCCGGCGATGGCGGCGCAGACCGAGCGCAGCAGGGCGTCGCCGGCCGCGTGGCCGAACAGGTCGTTGACCTCCTTGAACCGATCGAGGTCGGCGCAGAGCACCGCCAGCGGCCGCCCGGCGGCCTGGGCGAGCGCGATCTCCTGTACCAGCCGGTCGTTGAAGCTTGCCCGGTTCGGCGCGCCGGTCAGGGCGTCGTGATGGGCGAGGTAGGCGATCCGCGCCTCGGCACGCTTGCGCGCCCGCAGGTCGCGCACCGCCATCGCCGCGTGCGGGCGGCCGGCGAAGTCGATGACGCGGCGGATCACCTCGACCGGGACGAGCGTGCCGTCGGCGCGGCGCAGCTGCGCCTCCGGCACCTCGACGTCCTCGTCGGTCCCGGGCCGGAGCGGGTCGGCCGCCTCGCCCAGGATGGCCGAGAGCGGCTGGCCGGTGAGCGCGTCGGGAAGCACGCCGACGAGGTCGGCGAAGCTGTCGTTGACGGTGACGATGCGGTCGCCGTCGCAGACGACCAGGCCCTCGACGGCGGCGTTGGCGAGGCCGCGCATCCGGTCGCCCTCGAGCGCCGAGCGGCGCTCGTCGCGCAGGTGCAGCCACAGGCCCGCGAAGGCGAGGACGAGGATCGTGATGCTGCCGACCGCGACCGCGGCCGCCATCATCTCCACCGGCACCGCGGTGCCAGAGAGCGCCCGGCTCGGATCCGGCTCGATCACCGCGGCGGTCATCGCGGTGAAGTGAAGGCTGCAGATCCCCGCGACCATCAGGCCGGCCCCGAGCACCTTCGTGCGCATCGAGCCGTCGCGCAGGGTGGTGGCGAGCGCCAGGCTGCCGAGCCCGGCCCCGGCGACGAGGGCCGCCCCGACCAGGACCGGATCCCAGGCGATGCGGCCCGCGACCTCGAAGGCCGCCATGCCGGTGAAGTGCATCGCGCCAACGCCGACGCCGATCTGCGCGCCGCCGAGCCAGGGGGCGGCCGGCAGGCCGGGCCGCAGCGCGATCCAGAACCCGGCCGCCGTCATGCAGACCGCGATCATCAGCGACAGCCCGGTCAGCCCGAGGTCGTAGGCCGAGGCGAGGCCGGGCGAGAAGGCCAGCATGGCGATGAAGTGGGTCGCCCAGATCCCGGTGCCGCCGGCGAGCGCCCCGGTGAGCAGCCACAGCCTGCGCGCCCTGCCGGCGTGGCCGCGCGCGTAGTCGAGCAAGGTCAGGCTAGTTGCCGCAGCGAGATTGCACACAACCGCAGCGAGCAAAACGAGCTTGAGATCGTGATTGTGGGCGATGCAATCGTAGAGGGCGGTCACAACGGGCGTCTCTCTAGGGAGATCTGTGTCGCGAGAGACGTACGCCTCCGGTGATGAACTTACAGTCGGTCATTTGGTCGTTCGGCCTGATTCCCGGGCGTGTAGTGAATGCAGACCTAATGGGCTCGATCAATCCCGGGGCGAGCGGATCGCGGCCGCCTGCGTCGTGATGGGGCGACCGTCCCGGCCGGGTATCCGCTCGGTAGGGGGCACCACTTGGCGGCACGGGCCCCCGCCCGATATCCCGCGCCGAACACGACGGATGAGAGCGATGCAGAACGACGAGCCCGGCGCCCCGGCGCGCCCGACCCTGGACGAGGACACGATCGCCTTCGCGGGCCGGGTCTTCGGCTATGCGCGCCTCGGTCACCACGCGGAGCTGGGCGAGCTTCTCGGCATGGGGATGCCGCCGAACCTGCGCAACGACAAGGGCGACACGCTCCTGATGCTCGCGGCCTATCACGGCCATGTCGAGACCGTCGGCGTGCTGATGGCGCACGCGGCCGACCCGGAGATCGCCAACGACCGCGGCCAGACCCCGCTCGCCGCGGCGGCGTTCAAGGGCGCGCTGCCGGTGGTGCTCGCGCTCCTCGACGGGGGGGCGGCGGTCGACGGGGCCGGGCCGGACGGGCGCACCGCCCTGATGGTCGCGGCGATGTTCAACCGGGTCGAGATGGTGGAGACTCTGCTCGCCCGCGGCGCCGACCCGGCCCGCCGCGACGCCGGCGGCCTCACCGCCGAGGCCGCGGCCCGCGCGATGAGCGCTCCCGACACGCCGGACGTGCTGGCCCGCGCGGCGCGCTAGAGCATTCTTCAGCGGCGCGGATGCCGGTTCGTCGCAGACAATGAGGCAGAATCAAAGACCTGGAGAGCTTCGCGATTGCAGCGCGATCGTGAGGCTCTCTAGATCGCGGGTGGGGCGGCGGGCGGGACCATCAGCCCGCGCCGGGCCTCGATCATCTGCCAGGCCAGGAGCGCCGGCAGGCCCAGCACGACGTCGGGCACGCGCTTGACCAGGGACAGGGCGAGCGCCGTGTGGGGATCGATGCCGAACAGGCTGCCGAGGAGCACGAAGCCGCCCTCCTGGACGCCGAGCCCGCTCGGAACCGGGAAGGCGGCCGACTTGATCGCCTGGCTCAGGGATTCGAGGACCACCGCCTCGGCGAACGTCACGCCCTCGATGCCGATGCAGCGCAGCGCGATCCAGATCTCGAGGGCGCCCAGGAACCAGGCCGCGAGGTGGAGGAGGAAGCCCTCCGCCAGCGGCAGCCCGCGACGACGGTCCCAGACCGCATCGAGCGCCGCCTGGACGCCGCCGCCGACCGGCGCCGCCCCGCCCTCGGCCGCGAAGCGGCGGGCGAGCGCGCTCACCCGGCGCTCGACGAAGGCGGCGCCGCCGTAGCGCTGCACGGCGAAGAACGCGGCCAGCACCACGCCGCTGAGCGCCAGGCCCTTGGCGCACCACGCCGCGAGGGTGGCCGCCTGCTCGCCCTCGAGCCGCGAGAGCAGGACGACGCCGGTCAGCGCGAACAGCGCCTGGGTGACGACCTGGAAGAACATGTCGACCAGGATGCCGGCGGCGCTCGCCGCGCCCGTGACGCCCCAGAAGGTGAGGAGACGCGCGCCCAGCACCTCGCCGCCGACCGAGGCGACGGGCAAGAGCACGTTGACGCCCTCGCGCACGAAGCGCAGCAGCACGAACGGGCCGGAGGCGAGCCCGACGAGGCCGGAGAGCACCCGGGCCCAGGCGATACCGCACAGCCCGACGATCACGACCCGCACCAGCACCACCGCGACGATGCCGAGCACGCCGACGCGCCCGAAGGCGTCCGCCACCGCCCCGACGTCGTTGGCGGCGACGAGCCACAGCGCCAGGACCACGCCGACCGCGGCGCCGAGGAGCGGCACCCGCCGCAGCAGGCGCCGGCCGAGGCTCGGGCGACGGGCCTCGGGGTGCGGGACCGCGTCGCCCGCCGTCATCGGTCCCCGTCCCGGGCCGGCAGCAGGGCGTCGAGCATCGCCTCGGCGGAGAGCGTCGGATCGAGCACCAGGAGGCGGCCCTCGCCGAGAGAGCCGGCGGTGGCGAGCGTGAGGCTGCGCTTGGGGCACAGGCCGAGGCAGCCGGTCTCGACCACCCGCACCTTGCGGCCGCGACGATCGGCCTTGAGGGCCCGCTTCAACCCGCCCCGCACCGCCTTGGCGCCGACGCCCTGACGCTTGGCGCATTTGGCGCACACCATCACGATCTCGGCGAAGGGGGCGGAAGCCGCCTTGGCCGGTCCGCGTTTCGTCACCGCCAGCTTGCTCACGCGGGTCACCGTCTCCCGTTCCGCGATCCATCCGAGCCGGAGTTACCCTCCGGCCGATGCGCGTGCAACGCGCGGCATGGACGCGGCCGAGCATCCCGCCCGGGGACGCGCACCCGCCCACGCGGCCGGCATCCGACGTCCGCGGGATCGCGTCGCGATGCGCAAATCGGCTTCGCTCGCGCGGGGAAGGCCGGCGACTCCACCGCGCGGGCGGGTGATGCGACTTCCGGAAGCCGTCCTCCGGAAGACGTCTCACTTCCTGATCGGTACGCCCTTCGTGGTGAACCGCTGCCCGGTCGGCTGGCGCGCCGGCCGCTGCGGTCCGCGCGCCTTGCCCGCGCCAGCCTTGCCCGCACCCAGGCCCGTCCCCGGCGGCTGCGAGAACGGCACGAGCTGGTCGGGCCGCGGCCCGATGAGGTCGGTGCGGCCCATCTCCCGCAGCGCCTCGCGGAGCAGGGGCCAGTTCTCGGGGTCGTGGTAGCGCAGGAACGCCTTGTGGAGGCGGCGCTGGCGCAAGCCCTTGATCGCCTCGACCGGCTCGCTGCCGCCGCGCCGCACGCCCTTCAGCGTGTTGACCTCGGTATGGTACATCGCCGTGGCGGTCGCCATCGGCGACGGCAGGAAGGTCTGGACCTGGTCGGCGCGGTAGTCGTTCTTCTTGAGCCACAGCGCGAGCTGCAGCATGTCCTCGTCGGTCGTGCCGGGATGCGCCGCGATGAAGTACGGGATCAGGTAGTATTTCTTGCCCGCCTGCTTGGCCGCCTCGTCGAACATCTCCTTGAATCGGTCGTAGGTGCCGATTCCCGGCTTCATCATCAGGTCGAGGGGGCCGCGCTCGGTGTGCTCGGGCGCGATCTTCAGGCGGCCGCCGACGTGGTGGGTGACGAGTTCCTTGACGTATTCGGGGCTGCGGACCGCGAGGTCGTAGCGCACGCCGGAGGCCACCATCACCTTCTTGACGCCCTTCACCTCCCGGACCTTGCGGTAGAGCCGGATCAGGTCGTCGTGCGAGGTGTTGAGGTTCGGGCAGATGTCCGGGAAGACGCAGGACGGCAGACGGCAGGCCGCCTCGATCTTCGGGTCCTTGCAGGCCATCCGGTACATGTTGGCGGTCGGCCCGCCGACATCCGAGATCACGCCGGTGAAGCCCGGGGTCTTGTCGCGGATCCGCTCGATCTCGCGCAGGATCGAGCCCTCCGAGCGATTCTGGATGACGCGGCCCTCGTGCTCGGTGATCGAGCAGAAGGTGCAGCCGCCGAAGCAGCCGCGCATGATCGTCACCGAGAACTTGATCATGTCCCAGGCGGGGATCTTGGCGTCGCCGTAGGACGGGTGGGGCGCCCGCGCATAGGGCAGGTCGTAGACCGCATCCATCTCCGCGCTGGTGAGCGGGATCGGCGGCGGATTCAGCCACAGGTCGCGGTCGCCGTGGCGCTGGACGAGCGGGCGCGCGTTGCCGGGATTGGCCTCCCGGTGCAGCACGCGCGAGGCGCGGGCATAGGCCTCCTTGTCGTCCTTGACGACGTCGTAGGCGGGGAGCCGGATCACGGTCTCGCCGGCCTTGCGGGAGGCGGCCTCGTCGGCGGAATCGAGGTCGTCGGCGGGCAGCTCGGTATAGTGCTCGGGCACCCGGCGAAAGAGGGCGACGCCCCGGACCGAGTCGAGCTCGTGCGGCGCCTCGCCGGCGGCGAGGCGGTTGGCCACCTCGACCACGGCGCGCTCGGCGTTGCCGTAGAGGAGGAGGTCGGCCTTGGCGTCCGCCAGGATCGAGCGGCGCACCTTGTCGGACCAGTAATCGTAGTGCGCGATCCGGCGCAGCGACGCCTCGATGCCGCCGAGCACGATCGGCACGTCCTTGTACGCCTCGCGGCAGCGCTGCGTGTAGACGATGGTGCAGCGGTCCGGCCGCTTTCCGCCCTCGCCGCCGGCCGTGTAGGCGTCGTCGTGGCGCAGGCGCCGGTCCGCCGTGTAGCGGTTGACCATCGAATCGAGGTTGCCGCCGGTGACGCCGAAGAACAGGGTCGGCCGGCCGAGGGCCTTGAACGGCTCGGCCGACTGCCAGTCCGGCTGCGCGATGATGCCGACCCGGAACCCCTGCGATTCGAGCAGCCGGCCGATGATGGCCATGCCGAAGCTCGGATGGTCGACATAGGCGTCGCCCGTCACCAGCACGATGTCGCAGGCGTCCCACCCGAGCGCCGTCATCTCGGCGCGGCTCATCGGCAGGAACGGCGCGGCCCGTCCGCGGGGCGGCGACGCGCAGGTCAGCGGCGCCACGGTCGTCGGGACGTGGGGGGCCGGGAGGTGGGGGGCCGGGAATCCGGGGGCCACGGATCGTTCGGCGGAATCTCGGAGGTCCATGGCGCGCATGAATAGGCCGCCGGGGCCGCGAGATCAACGAATGGCAGGCATGAGGCCGGCCGACCGGCTGACCGCCCGGCCGCCACCCGGCGCCTTTCAACCCTAGACATGACACGCGGTGCCGCACCGCGCCCCGGGTCGCAGGCCCCCGCATGGCCCGGCTCGCGCTTGCCAAGCCTCGTTACATGTCTATACATATTAGGACACCAACGGCGCATCGCCGCGCTCGCCTGCGTCGATCGGGCGGGGCACGGGTGGTCGTCGGCGACGGCGCGGCCGCGTCGTCCTTACCCTGCGCCCCGCGCGCGTCGTCGAGCGAACGAGGACCTCGCCATGACCCTGACCTTCCATCCGGGACACGTGTCGCTCCAGGACCTCGAGCGCGTCTATCGCGACGGCGTGGCGGCGCGGCTGGATGCGGGCTGCGATGCCGCCATCGAGCGGGGCGCGGCCCGGATCGCGGCGATCGCCGAGGGCGAGGCGCCGATCTACGGGATCAATACCGGCTTCGGGAAACTGGCCTCGATCCGGATCGCGCCCGGCGACCTCGCCACCCTCCAGCGCAACCTGATCCTGTCGCATTGCTGCGGCCTCGGCGAGCTCCTGGAGCCGGACGTGGTGCGCCTCGTGATGGCGCTGAAGCTGATCTCGCTCGGCCGCGGCGCGTCGGGGGTGCGGCTGGCGATCGTGCGCCTCATCGAGGCGATGCTCGCCCGCGGCGTCGTCCCGGCCATCCCGGGCCAGGGCTCGGTCGGCGCCAGCGGCGACCTCGCGCCGCTCGCCCACCTGGCCGCCGTGATGATCGGCGAGGGCGAGGCCTTCGTCGCGGGTGAGCGGATGCCGGGCGGCGAGGCGCTGCGGCGCGCCGGGCTCGAGCCGGTGGTGCTGGCCGCCAAGGAAGGGCTCGCGCTCATCAACGGCACGCAGGTCTCGACCGCGCTGGCGCTGGCCGGGCTGTTCCGCGCCTTCCGGGCGCTGCGGGCCGCCCTCGTCACCGGCGCGCTGTCGACCGACGCGGCGATGGGCTCCTCCGCCCCGTTCCACCCCGAGATTCATGCGCTGCGGGGCCATCGCGGGCAGATCGAGGCCGGGGCGGCCCTGCGCGCGCTCCTCGACGGTTCGGCGATCCGCGAGAGCCACGTCGAGGGCGACGAGCGGGTCCAGGATCCCTACTGCATCCGGTGCCAGCCCCAGGTCGTGGGCGCCTGCCTCGACCTCCTGCGCCAGGCCGGCCGCACCCTCGAGATCGAGGCCAATGCCGTCACCGACAACCCCCTGGTCCTGTCCGACGGCGAGGTCGTGTCGGGCGGAAACTTCCATGCCGAGCCGGTCGCCTTCGCGGCCGACCAGATCGCGCTCGCGGTCTGCGAGATCGGCTCGATCGCGCAGCGCCGGATCGCCCTCCTGGTCGACCCGGCCCTGTCCTTCGGCCTGCCGGCGTTCCTGGCGCGCAAGCCCGGCCTGAATTCCGGGCTGATGATCGCCGAGGTGACCTCGGCGGCGCTGATGAGCGAGAACAAGCAGCGGTCTCACCCGGCCTCGGTCGATTCGACGCCCACCTCCGCCAACCAGGAGGACCACGTCTCGATGGCCTGCCACGGCGCCCGCCGCCTGCTGGCGATGACCGAGAACCTGTTCGGCATCCTGGGCATCGAGGCCCTGGCGGGCGCCCAGGGCGTCGAGCTGCGCGGCCCGCTGCGGACGAGCCCGGAATTGGAGCGGGCGCTCGCGGCGATCCGCGCCGCAATCCGTCCGCTCGATGAGGACCGCTACCTCGCGGACGACCTGCGGATCGCCGCCGGCCTGGTGGCGCAGGGCGCGATCGACGCCAGCCCGTCGCCCGGCATCCTGCCGGGTCTGGAGGCGGCATGAGCCCGGTCTCCGCGAGCCCGGCCGAGGTCGCCCGGGGCTCGTCGCCGGTCATCCTGGCCCTGCCCCATACCGGCACGGACGTTCCGGCCGACATCCTCGCGCGGCTGAACGACGAGGGCCGCCGGCTGCGCGACACCGACTGGCACATCCACCGGCTCTACGACGGGCTGCTCCCGGACGCGACGACCGTGCGGGCGACGTTCCACCGCTACGTCGTCGATGCCAACCGCGACCCGTCCGGTACCAGCCTCTATCCGGGGCAGAACACCACCGGCCTGGTTCCCGTCACCGATTTCGACGGTGCCCCGATCTGGCGGGACGGCGCGGGCCCGGACGAGGACGACGTCGCCGACCGGATCGCGCGCTTCCACGCGCCCTACCACGCCGCGCTCGCCGCCGAGGTCGCGCGCGTGCGGGCGCTGCACGGGATCGCGATCCTGTACGATTGCCACTCGATCCGCTCGCGGATCCCGTTCCTGTTCCCGGGCACGCTGCCGGATTTCAACATCGGCACCGACGGCGGGCGGACCTGCGACCCGGCGATCGAGCGCGCGGCGGCCGAGACCTGCGCGGCCGCCGCCGGCTACACGAGCGTCGTCAACGGCCGTTTCCGCGGCGGCTGGACGACACGCCACTACGGCCGTCCCGAGTCCGGGATCCACGCGATCCAGATGGAGCTCGCGCAGGGCTCGCACCTGGCGACGGAAGCGCCGCCTTTCACCCTGGACGCGGGCAAGGCCGCGCGGCTGCGGCCGGTGCTCGCCGCCGTCCTGGGCCGCCTCGAAGCGATGGCCGGCAACCTGAGGAACGCCGCGCCGTAACGGGCGCGGCGTACGGCCGAGGGAGACGGGGCGAAAGCCCCCGACGGATCCCGGGTTCGCCGGGGCCTGCGAGCGCCGGACGAGGCCGGGCAGGCCCGTGGGGGCACCCCGGCGTGTCAGATGTCGAGCTCGATCTCGTCGGCGAAGACCGCGCGCTCGGAGATGAAGGCGAAGCGGGCCTCGGGCTTGTTGCCCATCAGACGCTCGACCGTGTCGCCGGTGGCCTCGCGCGCCTCCTCCACCACCTCGACCCGCAGGAGCGTGCGCTTCTTCGGATCCATCGTGGTCTCCTTGAGCTGCCCGGGCATCATCTCGCCGAGGCCCTTGAAGCGCCCGATCTCGACCTTGCCCGACTTGAAGGTCGTCTTGAGCAGCTGCTCCTTGTGGCGGTCGTCGCGGGCGTAGGCGCTCTTCGCGCCCTGCGTCAGCCGGTAGAGGGGCGGGACCGCGAGGTAGAGGTGCCCGCCCTCGATCAGCTTCGGCATCTGCCGGTAGAAGAAGGTGATGAGCAGCGAGGCGATGTGGGCGCCGTCGACGTCGGCGTCGGTCATGATGATGACCTTCTCGTAGCGAAGGTCGTCGTGCCGGTACTGATTGCCGAGGCCGCAGCCCAGCGCCTGGGTCAGGTCGGACAGGAGCTGGTTGGCCCCGAGCTTGTCCCGGCTCGCCGAGGCGACGTTGAGGATCTTGCCGCGCAGGGGCAGGATCGCCTGGGTGGCGCGGTCGCGCGCCTGCTTGGCCGAGCCGCCGGCCGAATCGCCCTCGACGATGAAGATCTCGGAGCCGGCGGCCCCGGCCTTCGAGCAATCGGCGAGCTTGCCCGGCAGCCGCAGCTTGCGGGTCGCGGTCTTGCGGGCGACCTCCTTCTCCTGGCGCCGGCGCAGGCGCTCCTCGGCCCGGTCGATCACCCAGTCGAGGAGCTTGTTGGCCTGGACCGGGGAGGCGGCGAGCCAGTGGTCGAAGGCGTCGCGGATCGCCGCCTCGACGATGCGGGAGGCCTCCAGCGTCGCGAGCTTGTCCTTGGTCTGGCCCTGGAACTCGGGCTCGCGGATGAAGACCGACAGCATCGCCGCGCAGGTCGCCATCACGTCGTCGGCGGTGACCGAGGCCATCCGCTTGACCTGGCCCACCCGCTCGGCGTGGTCGCGCAGGCCCCGCAGCAGCGCCACCCGCATCCCGCTCTCGTGGGTGCCGCCCTCCGGCGTCGGGATGGTGTTGCAGTAGGACGAGGAGAAGCCGTCGTCGTTCGACAGCCAGACCATCGCCCATTCGAGCGAGCCGTGGCTGCCGGGCTTCGTCACCTTGCCGGCGAAGACGCCGTCGGCGACCAGGTCCTTGCCGTCGATCTCGCGGGCGAGATAGTCCTTCAAGCCGGCCGGGAAGCGGTGCACGGCCTCGGCCGGCACGTTCTCGACGCCTTCCAGCAGGCTGGGCGCGCAGCGCCAGCGGATCTCGACCCCGCCGAACAGGTAGGCCTTCGAGCGCGCCATCTTGAACAGGCGGCGGGGATCGAACCTGTGCTCGCCGAAGATCTCGGCGTCGGGATGGAAGCGCACCTTCGTGCCGCGCCGGTTCTGCACCCGGCCGATCGTCTCGATCGGCCCCTGCGCGTGGCCGCGCGAGAAGGTCTGGCGGTAGAGCGTCTGGTTGCGGGCGACCTCGACCTCGAGCACGTCCGAGAGGGCGTTCACCACCGAGATGCCGACGCCGTGCAGGCCGCCCGAGGTCTCATAGACCTTCGAATCGAACTTACCGCCGGCATGGAGCGTGGTCATGATGACCTCGAGCGCCGACTTGCCGGGAAATTTCGGGTGCGGGTCGACCGGGATGCCGCGGCCGTTGTCGGTCACGACGAGGCAGCCGTCCTCCTGCAGCTCCACCTCGATGAAGCTGGCATGCCCCGCCACCGCCTCGTCCATCGAGTTGTCGATCACCTCGGCGAAGAGGTGGTGCAGGGCCTTCTCGTCGGTGCCGCCGATATACATGCCGGGCCGGCGCCGCACCGGCTCCAGCCCCTCCAGCACCTCGATCGCCGAGGCGTCGTAGCCGGCCTCCGCGGCGTCCGCGGGCGGGGGCACGGCGACCGGCTTCGTGCGCTTGAGCGCGTCCGCCTTCAACGGATCCGCGGGCGGCTTTCCTTCGAGAGGCTTGCCTTCGGGAGGCTTTCTTTCGGCAGGCTTGGCGCCCGCGCCGAACAGGTCTCGTGCGGCCTCGCTCACGCGACGGCCTCGCGGTGGGGGAAGGGCTCTGGCAGCATTCGAGGTCATCCTCTCCCTATACCGGAACAAACGCGGAACAAAAAGGGGCTTCCGGTGGCTTCGGGCGTGGCATGGTCGCGTGGGGCGGCCGGTCCGGGACCGCCGCGCCGCAGAACCCGTACCAGAGTCACCGAGACGTAAACAAATTCCCTTAAGGTCCGGTGACGCGCACGGGCTCGGCCGGAACCTGGGCCATGACCGCCCGTTGTCGAAGCGGCCGCGCGATCGCCGGCCGGACAGGCCGCGCCGCAGGAGCGACCCGACGATGAGAGCCGCCAGACGCCAGGTTCGCCACAGCCGGACCCGCCACCTCACCCTCGCCCGGGCCGAGCAGGCCGCCGGCCAGGCCTTCGGCTTCGCCGAGGAGGGTGTCGCCGCAGCGACCGTCGGCCTCGGCCGGATGGCGATGACGGCGACCGGGGCTGCCCTGGCGGTGGCGCTCGCCGCGACCCTGGCCTGGGCGTTCTGAGGTCGGCGCGCGCCCGGCCGCACTTCTCCTCGCGCTCGCCCGCCTCGCGGGTCTTCGCGTTTGCCCGCTCCGCGGGCCGGACCGCTTGTGCCAATCTCCGGGAATCCGGACGCCACTCCAAACCGGATCAGGCGCGCCTTGGCTCGCCGCCACGGCGATTCGGCGAAAATCCCCGGGTGCTTGCCGGCCGGCCATTGCCGGGAGGATCGCCCGCCTTAGCTCCCGCGGCAAGCTCGGCCCTCTCAAGCTCGGCTATTGCAGCTCCGGCCTTTCGCAGTGCGGAACCTGGGCAGGCCGGCTGAATTTCTCAGAGCGAGACGGCACCCCACGCCGCTCGCCCTCGCTTTTTGCCCTCACTTTTTCGAAGGATGGTGGCCCGATGCGGCGCGCCCACAGCATGCCATTCGGTGCGGAGATCGGACCGGAGGGCGTGCGTTTCGCCCTATGGTCGCCGACCGCGACGAAGGTCGCCCTGGTGCTCGACGGGAACGAGCATCCGCTGCCGGATTCGGGCGAGGGCTGGCGCCATCTGACGGTGCCGGGCGTGCGCGCCGGGGCTCGCTACGGCTACCGGATCGACGGCGATCTCGTCGTGCCCGACCCCGCCTCGCGCTTCCAGCCCGAGGACGTCTCGGGGCTGTCCGAGGTGATCGACCCCGCCGCCTTCCCGTGGACCGACGGCGCCTGGAAGAGCCGTCCGTTCGAGGAGACGGTGATCTACGAGGTCCATGTCGGGACGGCGACGCCCGAGGGCACCTACGCGGCCCTCGCCGACAGGCTCGAGGCCCTGCGCGACCTCGGCGTGACCGCGATCGAGCTCCTGCCGCTGGCCGACTTCAAGGGTAGCCGCAACTGGGGCTACGACGGCGTGCTGCCCTACGCGCCGGATTCGGCCTACGGCACGCCCGACGACCTGCGCCGCCTGGTCGACCGCGCGCACGGCCTCGGCCTGATGGTCTTCCTCGACGTGGTCTACAACCACTTCGGCCCGGCCGGGAACTACCTCAACGCCTACGCCAAGACCTTCTTCACCGAGCGCCACCAGACGCCCTGGGGGGCGGGCATCAACTTCGACGGCAAGACCAGCGGCCAGGTGGTGCGGGACTACTTCGTCCACAACTCGCTGTACTGGCTGGAGGAGTTCCACGTCGACGGCCTTCGCTTCGACGCGGTCCACGCGATCCAGGACGATTCGGAGAAACACTTCCTCGGTGAACTCGCCGAGCGCATCCGGGCCGCGTTCCCCGACCGGCCGATCCACCTGATGCTGGAGAACGAGGCCAACCAGGCCTCCTGGCTCGAACGCGGGGCCGCCGGCCGGCCGCGCTTCCACAGCGCGCAATGGGCCGACGACACCCATCACGGCTGGCACATCCTGCTCACCGGCGAGGAGGCGGGCTACTACGAGAGCTTCTCCGACAAGCCGGCTGCCCACCTCGCCCGCAGCCTGGCGGAGGGCTTCGCCTACCAGGGCGAGCCCTTCAAGACCCTCGACGATCACCCGCGCGGCGAGCCCTCCGGCCACCTGCCGCCATCCGCGTTCGTCACCTTCCTGCAGAACCACGACCAGGTCGGCAACCGGGCGCTCGGCGAGCGCCTGAGCCATCTCGCCGAGCCCGACAGGCTGGCGCTGGCCCGGGCCGGCCTGCTGCTCAGCCCGCAGATCCCGATGCTGTGGATGGGCGAGGAATGGTCGGCCTCGACGCCGTTCCTGTTCTTCGTCGATTTCGCTCCCGACGAGGAGCTGAACAAGGCGGTGCGCGACGGCCGGCGTCGCGAGTTCAAGAGCTTCGCGGCCTTCGCCGACGAGGAGAAGGCGAAGACGATCCCCGACCCCACCGCGGAGGAGACGTTCCGGCGCTCGACCCTCGACTGGGCGGAGCGCGACAGCTCGCCCCACCGCGAGGTCCTGGCCGACACGACCGCGCTCCTGGCCCTGCGCCAGCGCGAGATCGTGCCGCTGACGAAGACCGCCTGGCAGGGCGGGCGCTACGTCCTCCCGCGGCCGGACGTCATCGACGTCACCTGGTCCTATGCCGGGGGCGATCTGCGCTTCGTCGCGGCGTTCGGGGGCGAGCCCTTCGCCCTCCCGAAGCCTCCCGGCCGCGTCGTCTGGCGCTCGCCCGGCGTGACGGACGGCGAGAGCGGTTCCCTGGTCCTGCCCGCCTGGTCGGGCGTGTTCGTGAAAGAGGTGCGTTGAGATGGCCGTGACCGAGGATGTCGTCGCGCGGCTCGCCGATGAGGCGGGCATCGCCGCCGACTACACCGACGCCTTCGGCCAGCGCGTCGAGACCCCGCTCGGCGTGCGCCAGGGGCTGCTCGCCGCACTCGGCCTGCCGGCGGGCACCGAGGAGGAGGCGCGGGCGAGCCTCGGCCGCATCCGCGCCCTGCGCCACGGCCTCGTGCCGCCGCTGGTGCCGGTCGAGGCCAGGCGCGCCGCGCGGGTGCCGGTCCGGCCGGAGGGCGGCTCCGGCACGCTGAGCTGGCGGGTCGTCGACGAGCGCGGCACCGCCCGCGACGGGCGGGTCGTGCTCGCCCCCGGCACCGAGGCGATCGAGCTGCCGCCGCTCACCCCCGGCTACCACCGGCTCGTCGTGACGCTCGGCGAGCGGCGCGCCGAGGCGACCGTGATCGCCGCGCCCCAGCGCTGCTGGCGCCCGCGGGCCCTGGCCGAGGAGGGCGCCCGGGACTGGGGCCTCGCAGCCCAGCTCTACGGCCTGCGCTCCGCCGACAATCTCGGCATCGGCACCTACGCGGATGCCGGCCGGGCCGCCGCCGATGCCGGCGCGAAGGGCGCGGCCTTCCTGGGGCTCAGCCCGGTCCACGCCCTGTTCTCGACCGACCGCCAGAAGGTCTCGCCCTACTCGCCGTCGTCGCGGCTCTTCCTCGAGACGCTTTTCATCGCCCCCGCCGCCCTGCCGGGCTTTCCCGGCAGCCGGGCGGAGGCGCTCCTGCGCCAGTCCGACTCCGAGATCGCGCGCCTGCGCGACGCCTCGCTCGTCGACCATGCCGGCATCTGGCAGGTGCTCGGCCCGGTGCTGGAGGCGCTGTGGCAGGATTCGCCGGCCCGGGCCGGGCGGGACACCGAGTACCTCGCCTTCCGCGCCGCGGGCGGCGAGAACCTGGAGGCCCACGCCACCTTCGAGGCCCTGGCCGAACATTTCGCGCAAGGCGGCGCCCACTGGCTCGGCGACTGGCCGGAGGCCTACCGCCGCAACGGCACGCCGGAGGTCGCGGCCTTCGCGGCCGATCATCAGGAGCGGGTCGCCTACCACGCCTGGCTGCAGTTCCTCGCCGACCGGCAATTCGCCGAGGCCGCCGCGCAGGGCCTCGCCACCGGCATGCGGCTCGGGCTCTACCGCGACCTCGCGGTCGGCGCCGACCGCGGCGGCTCGGAGGTCTGGTCGCATCCCGAGCGCTTCGCCGCCGGGCTGTCGATCGGCGCGCCGCCGGACATCCTGGCGCCGAACGGCCAGGATTGGGGCCTGCCGCCCTTCGATCCGCTGGAGCTGGAGCGCGACGGCCTCGCGGCCTTCCGGGCGCTGGTCCAGGCCAACATGCGCCACGCCGGCGCGATCCGCATCGACCACGCCTTCCAGCTCGCCCGGCTGTTCCTGATCCCGGTCGGCGGGGGGGCGAAGGGCGGCGCCTACGTGGCGATGCCGTTCGAGGCGATGCTGGCGGTCCTGCGGCTCGAGAGCCACCGGGCGAAGTGCCTCGTGATCGCGGAAGACCTCGGCACCGCGCCGGCCGGCTTCTCCGACGCGCTGATGCAGGCCGGCATCCTGAGCTACCGCATCCTCTCGTTCGAGCGGGGGGAGGGCGGCACCTTCAAGCGCCCGGCCGAGTACCCGCGCGACGCGCTCTGCGCCATCACTACCCACGACCTGCCGACCTTCGTCGGCTGGTGGCGGGGTGTCGATACGGAGCTGCGCCAGTCGCTCGGCCTCTACGACGCCGACCGGGCGGGCGCCGAGCGCGACGAGCGGGTGCACGAGCGCCGGCGCCTCGCCGAGGCGCTGAACCAGGAGGGCCTGATCCCGACGAGCGAGGTGCCGGCCGAGCCGCCCTTCGAGGCGGCGGTGCGCTTCCTTGCCCGCGCGCCCTCGGTCCTGACCGCGGTGCAGTACGAGGACATCCTCGGCGAGGTGAGCCAGGCCAACATGCCGGGCGTCACCGAGGGCTACCCGAACTGGCGCCGCAAGCTCGACCGCGACCTCGACGCGATCGCGGCGCCCGGCGGACCGCTCGCCAAGCTCGCTTCCTCGCTCTCGGCCGAGGCGCGGGGTCCGCGCTCGGGCGCCGCGCGCCTCGCCTCGCCGCCGCCGCGGGCGACCTACCGGCTGCAGTTCCACAAGGACTTCACCTTCGACCACGCCGCCAGGATCGTCCCGTACCTGGCCAAGCTCGGCATCAGCCACGTCTACGCCTCGCCGATCCACAAGGCGCGGCCCGGCTCGATGCACGGCTACGACATCGTCGACCACCGCGAGATCAACCCGGAGCTCGGCGGCGAGGAGGCGTTCATCCGCTTCAGCGACACGCTGAAGAGCCACGGCCTCAAGTTCCTGCTCGACATCGTGCCCAACCACATGGGCGTCGGCGGCGCCGACAACCCGTGGTGGCTCTCGGTGCTCGAATGGGGCGCGCTGTCGCCGGCGGCGGACGCCTTCGACATCGACTGGGGCCGGCTGGGCGCCCGCAACAAGCTCGTCGTGCCCTTCCTCGGCGACCGCTACGGCGAAGCCCTGGAAAAGGGCGACCTGAAGCTCGCCTTCGACCCGGAGGAGGGCGCCCTCAGCGTCTGGCACTTCGAGCATCGCTTCCCGGTCAACCCGCTGAGCTACCCGATCGTTCTCGACCGGACCCTCGCCGCGCTGGCGGAGGTCGGCGACGAGGCCTCGGCCGAGGTGCTGTCGATCTCCGAGCGCCTGCGCCGGATGGCCGACGAGGCCAACGTCGAGCGTCAGGCCGGTTATCCGGAGGAGGCCGAGGGGCTGAAGCGGCGCCTGGCCCACGCGGTGGCGTCCTCGCCCGATCTGAAGGCCGCGATCGACCGGGCGGTGACGCTCGTCAACGGCTTCAAGGGCCATCCCGACAGCTTCGGGGCGCTCCACCGCATCCTTGAGGCGCAGGCCTACCGGCTCGCCCACTGGCGCGTCGCGGCGAGCGACATCAACTACCGCCGCTTCTTCGATGTCAACTCGCTCGCCGGGCTCAAGGTCGAGGATCGCCGGGTGTTCGAGGGCGCCCACGCGATGCTGTTCCGCCAGATCCGCGAGGGACGGATCGACGGGCTGCGCATCGACCACATCGACGGCCTGGCCGATCCGGCCGGCTACGCCCGCGCGCTGCAGGCCGCGCTCGGCCCGGGCTTCTACATCGTCGTTGAGAAGATCCTGGAGCCCGGCGAGAAGCTGCGCCCGTGGCCGATCGCCGGCACCACCGGCTACGACGTGCTCAACCAGATCGACGGGCTGTTCGTCGACCAGGGCAAGCGCGAGGCGGTGGCCGGGCTCTATGCCGGGGCGACCGGCATGGACGAGCCGTATCCCTGGCTCCTGCGCAACGTAAAGAGCGAGATCCTGGAGACCAGCTTCGCCAGCGAGCTGGAGGTGCTCACCTCGGACCTGAAGCAGGTTGCCGACGCCGACCGTCGCACCCGCGACTTCTCGGTCAACGCCCTGCGCCAGGCGCTTTCCGAGATCGTCGCCCGGTTCCCGGTCTACCGCAGCTACCTGCCCCAGGAGCTCGACGAGAACGAGATCGAGGCGGAGGACCTGAAGCTCATCGGCGATACGGTGCGCAAGGCCAAGCGCCGTTCCCGCCTGCCCGACCGCTCGGTGCACGACTTCGCCGAACGGGTGCTGCTCGGACGCCTCGATACCGAGGGGCCGGGCCGACCCGATCCCGAGGTGGTGCGCCGCTTCCGCCGGCGCTTCCAGCAGCTCACCGGCCCGGTGATGGCCAAGAGCCTGGAGGACACGCTCTTCTACCGCTTCGTCGCGCTCCTGGCGCTCAACGAGGTCGGGGGCGATCCGGGCGAGTACGGCCTCACCGCGGAGCATTTCCACGGGCTCCAGGCCGCCCGCGCCCGCGACTGGCCGAACGCGATGATCACCACGGCCACCCACGACACCAAGCGCGGCGAGGATGCCCGCACGCGGCTGCTGGCGCTCTCCGAGATCCCGGGGGAGTGGGCGCAGGCCTGGGACCTGTGGGGCCGGCTGGCCGAGCCGCACCTGACGGAGGTCGAGGGCGAGCCGGCGCCCGACGCCAACGACCAGTGGATGTTCCTGCAGGCGATCCTCGGCGCCTGGCCGCTGGAGCTGCTGAGCGAGAACCCGGACCCGAAGGACGTCGAGGCGTTCCGCACCCGGCTCGGCGCCTATGCCGAGAAGGCGATGCGCGAGGGCAAGCGCCGGTCGAGCTGGGTCAACGTCGACGAGGCCTACGAGGGCGCGGTCGCGAAGCTCTTCGACGCCCTGGTGGCGCCGGGCTCGGAGTTCCTGCGGGAGTTCCGGCCCTTCGCCGAGCGGCTTGCCCGGGTCGGCATGGTGTCGGGGCTCGCCCGCTCCGTCCTCAAATGCACCCTGCCGGGCCTGCCCGACATCTACCAGGGCACGGAGTTCTGGGATTTCTCCTTCGTCGATCCCGACAACCGCCGCCCGGTCGACTACGCCGAGCGTGAGGCGGCGCTCGGGCAGGAGACGGCCCTGGAGGACCTCCTCGCCGCCTGGCCGGACGGGCGGATCAAGCAGCGTGTGCTCGCCCGGCTGCTCGCCGACCGCGCCGCGCATCCCGGCTTCTACGCCGAGGCCGACTACACGCCGGTCGCGGCCGAGGGGCAGGGGGCGGAGCGCATCGTCGCCTTCCTGCGGCAGGACGCGACCGCGGGTGCGGAGGCCGGCGACCTCCTGGTCGCGGTGCCGCGCCAGGTGGTGAGCGAGGCGGCCGGCGAGGCGCCGGACGGGGACGGCACCCGCCTCGCCGGAGCCGTCGCGGACGTTCTCCTGCCGGTGCCGGAGGGCAGCGCCTGGCGCGACCTCGTCACCGGCGACGAGGTCCGGGCCGAGGGCGGGCATCTGTCGGTTGCCCGACTCTTCGCGCGTCTCCCCCTGGCGGTTCTGCGTCGCTCCGCCACTTGAGACCCCGGGCTCGCGTGCCCCGAGGGGGGCATGCGAGCCCGCCCGAGATGATTCGAGAGAAGCAGGCAGGACCGGGCCGATGAACGTACCCCGCACCAGCACCAAGCCGGCGAAGCGCACCCGCGAGGTGACGCCGCTGCCGGCCACCCTGGCGCCGCTGGCGGCCGGACCGCGGATCTACAACCTCTTTCCCCTCCTGGTCGGCCGGGTCTCGGCCTGGACCGCGGAACTCCCCCGCATCGCCGAGCTCGGTTTCGACTGGGTCTACCTCAACCCGTTCCATCAGGCCGGCGGCTCGCGCTCGCTCTACGCCGTGGCCGACACCGACCGCCTCGACGAGCGCCTGCGCGACCTCGACGGGACGCCGGACGACGAGCAGATCCGCCGCTTCTGCGCGGCTGCCGCCGGGCACGGCCTGAAGATCATGACCGACCTCGTGGTGAACCACGCCGCCAACGACGGCCGGCTGGCGCACGAGCGCCCGGACCTGTTCGTGCGCGACGCATCCGGCGCGCCGGTGAGCCCGCACGCCGTCGATCCCGACGATCCCTCGAAGATCACCGTCTGGGGCGACCTCGCCGAGTTCGACTACGTCGAGGCCGGGCCCCGCACCGCGCTGACCGAGCTGTGGGACGGCTACATCGCCCGGCTCCAGGCCCTCGGTGTCGCCGGCTTCCGGTGCGACGCCGCCTACAAGGTGCCGCCGGACGTCTGGCGCAGCCTGATCGGCGCCGCCAAGCAGCGCGACCACGCCGCGCTCTTCGCCGCCGAGACCCTGGGCTGCACCTTCGAGGAGGCACGGGCCACGGCGGAAGCCGGGTTCGACTACCTGTTCAACTCTTTCGCCTGGTGGGACCTCAAGGCGCCCTGGGCGCTCGAGCAGTACGAGCGCCTGCGCATCCTGGCGCCCTCGATCGCGTTTCCGGAAAACCACGACATGCCGCGGCTGGCCGCCTCCCTCGAGGGCGGGCCGGAGGCGGTGGCGGCGGAACTCAAGAGCCGCTACGCGCTCGCCGCCTTCTTCTCGGCCGGCGTGCTGATGCCGATCGGCTACGAGTGGGGCTACGCCAAGCCGCTCCACGTCGTGGACACCACCCCGGAGAGCCGCGAGCACCACACCGGCATCGACATCTCGGGCTTCGTCGCGGCGGTGAACCGCCTGCGCGCCGACCTGCCGGCGGCGAATGTCGAGGGCGCGCAATGGCGCCTCTCGGCCCCGGATGCCGCTTACATCGCGCTGATCCGCATCGATACCGGCCATACCGGCTCGGCCGAGAACGCCGTGATCGTGCTGCACAACCCGACCGATGCCCCCGTGGCCGTCGATCCGGCGCCGCTCATCGCCGGCACCGGCGGCGAGTTCGGCCCGTTCCAGGACCTGACGCCCGAGGCCGCCCCGCTCGCCTTCCGGGCCGACCAGTCGATCGGCCTCGAACCCCGCGCGGTGCGCATCCTCGCCGCCCGCCGCATCGGCGCGATGCGCCGGCCCCGCCGCACCACCCCGGACGGGGAGGGGCGCGTGATCATCGAGGCGGTGAGCCCGGAGATCGACGGCGGCCGCTCGGCGATCAAGCGGGTCGTCGGAGACCAGGTCCACGTCGAGGCCGACATCTTCACCGACGGGCACGACGTCATCAACGCCGCGGTCCTGTCGCGTCTGGCCGGCGAGACCGAGTGGCGCCGCGACCCGATGCTGTTCGTCGACAACGACCGCTGGCACGGCCATTTCCCGCTCACCCGCAACGCCCGCTACGAGTACACGGTCGAGGCGTGGCGCGACGACTTCTCGTCCTGGCTGCGCGGCCTCGAGAAGAAGCGCAAGGCCGGCATCGACGTCCGGCTCGAGACGATCGAGGGCGTCGGCCTGGTCAAGCGGGCGGCGGCCCTGGCCGAGGGCAGCGACGAGACGGCGCTCGGCGCTCTCGTCACGGCGCTCGAGGCCGACGAGGCGGGCTCGGCGGCGCAGCTCCGCCGGCTGCTGGAGCAGACGGCCCTGATCCACCGCAACTCCGAGCGCGTGAACCTCTCGCGCTATCCCGTCGTGCTGGAGGTCTTCGCCGACCGCTTGGCGGCCCGGTTCTCGGCCTGGTACGAGATCTTTCCGCGCTCGCAATCCGGCGACCCCAACCGCCACGGCACCTTCGACGACGTGATCGCGCGGCTGCCGGAGATCCGCCAGCTCGGCTTCGACGTGCTCTACTTCACGCCGATCCACCCGATCGGCCGCACCAACCGCAAGGGCAAGAACAACTCGCTGAAGGCGGGCGAGGGCGATGTCGGCTCGGTCTACGCCGTCGGCGCACAGGAGGGCGGCCACGAGGCGGTGCATCCGGATCTCGGCACCCTCGACGACTTCCGGCGCCTTGTGGCGGCGAGCCACGCCCACGGCATGGAGGTGGCGCTCGACTTCGCCATCCAGTGCTCGCCGGACCATCCCTGGATCAAGCAGCATCCGGAATGGTTCGACTGGCGGCCCGACGGTACGATCAAGTTCGCCGAGAACCCGCCGAAGAAGTACGAGGACATCGTCAACGTCGATTTCTACCGCGACGGCGCCTTCCCGTCGCTGTGGACCGAGCTGCGCGACATCATCGTCGGCTGGGTCGAGCTGGGGGTGAAGATCTTCCGGGTCGACAACCCGCACACCAAGCCGATCCCGTTCTGGGAGTGGATGATCCGCGACGTCAACGACCGCTACCCGGACGTGCTCTTTCTCGCCGAGGCCTTCACCCGGCCCAAGATGATGAAGAAACTCGCCAAGGCGGGTTTCCAGCAGAGCTACACCTACTTCACCTGGCGCAACACCAAGGACGAGCTGGCGACCTACGCCACCGAACTCGCCGGCGAGATGGGCGAGTATTACCGCCCGAACTTCTTCGCCAACACGCCGGACATCAACCCGGTCTTCCTCCAGACCAGCGGCCGGCCGGGCTTCGTCATCCGGGGTACGCTCGCCGCGACGCTGTCGAGCGTCTACGGCATCTACAACGGCTTCGAGCTCTGCGACGCCGCGCCGGTGCCGGGCAAGGAAGAGTACCTCGACTCCGAAAAGTACGAGCTGCGGGCCTGGGACTACTACAAGCCCGGCAACATCCGCGACCACATCATTGCGTTGAACCGCATCCGGCGCGAGAACCCGGCGCTCTGGGACTTCCGCAACGTGGTCTTCACCCCGGCCTGGAACGAGCAGATCCTGGCCTACCTGCGGATGACGCCGTCGGGCGACAACGCGGTGTTCTGCATGGTCAACCTCGACCCGCGGAACCGCCAGGAATGCACCTACGAGGTGCCGCTGTGGCAGCTCGGGCTGCCCGACGACGGCGCCGTCGAGGTCGAGGACCTGCTGCTCGGCTACAAGTTCGAGCTGCGCGGCAAGACCCACCGCATCGCCCTCGATCCGGCCGAGCGGTCGGTGGTGATCTGGCGCCTGCGCCGCCCGGCGCGGCTTGCGGCGGCGGGCGCCGCGTGGCAGCACGGCTCGGCCTAGCCGAAGTGCGTATCAGGCGCGGGCGGGCGACCGTCCGTGCCGGCAGGCATTCCGAACTCTCCCCGGCGCCCCGCGTTGAGCCCGAGCATGGCGACAGCCGCAAAGGCCTTCAGCCCGGCGCCACTACCCGATCGAATGAGGCTCTGACGCGATGATCGATCGTACCGATCCGCAATGGTACCGTGACGCCATCATCTACCAGGTGCACGTCAAGTCCTTCTTCGACGCGAACAACGACGGCATCGGCGACTTCGACGGCCTGACCGCGAAGCTCGACTACATCCGCGACCTCGGCGTGACCGCGATCTGGGTGATGCCTTTCTATCCCTCGCCCCTGCGCGACGACGGCTACGACATCGCGGATTACCGCGACATCAACCAGTCCTACGGCACGATGGACCAGTTCCGGACCTTCGTGGACGAGGCCCATGCCCGGGGCCTGCGGGTCATCACCGAGCTCGTCATCAACCACACCTCGGACCAGCATCCCTGGTTCCAGCAGGCCCGCAACGCCCCGAAGGATTCGGAGTGGCGCAACTTCTACGTCTGGTCGGACACCGACGAGAAGTACACCGACACCCGCATCATCTTCCTCGACACCGAAGCGTCGAACTGGACCTGGGACCCGGTCGCCAAGGCGTATTACTGGCACCGCTTCTACTCGCACCAGCCCGACCTGAACTTCGACAACCCGAAGGTTCTCGACGCGGTCATCGAGGTGATGCGCTACTGGCTCGACATGGGAGTGGACGGGTTGCGCCTCGACGCGATCCCCTACCTGATCGAGCGCGATGGCACCAACTGCGAGAACCTGCCCGAGACTCACACGGTCATCAAGAAGATCCGCGCCGCCCTCGACGAATCCTACCCCGACCGGATGCTCTTGGCCGAGGCCAACCAGTGGCCGGAGGAAACCGCACAGTATTTCGGCGACGGCGACGAATGCCACATGGCGTTCCACTTCCCGCTGATGCCGCGGATGTACATGGCGATCGCGCAGGAAGACCGGCACCCGATCACCGACATCATGCGGCAGACGCCGGAGATCCCGGACGGCTGCCAATGGGCGATCTTCCTGCGCAACCATGACGAGCTGACCCTCGAGATGGTGACCGACAAGGAGCGCGACTACCTCTGGAGCTTCTACGCCGCCGACCGGCGCGCCCGCATCAACCTCGGCATCCGTCGCCGCCTCGCGCCGCTGCTCGAGAACGACCGGCGCAAGATCGAGCTGATGAAGTTCCTGGTCCTCTCGATGCCCGGCACCCCGGTGCTGTATTACGGCGACGAGATCGGCATGGGCGACAACATCTATCTCGGCGACCGTGACGGCGTGCGCACGCCGATGCAGTGGTCGCCCGACCGCAACGGCGGCTTCTCCCGCTCCGACCCGGCCCGGCTGTTCCTGCCGACGATCCAAGACCCGATCTACGGCTTCGACGCGGTGAACGTCGAGGCGCAGGCCCGCGCCCAGACCAGCCTGCTCAACTGGACGCGGCGGATGATCGCGATCCGCAACAACCACGTCTCGCTCGGGCGCGGCGGCTTACGCTTCCTCTACCCGGACAACCGCAAGGTGCTCGCCTGGATTCGCGAGCACGACAACGAGCGCGTGCTCTGCGTCGCCAACCTGTCGCGGGCGCCGCAGGCGGTGCAGCTCGACCTGTCGGATCTTCGTACCGCCGTCCCGGTGGAACTGACCGGCGGCACCTCGTTCCCGCCGATCGGCGACCTGCCGTACCTGCTCACCATGCCGGCCTACGGCTTCTACTGGTTCTCCCTCTCGACGGCGAATGCCGGCACGATGGGGCCGAGCCCCGAGGCGCCGGAGCTGTTCACCCTGGTGCTCACCGGCGGCGTCGAGACCCTGATGCGGGGCCGCGAGCGCCAGGCCTTCGAGCGCACGGTCGCGCCCCGCTTCATCGGCTCCCGGCGCTGGTTCGGCGCCAAGGGCTCGCGCATCCGCTCGGTCGAGGTCACCGACAGCGCGATCCTGCCCTCCGCGACCGGCACCGGCGGCTTCCTGCTGCCGCGCATCGCCGTCTCGCTCGGCAACGGCGACACGCAGGACTACTTCGTGCCGCTCGCCGTCGACGAGGGCCGCGAGGACGAGTCGCTGATGGACCACGCGGTCGCCCGGGTGCGCCGCGGCCCGCGGATGGGCCTCCTCTACGGCGCGGCCTCCTCGACCGACTTCGCCCTCGCGATGGTCGACGCGATCCGCCACAACCGCGACATCGCCTCGGAGAAGGGCAGCCTGCGCTTCCGGGCGACCTCGGCCTTCGATTCGGAGATCGAGCTCGACCCGGCCGACATCCGTCGTCTGTCCGCGGAGCAGAGCAACACCTCGATCGCCTTCGGCTCGCGGCTGATGCTGAAGCTCCTGCGCCGGCTCCAGCCCGGTGACCACCCGGAGGTCGAGGTCGGGCGCTTCCTCACCGAACAGGCCGGCTTCAAGAACACCCCGGCGCTCCTCGGCGTCGTCGAGCATGTCGGGCCCGACGGAACCGCGACCGCGCTCGGCCTGCTCCAGGCCTTCGTGCGCAACCAGGGCGATGCCTGGACCCTGATGCTCGAGTATCTCCGGCGCGACCTCGACACGTTCGTGCTGGTGCCCGAGAGCGAGGCTCCCTCGCCCGAGGACGCCTTCGCCACGCATCTGCGCTGGGCCGCGTTGCTCGGCCAGCGCACCGCCGAGATGCACCGGGCGCTCGCCACCGAGACCGACGACCCGGCCTTCGCCGCCGAGCCGTTCACGGCCGACGACCTCGCGGTCCTCGCCGCCGACACGCGCCGCCAGGCCGAGAAGGCCCTGCGCGCCTGCAACGGGCTGGGTGCCGCGGCCTCGGAGGGTGCCCGCGAGGCGGCCGAAGCGGTGCTGTCCGCCAAGGCCAAGATCGAGGCGCTGATCGAGGCCCTGAGCCGCGAGGCGCCGGCCGGGGCCCACCGGACCCGTATCCACGGCGACTACCATCTCGGGCAGGTGCTGGCCTCGCAGGACGATCTCATCATCGTCGACTTCGAGGGCGAGCCGTCGCGGCCGGTGGACGAGCGCCGGGCGAAGTCGACGCCCCTGCGCGACGTCGCCGGGATCCTGCGCTCGTTCGCCTATGGCGGCGAGACCGTGAGCCGCGAGGTCGCCTCGCGCTTCGCCGAGGCGGGCGACCGAGCGAAGGCCGCCGTCGACGCCTGGCGCGGCATGGTGAGCGGCGCGTTCCTCGACGCCTACGCGGCCACCGTGCAGGGCAGCCGCGCCGCCGTCACCGATGCGGCGACGCAGGAACGTCTGCTGCAGCTCTGCCTGCTGCAGAAGGCGCTCTACGAGATCGACTACGAGGCCAACAACCGCCCGGACTGGATCGAGATTCCGGCCCGCGGCGTCCTGGCCATCCTGGCCGACTGACCCCGCGCGGGCGACGCCCAGCTGAGGCGTCGCCCGCGTCGATTCCCGTGGTCGCGGGGTGGTGCGAGCCCCCCGACCATGTCGACGAAAACCCGCTTGGAGAGGTGCGAGACCCATGGACGACGAGACCAGCGCCCGGAAGCCGGCCGCTCGCCGGCGCCCGACCGCCCGCCCGCCTGAGCCGCGCGCGACCGAGACCGTGACGACCCCCGCGGCACCGACCGGCACCGCCGCTGAGGCCCCGACCACCGAGGCGCCGCGCCGGGGCGCGGCCTCCGGCAAGCCCGTGTCGCTGCGCGTCGCCGCCATGCAGGCGGCGTCCTCGCCCCGCGTCTCGGGCCCGGCCCCGGCCCCGGGCCGGCCCGCCCGTCCCCCGGTGCCCGGCCGCGCCTACGCGGTCCATCCCGACGCCGTCGAGGCGATGATGCGGGCCGAGCACGGCGACCCGTTCTCGGTGCTGGGCCCGCACGAGACGGCCGAGGGCCAGTGGGAGATCCGCGTGGTGCTGCCGGAGGCCCGCGCCGCCACGGTGGTGATCGGCGAGACCCGCGTGCCGATGGAACGCCGCCACCCGGCCGGCTTCTTCGTCGCCGGCGTCACGCATCCGCGGCGGCCGGATTACCGGATCGCCGTAGAGGGTTGGGACAACACCGAGCGCCTGCGGCGCGACCCCTACGAGTACGGCGCCACCCTGGACCAGCAGGAGATCGGCCTCCTGCGCGACGTCGGCAACGACGCGGTGCACCGGGTGCTGGGCGCCCAGGAGGTCGAGATCGGCGGCACGCCGGGCTTCCGCTTCGCGGTCTGGGCGCCGAACGCCCGCCGTGTCTCGGTCGTCGGCGACTTCAACGACTGGGACGGCCGGCGCCACCCGATGCGGCTGTGGCAGGATGGCGGCGTCTGGGAACTGTTCATCCCCGAACTGAAGCGGGGCGGGCACTACAAGTTCGAGATGCGCGGACCCGACGGCGCGCTCCTGCCGCTCAAGGCGGACCCGGTCGCCTTCGCGGCCCAGCAGCCGCCCGAGACCGCCTCCCGGCTCGAAGGCCTGCCCAAGCTCGCCTGGCGCGACGGCGCCTGGATGGAGAGCCGCAACGCCATCGACCACCGCCACAGCCCGATCTCGATCTACGAGGTCCACCTGGGCTCGTGGGCGCGGGTGCCGGAGGAGGGCAACCGCTACCTCACCTACCGCGAGCTCGCCGCGCGCCTGATCCCCTACGTCAAGGAGATGGGCTTCACCCATATCGAGCTGTTGCCGATCACCGAGCATCCGTTCGACGGGTCCTGGGGCTACCAGCCGGTCTCGCTCTACGCGCCGACGAGCCGCTTCGGCTCGCCCGACGACTTCTCCGAGTTCGTGAACGCGGCGCACGAGGCCGGCATCGGCATCCTGCTCGACTGGGTGCCGGGCCACTTCCCCCTCGACGCCCACGGCCTCGGCCAGTTCGACGGCACCCACCTCTACGAGCACGCCGACCCGCGCCAGGGCTTCCATCAGGACTGGGGCACCTACATCTACAATTTCGGGCGCACCGAGGTCTCGGCGTTCCTCGCCTGCAACGCCCGGTTCTGGCTCGAGCACTATCACCTCGACGGCCTGCGGGTCGATGCGGTGGCCTCGATGCTCTATCTCGACTACTCGCGCCGGGCCGGGGAGTGGATCCCGAACCAGTACGGCGGCAACGAGAACCTGGAAGCCATCGACTTCCTGCGCAAGACCAACGAGGCGACCTACAGCCACGCGCCGGGCACGATGACGGTGGCGGAGGAATCGACCTCCTGGCCCGGCGTCTCGCACCCGACCTATACCGGCGGCCTCGGCTTCGGCTTCAAGTGGAACATGGGGTGGATGCACGACACCCTCCGGTTCATATCGAAAGAGCCGGTGCACCGCCGCTACCACCACCACGACCTGACCTTCGGGCTGCTCTACGCCTTCTCGGAAAACTTCATCCTACCGCTGTCCCACGACGAGGTGGTGCACGGGAAGGGCTCGCTGCTCGGCAAGATGCCGGGCGACCGCTGGCAGAAATTCGCGAACCTCCGCGCCTATTTCGGCTTCATGTGGGGTCATCCCGGCAAGAAGCTGCTCTTCATGGGCGGCGAGTTCGGCCAGGAGAAGGAGTGGAACCACAACCAGAGCCTGGACTGGCACCTGCTGGAGGACCCCCTCCATGCCGGCGTCAAGGCGGTGGTGCGCGACCTCAACCACCTCTATGCGGCGACCCCGGCGCTCTACGCGCGCGACACCGAGGCCGCCGGCTTCCAGTGGCTGATCTCGGACGACGCCGAGAACAACGTCATCGCCTGGGCGCGCAAGGGCCGGAAGGAGGGCGAGATCGCGATCGTGATCTCGAACTTCACCCCGGTCGTGCGCCATGGCTACCGCGTCGGCGTGCCGGCGGCCGGCCGTTACCGGGAGGCGTTCAACTCGGACGCCGAGCAGTACGGCGGCAGCAACGTCGGCAATTACGGCGGTGTCGACGCGGTGGCGGAGGCCTCGCACGGCCAGGACCACTCGCTGACCCTGTCGCTGCCGCCGCTCGCGACGGTCATCCTGGTGCGCCAGGGGTGAGGACGCAGAACCCTCGGTAAAGCCTCGCGCGGGGTCCCCATTCACCGGGGACCCCGCGCATCGCGGCCGGCCGGACGACCGGCCCGGAGCGGTACACCGCGACCTCTCACCCAAATGCGGCAGGCCGCGACCTCTCACCCAAATATTGACGAGTGTCGGCGGGATCTCGGCACTCCGCCACCGGGACGCTTAACCGAGAAACCGGAAGCCGCTTCGGCCCCCCGGCCCCGACCTGCTATGACGGTTGCAGTAATCGGGACGAGGGATCTTCCTTCCATGTTGACGGCGTTGTCGAAGCAGTTGATGCCGCCATGGATGCAGTCCATGGCGCGGCGGGCCAAGCTGGAGCGCTCGCTGAAGTCCTTCGAGCGGCGCGTGGTGACGCACCGCTTCGGCGGGATCGATCTGACGGTCAGCCTGTGCGATCCGGTCGGCGCCGAATGGTACGACCACGATTCCGGAATGCTGGCCGAGATCGCGTTCTTCAAGGAAAACGGGGCGCTGACGGACGGGGCGACGGTGTTCGACCTCGGCGCGCATCAGGCGGTGGTGGCGCTGCAACTCGCCCACCATGTCGGCCCGACCGGCCGGGTGGTGGCGCTGGAGGCCAACCCGCACAACGCCCGCGTCGCCCGCGAGAACGTCGCGCATAACGGCGTCCGCAACCTGACGATCCTCCACGCCGCCGCGGCGAGCGAGGACGGGGTGCTGGAGTTCAACGAGAGCCTGAACGGCCAAGTCGACGGCGGCGCCGGCACTCACGGCAAGATCCAGGTCGAGAGCCGCTCGATCGACAGCCTGGTCCGTGAGTTCGGCACCCCCGACATCGTCTACGTCGACGTCGAGGGCTTCGAATGCGCGGTGCTCGACGGCGCAGGCACCTCCCTTGACCGGATTCCGAACTGGTTCATCGAGGTCCATGGCGGGGCGGGCCTGGAAAAGTTCGGCGGCTCGGTCGAGCGGCTGCTCGGCTTCTTCCCCGCCGATCGTTTCGCACGGCATTTCTGCCGCTCGGACGAGGGGCCGTTCCTGCCGCTCGCCGAGACCGGCTCGCTCGACGGCACGCGCTGGTTCTTCATCGCCACGCGGATCTGAACGCGCATCTGGCGCGCTCCCGCTCCGGCTTGCGCCGGGACGCCTCGCTTGCGATGCCTGGGTCTCCCGTCCCATCCGGTGAGTCCCAGCATGACCGTGACGCCCCTGCCCGACACGATGCCGCCGGTGAGCCGCGAGGCGGCCGGGGTGTGGCCGAGCGGCATCGGCGAGCTCGTGGCCTACGGCGTCGAGCGGCCGGGCCTGATCCCGCTCTGGGTCGGGGAGGGCGACCGGCCGACCCCGGCCTTCATCGCCGAGGCGGCCCACCGGGCCCTTCGCGACGGCGCGACGTTCTACACCCGCATGCTCGGCATCCCGCCCCTGCGCGAGGCCCTGGCCGAGTACGTGTCGCGGGTCTACGCCGATCCGGTCGGCCCCGAGCGGTTCTTCGTGACGGTCGGCGGCATGCACGCCTTCCACACCGCGATCCGCATTGCCGCCGAGCCCGGCGACGAGGTGGTGCTGCCGACCCCGACTTGGTCGAACTTCTTCGGCGCGATCGCGATGCAGGGGGCCAAGCCGGTCCCGGTGCCGATGCAGTTCGATGCCGGCACGGGCTGGAGCCTCGACATCGCCCGGATCGCCGCCGCGATCACGCTCCGCACCCGCGCCATCGTCCTCAACACCCCGGCGAACCCGACCGGCTGGGTCGCGACCCGGGCCGACCTCGAGGCGGTGCTGGCGATCGCCCGCCGCCACGACCTTTGGATCGTCGCCGACGAGATCTACGGCCGGTTCTGCTTCGATCCCGCCTACGAGGCTTCGGGCCGCGCGCCATCGATCCGCGACGTCTGGCAACCGGAGGACCGCGACCGGGTGCTGTTCGTCCAGACGTTTTCCAAGAACTGGGCGATGACCGGCTGGCGCGTCGGCTGGCTCGAGGGACCGGCCTCGATCGGCCGGATCGTCGACGGGCTCGTCCTCTACGGCACGTCGGGCGTCGCCACCTTCCTGCAGCACGCCGCGGTCACGGCGATCCGCGACGGCGAGGCGCTGGTGGAAGAACAGGTCGCGCAGGCCCGCGCCGGGCGCGCCATCGTCTCCGAAGCCTTGAGCGCCGTGCCCGGCGTCGAGCTGCCGGCGCCGCCGGGCGCCTTCTACGCCTTTCCGCGGGTGCCGGCCGAGCCGGACGACGTCCGCCTGGCCAAGCACATCGTCGATCAGGCGAATGTCGGGCTCGCTCCGGGCTCGGCTTTCGGGCCCGGCGGTGAGGGCTTCCTGCGATTGTGTTTTGCCCGTTCGGCTGCGGATCTCACCGAGGCAATGCGCCGGATGGTGCCGGTTTTTTAAAAATTCTGATAGTCAACTGCTTAATCGGAGTTTTAGGCCCAACAATCTAAAACTCCGATATTTTATCCGAGAAATATGTGGCATCCGGAGATTGTCTTGTAATTTTTTATTTGCCTTTCGATATCGGATGTAAATTTATTGAAATTTGGTATAATCCCTTTTTCTTTATACTCTTTGAGACAATCCGAATCGTGATTATTTTTGATGCATTGATAGACCTGACTCAATTCACCGAGATCCTGCTTTTCGAATCTCTTGATAAATTCTGAATGATGATACTTCGGATTTGATTTGCTGATATATATAGAATACGCGTCTCTTGAGCCTAATGAATATAAATAAAATAGAAAAGCGTCTTTCTTATAATTTGAATTTACTGTGATTTCCATCCCCTCCAGCAGCATCTCGGACAAAAGATAGATAGCATTTCGATCACCCCGCTTAGCGAGCGGCCAGAGGCTGTTCCAAGACTCGCGGCAGTCGCCCTTGTTGGCTGCTGTGATGGCCTCCAGATACTGTTCGGGCCAATTATCTGTGATTGTCTTTTTAGTGATATTTGCAAGGCTCGTCCATCTATCACATCCGGCAGCCAGCAGGCACAACATGCTCAATAAAAATAATACACTACAAGAACTGACGGATCGCATAATTGCCATTCACCCGCGAGCGCAATGATCAGATTTCCAATCTTTCATGTATTATCTACTAGCGCAAGCGAAACCGCAATATGGATTATCCACTTATCAAAAATCAATGCACTATTTTTACGAACTGCGCATTTTGCGAATAGCCCGCACGATGGGCCTTGCCTTTATGGCATGAAATTATTGTGGAAAGCGGCAAAAATTTTTCATGCCTCGCCATACTACGAGAGCGCGCTGCAGAATACAGTCCTAATATAAAATTATAACTCTTGATCTACGACCATTCGAAAAGCGAGGCGGATAGCGTCTCGGTCCACATCGGACTGGATGCGGGTAAGGATCCCAAGTTCCGCTTTCCCGCTCCGGGGTGACCACGAGCGCGGCCTCACCGCTTGCGGACGAACTCCGTGCGCAGCACCAGGCCCTTGATCGTGTCGTGCCGGCAATCGATCTCGTCGGGGTCGTCGGTCAGCCGGATCGAGCGGATCACCGTGCCCTGCTTGAGGGTCTGGTTGGCGCCCTTGACCTTCAGGTCCTTGATCAGGGTGACGGAATCGCCGTCGTTGAGCACGTTGCCGGAGGCGTCCCGCACCTCGCGGGTCGCGGTGGCCTGCATCTCGCTCGCCGGGCGCCACTCGCCCGTCGCCTCGTCGTACACGTAGTCGTCGTCCGCACCCGTCACGCTGGTCGGTCCTCCGTTGCCGGGGCGTTGTCGCCGGTGGGGACGGCCCCCCGCAAGGGGCCGCGCCTCAGATAACCGGTAGGCCGCGCTGCTTGGCCTCCTCGCCGGGCTCGACGTGGATCGTCACCACGGCGCCCTCGACCGCGCCCTCGATCGCGGCTTCCAGCCGGTCGCAGATTCCGTGGGATTCCGCCACGGTCATCTCGCCCGGCACCACGAGGTGGAAGTCGATGAAGGTGACCTGGCCGGCGTGCCGGGTGCGCACGTCGTGCGCCTCCAGCGCGCCCTCGCCGTGCTCGGAGATCAAGCGGCGGATCTGCCCCACCATCTCGGCCGGCGCGGCCTGGTCCATCAGGCCGCTCACGGAATCGCGCACCATGGCGCCGCCCGACCACAGGATGTTGAGCGCCACCACGACCGCGATCACCGGATCGAGGATCGCCCACCCGGTCGCGGTGGCGAGCCCGAGGCCGATGAGCACGCCGCCGGAGGTGAACACGTCGGCCAGCACGTGCTTGCCGTCCGCCACCAGGGCCGGCGAGCGCCAGTCGCGGCCGCGCCGCACCAGCATCAGGCCCCAGACGAGATTGATCACCGTGGCTAACCCGTTCACCGCCACGCCCACGAGCGGTGCGTCGAGGGTCTTGGGCGCCTGGAGCGCGTCGTAGGCGTCGCGCAGGATGACGATCGCCGCGACGATGATCAGCGCGCCCTCGATCACCGCCGAGAAGTACTCGGCCTTGTGGTGGCCGTAGGGGTGGTTCTGGTCGGCGGGCTGGGCGGCGACGCGCAGGGCCACGAAGGCCGTCATCGCCGCGACCACGTTGATGATGCTCTCGAGCGCGTCCGAGTAGAGCGCGAGGCTGCCGGTGATCCACCAGGCGAAGAACTTGAGGCCGAGCACCAGGAGGCCGACCCCGGCACTGGCGAGGGCGGCGGCTTGCGCGCGTTCCATGACGATGTTCCGAGGCACGAGGGCGTAGCCGCGGCGCGGAGGGCGCCGCCGCGGTCCGGCGCCGCTCCCATACGGCGCCGCGTCCCGGAAGGCCACGGCACAGGTCTTAGCCCCGGCTAAAACCTCGGGCGCCGGCTATTCCTCAGGGGAAGGCGCGGGCCCGCTCAGCCGATGGCGGGCCGGGGCGCCGGCTCCCGGGCCTGCTCGCGCAGGCGGCTCACCTGGGCCCGCGCCCGAGCGGCGGCGGCCTTGCGGGCATAGTGCCGGCGCGTGAAGCCGAAGCGGGCGGAGGCGGCGAGGCTCTCCAGCCGCGCGGCCTCGCACTCCCACCAGACGACGAGCTCGGCATCGAGGGTCGGATGGCTGGGCATGACGGGAGACTCCGGACGGACGAAACGACGCGATGTCAGATGGGGCGCCGGAGGCCGGCGCGCCATCCTCCGGCCCGCGAGCGCCCGTGCCCCATTGATCCGGCGGCGGAATCCTGGCTGAAGGGCGCGATGCGCGTGGACCTGTTCGATTTCGACCTGCCGGAGGACAGCATCGCCCTCCGGCCCGCGGTGCCGCGGGACGGCGCCCGCCTGATGCTGCTGCATCCGGGCAGCCCCCCGGAGGACCGCATCGTGCGCGACCTCCCCGGCCTCCTGCGCCCGGGCGACGTGCTGGTCTTCAACGACACGCGGGTGATCCCGGCGCGCCTGCGCGGCCTGCGCCACCGCGACGGCGGCACGGTACGGCTCGAGGCGATGCTGCACCTGCGGGAGGCGCCCGATCGCTGGCGCGCCTTCGCCCGGCCGGCCAAGCGGCTGAAGGTCGGCGACCGGGTCAGCTTCGGGGCGGCCGGGGAGGGGGAGGCCTGCGGGCTCACCCGCCTCGACGCCACCATCGTCGAGCGCGGGGAGGGGGGCGAGACCACCTTCGCGTTCGATCTCGCGGGCCCCGCCCTCGACGAGGCGGTGGCGGCCCTCGGCGAGTTGCCGCTGCCCCCCTACATCGCCGCCAAGCGCCCGACCGACGCGCAGGACGCCGCCGACTACCAGACGGTCTACGCCCGCGAGCCCGGGGCGGTCGCCGCCCCGACCGCCGGCCTGCACTTCACGCCGGAGTTGCTGGCGGCCTGCGATGCCGCCGGGCTGGCGCAGGTGCGGGTGACACTGCATGTCGGCGCCGGCACCTTCCTGCCGGTCAAGGCCGACGACACCGACGCCCACCGGATGCATGCCGAGATCGGCGAGATCACCCCGGGGGCGGCGGAGGCCCTGAACTGGGCCCGCGCGGCGGGCGGGCGCATCGTGGCGGTGGGCACCACGGCCTTGCGCCTCCTGGAGAGCGCGGCCGATTCCGGAGGCACGATCCGGCCCTGGACCGGCGCCACCGACATCTTCATCACGCCGGGCTACCGCTTCCGCGCGGTCGATGGGCTGATGACCAACTTCCACCTGCCGCGCTCGACGCTGTTCATGCTCGTCTCGGCCTTTGCCGGGCTCGAGCCGATGCGGGCGGCCTACGTGGCCGCGATCGAGCGCGGCTACCGCTTCTATTCCTACGGCGATAGCAGCCTGCTCTTCCGGGCGGAGACGCGATGACCGACCAGTTCACCTTCACCGTCGCGGCGACCGACGGGCCGGCCCGCACCGGCGAGATCCGCATGCCGCGGGGCGTCATCCGCACCCCGGCCTTCATGCCGGTGGGCACCGCCGGCACCGTCAAGGCGATGTACCCTGAGCAGGTGAAGGCGCTCGGCGCCGACGTGGTGCTCGGCAACACCTACCACCTGATGCTGCGCCCCGGCGCGGAGCGGGTGGCACGCCTCGGCGGCCTGCACGCCATGATGCAGTGGCCCTACCCGATCCTGACCGATTCCGGCGGCTTCCAGGTCATGTCGCTGTCGGGGTTGCGCAAGCTCGACGAGACCGGGGTGCGGTTCCAGTCGCATCTCGACGGCTCGACGCATCTCCTGAGCCCCGAGCGCTCGATCGAGATCCAGGGCCTGCTCGGCTCCGACATCCAGATGCAGCTCGACGAGTGCGTGCGCCTGCCCGCGCCCGAATCGGCGATCGAGAGCGCGATGCGCCTCTCTCTGCGCTGGGCCGAGCGCTGCCGCATCGCCTTCGGCGACCAGCCCGGCAAGGCGATGTTCGGCATCGTCCAGGGCGGCGACATCCCGGCATTGCGCGTCGAGAGCGCCAGGGCCCTGGTCGACCTCGACCTCAAGGGCTACGCCGTCGGCGGGCTGGCGGTCGGCGAGCCGCAGGCGACGATGCTCGCGATGATCGAGACCGTCGAGCCGCACCTGCCGACCCACAAGCCGCGCTACCTGATGGGCGTCGGCACGCCCGACGACATCGTCCAGGCGGTGAGCCGCGGCATCGACATGTTCGACTGCGTGATGCCGACGCGGGCCGGCCGCCACGGCATGGTCTATACCCGCCACGGCCGCCTCAACCTGCGCAACGCGCGCTTCGCCGAGGACAACACCCCCCTCGACCCGGAGTCGACCTGCCCGGCGGCCAACCTCTACAGCAAGGCCTACCTGCATCACCTCGTCCGCGCCGGCGAGATCCTGGGGATGATGCTGCTGACCTGGAACAACCTGTCCTACTACCAGGACCTGATGGCCGGCCTGCGCAAGGCCATCGCCGAAGGCCGGCTCCAGGACTTCATCGGCGAGACGCGCGAGGGCTGGCAGAAGGCGGAGCGCGACCGGGCCGCCTGATCACGGCCCCGTCGGCCGCGGCGCGGCGAGCACCCGGTAGAACCCGTCCGGGTCGTCGGCCTTCGCGTCCACCGCCCGGCGCAGGGCATCGACGATGCGCCCGGCGACCGGCAGGCGGTAATGCAGCGCGTCCCAGTACTGGGTGTCGTCCCGCGTCACCGCCGAGGGGATGCGGAAGTCGACCAGCGTCGCGCCGCGGCGGCGGGCGATGTCCGCCACCCGCGCCTTGCAGGCCGCCTCCCTCGCCGCGCCGGCGCTGCCCGGCGGGGGTTGCGCCGCCACGTTGACCGGCATGAAGGCGACGAGCTTGAGGGCATCCGCCGGCACGAGGGCCAGCAGCGCATCGAGCCAGGGCAGGGCCGGGGTGGCGGGATCGGCCGTGGGCGCCGCGTCGGGCGCTGCCTCGGGCGCGGGTGCATCGCCGTGGATGTGGGCCGCCGCCCGGGCCGCGTCGTAGAGCGATTCCGGCGGGGTGAAGACCTCGTAGCCGTCGCCGCGGATGCGGGCCTTCATCCTGCCGAGGCGGTGGAGGAGCGCCCGCCCGGCGATCTCGACGCTCTGCTGGTTCCACTGGTGGAGGAGTGCGCTCCAGGCGAGCGGCTCGCGGTAGAGCCAGGGCGGAAAGGCCCGGAAGGTCAGGCGCTTTGCCTCCGCATCCGCCTCGCACCACGGCGCGTCGAGGCCGAACAGCACCGCCTTCGCTGAGGTCCGGGCGAGGAACAGCCGGGCGAGCTGCGTCTGCTCCCAGGGCGTCGCGGCGTTCATCGCCAGGTTGGCGAAGCGCCCGCCGAAGGCGCGGTCGAGCGCCTGCGGATCGAGGAGCCGTGCCGTCGAGGTGCCGAACACCGCCGCGTCGTAGGCGCCGCTGCGCACCACCTGCGGGTACATGAAGCGCTGGTTGAGATCCATGATCGGCCCCGGCGCCCGCCCGGGCGCGGCACGCAGGCCGTAAGGGTCGAGGAGCGTCACGAAGCCGAGCACGAGGAGCCCCAGCGCGCCGGCCGCCCCGACGAGGAGGCCGGCGAAACGCCGCCAGGCCGCGGCGGACGCGGTCGCGGAATCGGCGGACGGGGCGGGGGCAGGGGACATCGCGACGGGGGTTCTGTGGGCGGCCGTGGTCTCCCGGTTGACCCGGCCGCGTCAACCCCCTATGTCCGCCCATGCTCCGAACAGGACCAGGGCCGGCCCGCCAGCGCCGCGCTTCATCCCGGGAGCACGGGCGCGTAGCTCAGCTGGTAGAGCAACGGACTTTTAATCTGTAGGTCCTGGGTTCGAGTCCCAGCGCGCTCACCACTTTTACTTCTCGACATATCCGCAATATCATCGCGAAGCTCATGCAAAACGGCGGCATGAGTGTCTCATGACGAGAGATGCCGGTCTCGATTGTTCGAGCTCTCGCTCGTCAGCAGTCTTCGTACCGGACCGACCCGACGATCGGTGCCGCGGCGCCGGCGGTATCCCGTGGAAGACGCAGGGACATCTCTTCGGTCGTGCGGGTCTTCGTTGACGCTGTCGGACACCTATGCAACGAGCCATTGCCCAGAATGTCTGGAGGGGCAATGTCGGAGAATGATGCGCTCATGAAGGCCTTGGCTGATGTGAGCGAACGGCGCGCGGCGCTCGAGGCCGAGTACGAGCGGATCGGGGCGGAACTCGCCAAGCTCCGGCTCGCCGAGAACGCGCTGCGGGCGATCGTCGAGGATACGCCGATCGAGGATCTCGGTCTCGCGCGGCCGGCGGCCGGCCCGGCGGGCGGGTTCGCGGGTGCCGGCGGCATGAGCGCCGAGGCGCGGGCGAGCGGTCGGCGCGGTCCCCGGGGGCCGCGGGCGAACTCGACCAAGGGGCGGCTCAAGGCGCTGATCGACGGGGCCGGGCCGCAGGGCCTGTCGCAGCCGCAGATCCTGCGCGCGCTGCCGGACGCCGCACCGGCGACCATCAACGCCTACCTGAGCGGCATGGTCGGCGCCGGCGAGGCGCTGCTCGTCGGCAACTTCTACACCAAGCCGCGGACCCGCGACGACGAGGTCCAGGCCCAGGACGGGTCCCCGCACGACGACGGCTCGGAGGACGACGACGACCTCTACGAGGTCGAGGACGGCGACGCCGACGAGGCTCCGCCCCGCGACCGGTAATATTATCCGCAAACAGGCGTGCCGGGCGGTGATGCCCAGCGCGCATCCGGGACACACCCGCGCGGTTTTCGAGCCCGCGGGGTCCCCGGGCGTGACGGGTTTCGGGGGAGGGCGGTGGCGGTCCGGCCCCGGCTGGCCTAGGTGAACGGGCATCCCCGTCAGCCCCTGACACGCCCCGGGACCGGATGACGCCCATCATCACGATCGCCAACCTGTCGAAGACCTACGCCTCGGGCCACGCCGCGCTCAAGCGCGTCGACCTCGACGTCCGGGAGGGCGAGATCTTCGCCCTGCTCGGGCCCAACGGCGCCGGCAAGACCACCCTCATCAGCATCATCTGCGGCATCGTCACGCCGAGCACCGGCACGGTGACGGTCGGCGGCCACGACATCCTGGCCGCCCCGCGCGCCGCAAGGCGCCTGATCGGCCTCGTGCCGCAGGAGCTGACCGCCGACGCCTTCGAGACCGTGTGGGCGACGGTGAGCTTCAGCCGCGGCCTGTTCGGCCTCAAGCCCGATCCGGCCCATATCGAGCGGGTGCTGCGCGACCTCTCGCTGTGGGAGAAGCGCGACGCCAAGATCATGACCCTGTCGGGGGGCATGAAGCGGCGCGTGCTGATCGCCAAGGCGCTCTCGCACGAGCCGCGCATCCTCTTCCTCGACGAGCCGACGGCCGGCGTCGACGTGGCGCTCCGCCAGGACATGTGGCGCCTGGTGCGCCGCCTGCGCGAGCAGGGCGTCACGGTGATCCTCACCACCCACTACATCGAGGAGGCCGAGGAGATGGCCGACCGGGTGGGGGTGATCGCCAAGGGCGAGATCGTGCTGGTCGAGGAGAAGGCCGAGCTGATGCGCAAGCTCGGCCGCAAGGAGCTGACGCTCCTCCTGCACGATCCGCTCCCCGCCCTGCCGGCGGCGCTCGCCGGCCATCCCCTGGCCCTGTCGGCGGACGGCACGGTGCTCACCTACACCTACGACGCCAAGGCGGAGCGCACCGGGATCACCGGGCTCCTCACCGACCTCGCCGCCTCCGGCATCCGCTTCCGCGACCTCCAGACCCGGCAGAGCTCGCTCGAGGACATCTTCGTCGATCTCGTGAAGGACCGCGCATGAACTGGCCCGCCATCCGCGCCATCTACGGCTTCGAGATGCACCGCGCCTTCCGCACGCTGCTCCAGAGCATCGTCGCGCCGGTGATCTCGACCTCGCTCTACTTCGTGGTGTTCGGCGCCGCCATCGGCGGGCGGATGACCTCGGTCGACGGGGTGCCGTACGGCGCCTTCATCGTGCCCGGGCTGATCATGCTGACGCTTCTGACCCAGAGCATCTCGAACGCCTCGTTCGGCATCTACTTCCCGCGCTTCTCCGGCACGATCTACGAGATCCTGTCGGCCCCGATCTCGGCGGTCGAGATCGTCGCCGGCTATGTCGGGGCGGCGGCCACCAAGTCGATCATGCTCGGGCTGATCATTCTGGCGACCTCGGCGCTGTTCGTGCCGCTGCGCATCGAGCATCCGTTCGTGATGGTGCTCTTCCTGGTGCTCACCGCCGTCACCTTCAGCCTGTTCGGCTTCGTGATCGGCCTGTGGGCCGACGGGTTCGAGAAGCTGCAGCTGGTGCCGCTCCTCATCGTCACGCCGCTGACCTTCCTGGGCGGCAGCTTCTACTCGATCGACATGCTGCCGCCGCTGTGGCGCGCGGTCAGCCTCGTCAATCCGGTGGTCTACCTGATCAGCGGCTTCCGCTGGAGCTTCTACGGCCATTCGGACGTCAACCCGGCGGTGAGCCTGGGCATGGCGGTGGTGTTCCTTCTCCTCTGCCTCGCGGCGGTGGCCCGGATCTTCAAGACGGGATACCGGCTCAAAAGCTGACGATTCGATCGGACGGTCACACGAGTCTTGAGCCCGGATGGCTTAGAGCTTGCTCCGGCAACAAGCCTGTCAGCGCTACCAGCCTCGTGATGACCCGTCCGCATCTCCTCTCCATCGCCCTCTCGGCCTTCCTCGCCGCCACGGCACCGGCCGCCGCCGACTCGATGCTCCGCATCGCCATGACGGCGGCCGACATCCCGACCACCACCGGGCTGCCGAACAACGGCTTCGAGGGCATGCGCTTCCTCGGCTATCCGGTCTTCGAGGGGCTGGTGCTGTGGGATCTCGACCGCACCGACCGGAGCTCGGCCCTGCGGCCGGGCCTCGCCGAGCGGTGGGAACAGGCGCCGGACGATCCCACGACCTGGATCTTCCACCTGCGCCAGGACGTGCGCTTCCACGACGGCACGGCCTTCGACGCGGACGCGGTGATCTGGAACCTCGACCGCTACTTCAAGTCCGACAGCCCGCAATACGAGCCGCCGGCCGCCGGGATCAGCCGGGCGCGGGCGCCGCTCCTCGCCGGTTACCGCAAGATCGACGACCGTACCGTCGCCATCACCAGCCGCGACCCGGTCGCCTACTTCCCCTATATGGTGGTCTACCTGCTGTTCACCTCGCCGGCCTCGTTCGAGGCGGCCGGGCGGGACTGGGCCCGGGTCGCGACGCTGCCGGCGGCCGGGACCGGGCCGTTCCGCATTACCCGGGTGCAGCCGCGGGAGATGGTCGAACTCGCCCGCAACCCGGATTACTGGGACGGCGCGCACCGGGCGCAGGTCGACCGGGTGCGGCTGATGCCGATCCCGGAGGCCAATGCCCGTATCGCCGCCCTGCGGGCCGGCCAGGTCGACTGGATCGAGGCGCCGCCGTCGGACGCGATCCCGTCCCTGCGCCAAGCCGGCTTTGCCGTCACCACCGGCTCCTACCCGCATATCTGGCCGTGGCTCTTCAACATCGGCGCCGCCGGCAGCCCGCTCAAGGACGTGCGGGTGCGCCGGGCCCTGAACTACTGCATCGACCGGGACGGGCTCGTCACCTTCCTGAACGGGACCGCCGAGCCGGCGGTCGGCTGGCTCAAGCCGGACGACCCGGAATTCGGCGCGCCGCAGAACCGCTACCGCCTCGATCCGGCGAAGGGCCGCGCGCTCCTCGCCGAGGCCGGGTTCGGCGCGGAGCACCCGCTCAAGCTCACGCTGATGCTCTCGGCCTCGGGCTCGGGCCAGATGCAGCCGCTGCCGATGAACGAGTTCCTGCAGGAGACCCTGAAGCAGAATTGCGGCGTCGACGTCGCCCTCGAGGTGGTCGAGTGGCAGGTGCTGCTCAACGCCATGCGGGCGACCCCGGACGCGCCGTCCCTGCGCGGCGCCACGGTGCTCAACATCTCCTCGACCACCTCCGACGTCGCCGTGATGGCGCGCTACTTCGGCTCCGCCAACCTCGCCCCGAAGGGCTTCAACTTCGCGCAGTGGACGGATGCCCGCTTCGACGTTGCGATGATGGACGCCGCCCGCGCGAGCACCCCCGAGGCGATGGACGCGGCGATGCGGGCCGGCCACGAGCGGCTGGTCGACGACCCGCCCTGGCTGTATGTTGTCCATGATCTCAACCCCAGGGCGATGTCGCCGCGGGTGAAGGGTTTTGTCCCACCCCGATCCTGGTTCGTCGACCTGACCCGGATCAGCGTCCCGTGAAACGCTCCGAGAGGCATCCCGTGACCGATCCCGCCGCGCTGCCCGCCCTCGCCCTCGCCCGAGCCATCGCCACCCGCACGATCTCGCCGGTCGCGGCCGTGGAGGCCCATCTCGAACGCATCGCGCGGCTGGAGCCGCAACTGCAGGCCTTCGTCGCGGTCTTCGCCGACGATGCGCGGCTCGCCGCCGAGGGCGCCGACCGGATGATCCGCGCCGGCCACGCCGTCGGCCCGCTCCACGGCGTACCGGTGGTGCTTAAGGACCTGATCGACCTCGAGGGCCGGATCACCACCGGGGGCTCGGCGCATTTTGCCGCGCGGCGGGCGACCGAGACCGCCACCATCGCCCGGCGGATGCTGGCCCAGGGCATGATCGTGCTGGGCAAGACCCATACGGTCGAGTTCGCCTACGGCGGCTGGGGCACCAACCGGCGGATGGGCACGCCGCGCAACCCCTGGGACCTCGCCGTCGCCCGCACGCCCGGCGGGTCGAGCAGCGGGACCGGCGTCGCCGTCGCGGCCCGGATGGCCCCGTGGGGCATCGGCACCGATACCGGCGGCTCGGTGCGGCTGCCGGCCTCGTTCTGCGGGCTCACCGGCCTCAAGGCGACGGTCGGCCGGATCAGCACCGCCGGCATCGTCCCGCTCAGCGCCACCCTCGACACGCCGGGGCCGATGGCGCGCTCGGTCGAGGATGCCGCGCTCCTCTACACCATCCTGTCCGGGCCCGATCCCCGTGACCCGAACACGCGGGGCGTGGTGCCGGAGGACCCGATGCCGGCCCTGCATCGCGGGGTGCGGGGCCTGCGGCTCGCCCGGATGCCGGCGGCGGAGCGGGCGGGCGTCTCGTCCGAGATGCTCGACGCCTACGACGCCGCCCTCGACACCCTGGCCCGGTGCGGGGCCGAGATCGTCGAGGTGGTGCTGCCGTTCCGCTTCGCCGACCTGCTCGCGACCTCGGCGATCGTCGAGGCGGAGGCCTACGCTTACAACGGCGCGGTCGCCGAGGACCGCGCGGCGCTCCTCGACGAGGACGTGCGCGGGCGCATCCTGGCGGGCGCGGGCGTCACGGCGCAGGAATACCTGCGCACGCGGCGGATGCAGCGGGAGATGAATGCCGCCTTCGCCCGGGCGATGGACGGGATCGACGCGCTCCTCACCCCGACCACCGAGAGCGCGGCGATCCCCCTCGACGCGGTCGACCAGGCGGTGGCGCCCTCCCGCTTCACCCGCTTCGGCAACCTCCTGGAACTCTGCGCCCTGGCGCTGCCGAACGGCGCCACGGCGGCGGGCCTGCCGCTCTCGCTCCAGATCGTCTGCCGCGGCTACGAGGAGGCGATGGCGCTGCGGATCGGCCAGGCCTACCAGGCGGCGACGGAGTGGCATCGGCGGGCGCCGGACTTGTAAGACCCAGTCCGATGGAAGGGGGCCGTCTCATCCCATCGAGGTAGCCCAAAAAAGATGCCCCCGGACGGTCATCCGTCCGGGGGCCGATTGACGTCGCCGATGCGTTGTCCCGGTCAGCCCCGCCGCAGCGACGCCGCATCCGGCAGCTTCTGGCGCTTGGCGCGGGCGACCGCCTGGAGCGGTTCGGGCCGCGGGGTCACGGCGTCGAGGATGTCGCGGCCGAGCGCCTGGACGAGGCAGGCATAGCCCTGGTCGCCCATGTGGAAGCGATCCGAGGACAGCATGCCGGCCAGAAGCGCCGGGTCCTGGCGGTTCCAGTCCTTCATCAGGGCGTAGCGCGAGAAGACCGGCACCTCGGCCTCCTGGGCGACCGCGGCGACGAGGCCGACGAAGCGCTCGTAGCGGGCGTGGTCGGGGATCGCCGGGTAGTATTGCTGATCGAGGACGATGAGGTCGCTGCCGGCGGCGCGGACCAGGGCGACGCCCTGTTCGAGCCGGCGGCGGAACGCCGCCTCGTCGCCGCCCGTGATCGCGTCGTTGGTGCCGACCTGCCAGATCACCAGGTCGGGCTTGACCGGGCGGGCCAGGGCCTCGGCGAGGCGGGCGAGGGTCTGGTCGGCGGTCTCGCCGCCGATGCCGGCATTGGTCACGTCGACCGGGGTGCCGCGCCAGGCGCCGCGCAGGGCCTGCTCCAGGAGATGCGGGTAGGTCCGGTCCGGGCCCGAGGCGCCGATCCCCTCCGTCGAGGACGAGCCGATCGCCAGAACCCGCACCGGCTCGCGCCGGGCGACGTGCGCCTCGGTCACGTCGAGGCTCATCCGTTCCGCCGCCGGCGGCAGCGCGGCCGGGCAGGCCGACGCCGGACGGGCCGCGACGAGGTGACCGGCGAGGACGGCCGCCGACAGGCAGGCCAGCCGGCCGAAGCTGAACCGGAGGAGCATGGCAGGTCCCGAGAGGGGAGAGAGGGACCGAATCGGTCCGTATCTGCCGGGTAACACGCAGGTTCCCGCGGTTCCACTCGAAAATGAAGCTGAGCCAAGTCCAACCCCCGGGCACTGCTCGGCTGGTCAGCGAGAACCGAGACGATCGCAACGAAAGCCGCGGATCCGGCTTACCCGGGATTAAGCTTGAGCGTGTGTTGCACTGCGAAACCTCACGCCGCCTCGGCGCCGAGCTTCTCCTTGCGCGAGGCGTTGGCCTTCTGCAGCGTGCGGACCGGATCGCCGAAATGACGCTCCATCTCGGCGAGCGCCGGCTCGACCGCGCCACGCTCGATCAGGTCGACGAGGAGCTGATGCTCGTCGATCAGGGCGGCATTCTCGCTGTAGCCGCCCATCAGCATCTGCAGGCAGAGCCGGGTCTCGGCCTGGAGCGTGGCGAAGCTGCGGGTCAGGCGCTCGCTGCCGGCCTCGTCGACGATGCGGCGGTGGAACTGCATGTCGAGGTCGGCGACCTGCGGCCAGTCCTTGCGCCGGACCGCCGCCTTCATCTGGCGCACGATGCCGGCGAGGTCCCGCACCACCGCTCCGCGGTCGGCGTTCTCCAGGATCCGCCGCATGGCGACGAGTTCGAGGGAGCGGCGCACGAAGTAGATGTCGATGAGGTCGGAGGGCGCGAGCTCGGGCACGAACACGCCGCGATGCGGCTCGCTGCGCAACAGGCCCTCCTGGATCAGGCGCTGCATCGCCTCGCGCACCGGCCCGCGGCTGACGCCGAAGGCGGAGGCCAGCTCCATCTCGTTGAGCTGGGCGCCGAGGGGATAGCTGCCGTCGAGGATCGAAGCGCGAATCTGGCCGGCGATCTGGCCCGACAGGGTCGTGCGCGGCAGGCGCTTGCTGGCGGGCACCGGCTTTACCGCCTTGTCAGTCTGGCTCGCCATGCCGTTCCCGCGCCCCGCTGATCGGATGAGAAGACGACCGTCCTAGAGCAGCGCCCGATCGCCCTGCAACCGGGCGCCGCGCTAGGTCGTTGATATAGCCGCATTTTCTATCGACGACCCGGTGCCCACTCCGTCGGAAAATGCTCTAGTGCAGAACGTCCTGCAGACGATAATACGCGCCCACGAAGGGAAGGAACCAGGGCGGGCCGAAATGCCCGGGGATGGCCTTCCAGTCCCAGCCCGCGAAGGGGTTGCGCTCGGCGCGCCCCTCCAGCACCTCGGCCATGACCTGCCCCATATGGGTCGCCATCTGGGTGCCGTGGCCGCTATAGCCCATCGAGTAGTACAGCCCGTCGCGAACGCCGGCCCGGGGCAGGCGGTCGGCCGTCATGTCGACGACGCCGCCCCAGCAATAGTCGATCCGGGCGCGGGCGAGCTCGGGAAACACCTGGTCGAGGGCGCGGCGCAGCACGCGGCCGCTCTTCTCGTCCGAGAGCGGGTTCGAGACCGCGAACCGGGCCCGGCCGCCGAACAGCAGCCGGTCGTCCGGGGTGACCCGGAAATAGGTGCCGACGTTCTTGGTATTGGTTGCCATGCGGCGGGTCGGCATCAGCCGGTCGAGCACGTCGCGCGGCAGCGGCTCGGTGACGATCACGAACGAGCCGACCGGCACGATGCGGCGGCGGAACCAGCCGAGCGGGCCGACCGTCGAGGCGCCGGTGGCCATCAGCACCTGGTTCGCCGTCAGGGTGCCGCGCGGGGTCGTGACCTCGTGGGCGGTGCCGGAAAGCCGGTGCAGGCGGGTGACGGGGGCGTTCTCGAACACCGCCGCGCCATGGCCCGCCGCCGCGCGGGCGAGCCCGCGGGCGAACTTGCCGACATGCATGCCGCCGCTCTTGGCGTAGACGAGGCCGCCGTAGAAGGCGTCCGAGCCGACCTCGCCGCGGATGGCGGAAGCCGGGACGAGGTGGGTGTCCGGGTCGGCGCGCGGCGACAGCGCCTCGTAGGTGCGCTGGAGCTTGTCGAAATGCTCGGGCTTGGCGGCCAGCTTGATCTTGCCAGTGCGACGGAAATCGCAGTCGATCCCCTCTTCGCGGACCAGCCGCTCGACGCTGTCCACCGCCGCGTCGTAGGCGTGGTAGAGCGCCGCCGCCCGCTCCTCGCCGAACCGGGTAGCGATGGCGCGGTAATCCGAGGCGAAGCCGTTGTTGCACTGGCCGCCGTTGCGGCCGGACGCCGCGCTGCCGACGCCCTCGGCCTCCAGCACCGCCACCCGGGCGCCGCGCTTCGCGAGGGCGAGCGCCGCCGACAGGCCGGTGAAGCCCGCGCCCACCACCGCGACGTCGTAGCGTCCCTCCGACGGGCCGGGGCTGCCGGCCGTGAAGGGCGGCGCGGTCTCGAGCCAGTAGGATGCGAGCTTCATCGGTGACGATCCGGTACGGATGGACGACGCCGGGGCATGGGCCGCGGCTTAGGCCATCATCATTCTTATCGTAGGATTGTCAACAATTATGCACGCGAGCGTCCGGCGCGGGACCGGACGCCCGCCGGGCGATCCTCACGCCTCGTCGGGGATCTCCAGGTCGAGGAGCGCCGCGCTCAGGCCCTTGCCGTGGGCGTCGAGGGCCAGCGAGCGGGTGACGCCGCCGCCGAGCGCGTCCGCCATCACGAAGTTGAGGGCGCCGAGTTGCGGCAGGGCGTAGCGGACGACCTCGCCGTGGACGATGCCGGCGAAGTGGGCCCGCACCCGCTCGGGTGTGACGTGGCGCTCCAGGCGCGGGTAGTCGGCCGGGTCGATCGCGATCAGCGAGACATTGGCGGTGTTGCCCTTGTCGCCGGTGCGGGAATGGGCGAGCGCGCGCAGCTTCATCGGGTTCCTCCTCACGCCTCGATCATCCGCACGCTCGGCCGGGCGAGCGCGGCCGGCACCAGCACCGACACCACGCCGACGACCTCGCGGGCCGATTTCCAGGCCCCGCCGCCGCCGGCCGGGCCGTTGGTGTAGAGGGTCTCGACCTCGTTGCCGATCCGCGCCGCCTCGCTGAGGCTGTCGCAGCGCCCGGCGACCCGGACGCGGACCTCGTAGGGCTCTGGCGCCCCGGCGGCGCGGGCCGGACCGTGCAGGGAATCGACGCCGATCAGGTCGAAGCGCAGCTCGCTCGTCGTCACGCCGGTGAGCGAGAGGCGCTCGCGCACGATGTCGAGGGCGAGGCGGCCCCGCGCGGCGGCGCCCGGCCCGGCATAGGAGATCTGGCCCTCGCCGATGAATGAATCGATCAACCCGACCGAGACCTTGAGGAGCCCGGTCGCCGGGGTGCCGCGCCCGCCGGTCACCCGCACCCGGTCGGGGCCGACCTCCTCCATGGCGACGCCCGAAAAATCCGCCACCACGTCGGGCTGGAGATAGCGGGCGGGGTCGTGGACCTCGTAGAGGAGCTGCTCCTTGCAGGTGGCGAGCGTCACCTGCCCGCCAGAGCCCGCGACCTTGGTGATCTCGATGTCGCCGTCCTGCGTCACGATGCCGATGGGGAAGCCGAGGCGGGAGAGGCCCGCCACGTCCTTCACCCCCGGATCGGCGAAGTAGCCGCCGGTGACCTGGCCGGCGCATTCGAGGAGATGGCCGGCCAGCGTGCCGCGGCCGAGGCGGTCCCAGTCGTCGTCTGCCCAGCCGAAGGCGTGGATGAGCGGCGCGAGGAAGAGCGCCGGATCGCCGACCCGGCCGGTGACGACGACGTCGGCGCCCCGGGCCAGCGCCTCCACGATCGGGCCGGCGCCGAGATAGGCGTTGGCCGAGATCACCCGGTTGCCGAGATCGCGCACCCGGCCGCCGGTCTCGAGGATCTGGTAATCCCCGGCGCCCACCGCCTCGAGCACGTCGTCGCCGATCACCGCCGCCACCTTGAGGCCGGTGAGCCCGAGGTCGCGGGCGATGGCCCGGGTCTTCTCGGCGGCGGCGAGCGGGTTGGCCGCGCCCATGTTGGTGACGATGCGGGTGCCGTTGCGGCGGCACGGCTCCAGCACCGCCCGCATCCGGGCCTCCAGCAGGGGGTCGTAGCCGGAGGCGGGATCGCGCAGGCGCGCCTGCTGGGCGAGCGCGATGGTGCGCTCGGCCAGGCACTCGAAGACGAGGTAGTCGAGGGCGCCGTGCTCGGCGAGCTCGACCGCGGGCTCGATCCGGTCGCCGGCATAGCCGGCCCCGGCGCCCAGGCGGATGGACTTCATGAATCTCTCCCTCGCTTGCCTTCGCCTCCGGCGAAGGCGTCCGGCGCATCGGCGCCGACGCCCGTTCGGGCTTGCACGGCACCCTGCGGGTGCTGCGGAATCACAGGGGGAAGACCCCGAAGGCGACGGCCGCGAAGGTCATCACCACGGAGGCCGCGAGCAGGAACGGGAAGGTGAACTTCTGGTGGTCGGCGAGGTCGATCCCGCACAACCCGCAGACCAGGAAGGTCGCAGGCGTCAGCGGGCTCACCGGGAAGCCGGTGGTCATCTGGCCGAGCAGGGCGCCTTGCGCGACCTGGAGCGGCGGCACGCCGAGCTGATGGGCGACCTCGGCCACCACCGGCAGCACGCCGAAATAGAACGAGTCGGGGTCGAACAGCATGCTGAGCGGCATCGAGACGAGGCCGAGCGCGAACGGGATGTGGGGCGCGAGGCCGGGCGGCACGAACGCCACCGCTCCCTGCGCCATCGCCCTGAGCATGCCGGTGCCCTGCATGATGCCGGTGAACACGCCGGCGGCGAGCAGGATCGACGCCATCAGGATCGCCGCCTTGGCGTGCGCGTCGATGCGCTGGCGCTGGGCGTCGACGCTCGGATAGTTGATGATCAAGGCCAGCGCCGTGCCGAGCATGAACATCAGGGCCGGCGGGATCTTCTCCGCCATCAGCACCATCGTGCCGAGGACCGCGAGGGTGAGGACGAGGTTCAGCCAGAACCGCTCCGGCCGCCGCAGGGCGCGCTCGGCATCGCTCAGGGTACGCGTCCCGGCGGTCACGGCCTCGGACGCACGACCGGCGCTCGCCAGCTTGAGCCGGCGCTCCTCGCGCAGGCCGAGCCAGTAAGAGACCGCGAAGATGAATGCGAGGCCCACCGCCTGCACCGGCACCAGCGGCGTGAAGATGTCGGGGATCGGCAGCTTGAGCGCCGCCGAGGCCCGGATCATCGGCCCGGTCCAGGGCAGGAAGTTGACGCCCGCCGCCAGCGAGGCCGCGCAGGCCAGGATGCGCCGGTCGATTCCGACCCGGTCGTAGAGCGGCAGCATCGCCGGAATGGTGATCAGGAACGTCACCGCGCCCGAGCCGTCGAGATGAATGAGGAGCGCCAGCAGCGTCGTGCCCGGCACGATCCGGCTCGGCCGGGTGCCGACGGTGGCGAGGATCCGGTCGATGATCGGGTCGAGCAGGCCGGCATCGCTGACGATCCCGAAGAACAGGATCGCGAACACGAACATGCCGACGACCGGCGCCAGGCTCTGGATGCCGGCGAGCACGAACTTGCCGGTCTCGAGCCCGAAGCCGCCCACGAGGGCGGCGGCGACCGGGATCACGATCAGCGCCACGAGGGGCGACAGGCGCTTGGTGAGAATGGCCGCGAGCAACAACGCGATGGTGCACAGGCCGAGCAGGGCCAGCATCGCTTCCTCCCAGGGTTCGGCGCTCGGTTGCGGCGCCGTTGATGACCGGGGGATCACAACTCAAGGGTTACGATCTAACAATTGAAAAGATCGGATCGTCACGATAGCGTTTCATTATGGATCTCAACCTGCGCCACGTCCGCGCCTTCGTGTCGGTGGCGCACCTGCGCAGCTTCACCCGGGCGGCCGCGCTCCTGAACCTGTCGCAGCCGGCGCTCACCGTGCAGATCCGCCGGCTGGAGGAGGCGCTGGCTGTCCGCCTCCTCGACCGCACCAGCCGCAGCGTCGCGCCGACGCGGGCCGGGCGCGAGTTGCTGCCGGTGTTCCAGCGCGTGCTGCGCGAGCTCGACGGCGTGGTGGTCGATACCCGCGACCTCGCGGCGCGGCGCCATGGCATCGTCAGGATCGCGGCCCTGCCCTCGGTGGCGGCGGGTCTCCTGCCGGACGCGATCGCGGGCTTCCGGGCCGCGCATCCGCGGATGGGCTTCGTGGTCAAGGACGTGATCGCCGAGCGGGTGCTCGCCCTGGTGCGCCAGGAAGAAGTCGATCTCGGCGTGACCGGCGGCGAGGTCCGCGACCCCGAGGTGACGGTGCTGGCCCGTGCCGCGGACGCGCTCCACGTCGTCTATCCGGACGGCCACCCGATCGGGGAGGTCGCGAGCGTGACGCTGGAAGCGCTGGCCGAGCACCCGCTGGTGCTGATGGACGCCGCGACCAGCGTGCGCGGCGTGGTCGACGCCGCCTTCGTGGCCGCCGGCCGCCGGCCCGTGACCGCCTGCGAGGCCACCTACATGATGACCGCGGTCGGGATGGTGCGGGCCGGGCTCGGGCTCACGATCCTGCCGGGCTCGGCCCGCGAGATCCGGGCCGAGCCCGCCCTGCGCTCGCGGCCGATCGCCGAGGCGAGCTTTTCCCGCCCGGTCTGCCTGATCGCCAAGGCCGGCCGCACCCTGCCGGCCGCCGCCGAGGATTTCCTGGAGGAATTGATCCCGGCCCTGGAGGCGGAGTTCGCGGGAGGCGGGTGAGCGAGCCGCCTCGGGTCCAGTACAGCACCCGCGCCATCGGCAGCCGCTCCGCGAGGGAACGTGTCAGCTCCCCGCGCATCTCCCGCATCAGCTCGGCGGGAAACACGTACTTGACCGAGCCGAACTTCGTGAACTTGCGGCTGCGCTCGTCCTCGCGCATCGGCAGGTCGGAGCCCGGATACCAGCCTTCCAGCACCGTCTTCGAGCCGGGGGTGAAGCGGTGAGTGATGAGCTCGGCGGTGAGGTCGAGGTCGGGCGCGCCCGCCAGCGCCTCGGCGGCTTGCACGAAGAGGTCGTCGTAGGCCGCGCGCCAGTCCGGCAGAGGCAGGATCGGCGCGACCGTGAGGCCGACCGGGTAGCCGGCCCGGGCGACCGCGCCGAGGGCCGAGAGCCGCTCGCGCAGAGGGGCGGTGCCGCCCTCGAAGCGGCCGGCCGCCACGGGGTTGACCGAGAAGCGCAGGCGGGTACGGCGCCCGTGATCGAGGCCGAGCAGGGGCTCGACCGCGGCGAACTTGGTAGTCGCCCGCAGGCTCACCGGGGCGTCCCAGGCGCCGAAATGCCGGATCGCCGCCGAGAGCGAGCCGCTCAGGTGCTCGATGCCGAGGGGATCGGTGTAGCACGAGGCCTCGAAGCTCGTGCCCTCCTGCGCCCGCTCCGCGCTCGCCGAGGTGACGCCGCCGCGCCCGACATAGGAGGCGAGGTTCGACAGGATCTCCGGGAGGTTGGCGTAGACCCGGGTCACCGGCGGGCCCGCGAGCGAGCCGGCGAGGTAGCAGTACTGGCAATGGGCCGGGCAGCCCTCGGCGAGATCGACCCGCCAGTCGGCGCTCGGCGGGATCGGCTGCAGCTTCAGCTTGGCGGGCGGAGCCACCACCACCGCGAGCGTGCTCTTGGCCTCGATATAGGCCCGGCGCGGATCGGGATGGCGCAGGCCGGTGAGGCGGTTGCCGGGCAGGGCCTCGACCGGCAGGCCCAGCGCCTCGGCCCGGGCCAGGATCGCCCGGCCGTGGGCGTGATCCCGCGCCGCTGCCGTGACGACGACCCGTCGCGGGCGCCACAGGCGGGCCGTGCGGAGGGAGGCGGGATCGTGGAGGCTCATGCGCGACGAACGCGCGAAGCGGTGCCGCAGGTCCCGCCCGTTCGTCGACGGGCGGGCCGGAATCGTTAACGGCTCTTAATGCCGGGCCTCCGGCCGCACCGTGTAGGTACCGCCGCGGATGCGCTCGGGAAAGCCTTCCGCGTATCGCGCGGTGGCTTCCTCGCCGTAGGTCTGCACCAGTTCCTGGAAGGCCGCGAACAGGGCGGCCTGGGCCATGCAGTCGCCGTCGAGCCCGTCCAGGCAGCCTTCGGCGAAGGCTTCCGAGACGTAGCTCAGGGCGGCGCGCTTCGCGTCCTGGTCGGAGTGGAGCTCGGGCTCGTAGGTTTCGAAATCGGTCATCGACAGCCTTGAGATCGGGTCTCTGGAGGAGAACGGCGGTCTCGAATCCGCAGCAGCCTCAGGTGATGTCCCGATTCATAGGGTCTCTGCCGGGCGCGAGCCAGCAAGGAATTGCGAAGAGGTTAACGGCGCCGCGAGAATGCCTCCCTCTTCGACGCCACCGCCACAGATGTGGCATCCTGGCAACAGGCCGGCGCTCAGCCGCCGAAACGGCCGGCGAGCGCGACCGACAGCCGCTCGCCCTCGCCGATGAAGCGGGTCGTCGCCTCGACCGCCGAGGGGGTGCAGACCCGGTAGGTGACCGCGTAGCCGCCATAGCCGCGGTTGTAGGCGCCGGCCAGGCGGTCGCGCCGGCCCTGGCTGGTCCCCTCGGACTCGAGCAAGGCCTTCATGCGGGCGGGCCATTCCGGCGCGTCGGGATGGCCGCACAGCTCGCGCAGGAAGCTCAGGGCGCCGATGATCTCCGACAGCCGCAGGAGGTCGCGGTCGTAGGGAGCGGGCGCGTCGGGCGGCGGCGGGGGGGCGGGGACTTCCTTCTCCGGCGGCTTGGCGGCGGGCTTCGGCCGGGTCTGGGCGAGAGCCGGCGAGGCCGCGAGCAGGCAGACGGCGAGCACGGCGGCGCGCGCACCGAGCGACGGGGAGCGTCTCATGCGCCGTTCCCCACGGCAGCGAGGGCCTGCGCGATCACGCCGTGCAACCCCTCGGTGGTCGGCAGATCATGGGCTTCCTCGGGCGTCACCCAGCGCAGATCGAGGGCCTCCGGACCGGTCGTCGGCTCGCCGGAGCGCCAACGGGCGGCGTGGGGATGGATCACGAAATGGTGCAGCACCGCGCCGTCCCCGTCGCGGCCGATCACCTCCAGGGGGGAGAGGCCGGCGACGATCTCTGCCACCACCCCGACCTCCTCGTGCAGCTCGCGCAGGGCCGCCTCGGCCAGGGTCTCGCCGACCTCCACCTGCCCGCCCGGCAGGGTGTAGACGCCCCGCATCGGCGCCTGTCCGCGGGCGGCGAGCAGCACCCGCCCGTCGCGCACCACCGCCACCGAGGCGGCGACGAAGGGACGGACGGGATAGCGCCGGCGCCAGGCCGGCTCGTCGGATCCGTCGCTCACGGCCGCGCGTCCCCGTCCCGCACGGTCGCGAGCCGCCCGTCGGTCAGCGCCACCACGATGGCGGCGCCATGCCCGGAGCCCAGGACCGCGAGGCCGGCCCCGACCGGCGCCGGCAGGGCCGCGCGGGCACGCTCCTTCAGGCCGTCGGTCGAGAGGTAGGCCAGCGCCGTGCGGTCGCCGGCCGCCAGAACCCATTCCCCCTCGCCGAGGGCGGCGCCGGGGGCGGCAAAGCCCGCTCCCCCGCGCGCCTGCCGGGCGGGGGTGCCGCCGGCGAGGGACCAGCTCTCGGCCCGGCCGTCGGCGCCGCGCACCAGCAGGGCGGCGGGCGTCGCGCCCGGACGGGCGGCCGCGAGGCTCAGGGGGCCGGGCTCGGGCGGGGTCGCGCCGCGCACCTGCCAGGCGCCGTCCCGGCGCCCGATCACCGCGAGGCTCGCGCCCTCCGGCCGCTCGCTCACCGCGAGCAGGTTGACGGTCCCGTCGATCTCGACCGGCCGCAGGGCGTCGGCCGCGAAGACCGCGCCGGGGCCCGGCGACACGGCGCTGGTCGCGACCGGCACCGGCTTCGGGTCGGCGCTCATCGCCACCGGCTGGCGCTCGCGCAAGGTGAGGGCGCTCGCGGTCCGGTGGCCGTCCGGCCCGGTCCCCGACAGGTAGGCGCTCAACGGCCCGGCCAGCACCCGGCGCGAGCCCGGCACCGCGCCCTTCGGCGTCTCGCCGGCGGTCAGGCCCTCGATCGCATCGAGGGGGAGGGGGATCACCGTCACCGTGTCGCCCGCCAGGGTGACGACGGCCGCACCCGTCTCGCCCCAGGCGACCGCCAGCGGCCCGGGCTTGCGGGGCAGCTGCGGCAGGCCGGCGGTGGCGACGGCGAGAGCCGCCTCGCTGGCGGCGTCGCGCAGCTGCGTCACCCGGAACGGCAGGTCGAGGAGCGCGACCCGCGGCTCGGCGGCGGCGGGGGAGGCGAGAAGCAGGAGCGCGAGAGCGAGCGCCGCCCGCTCAGACATGCTGGCCGCCGTTGATGTGCAGCTCGGCGCCGTTCACGTAGGACGAGGCCTCGGTGCACAGGAAGTAGATCGCCTTGGCGACCTCGTCGGGGGTGCCGAGGCGGCGCTGCGGGATCTGCGCCACCAGCTTGTCGGTCCCGGGCGAGAGGATCGAGGTGTCGATCTCGCCGGGCGAGATCGCGTTCACCCGCACCCCGAGGGGACCGAAATCGGAGGCCATCTCCCGGGTGAGGCCGGCGAGCGCGGCCTTGGAGGTGGCGTAGGCCGCCCCCGCGAAGGGATGGACGCGCGAGCCCGCGATCGACGTCACGTTGACGATCGACCCGCGCGACCGGGTCAGCTCGTCGCGCAGGCCGCGCGCGAGCAGGATGGGTGCGAAGAAGTTGACCTGGAACACCCGCTGCCAGTCGGAGAACGGGGTGTCGATGGCGCCGAGCCGCGCGCCGCCCGCCCCTTTGGGCGAGATGCCGGCATTGTTGACGAGCGCGTGCAGGAGCCCGCCCTCGGCCTCGAGCCGGCCCGCCACCTCCTTGACGGCGCGGATCGTGTCCTCCGGGTCGGCGAGGTCGAGCTGCAGGTGGTCCTCCGGGCCCATCTCCCAGGGGCAGTTCTCCGGGAAGGCGTGGCGCGAGCAGGTGATGACGCGCCAGCCCGCCGCCGAGAAGCGCTTGACGGTGGCATGGCCGATGCCCCGGCTCGCGCCGGTGAGCAGCATCACGCGGCGGCGTTCGTTCGACGGTGGGGCCACGGCCGTTCCTCGGGATGTCCGGTGCGGGCGCCGCCGGTCGTGCGGGGCGCCGAGAGCCTCAGGGTAGGGCCCGGCGACCCGGAAATCCAGGGCTCGCCGCGCCGCAGCAAAGGTTGCGCCTCAGGGACGCGACGGTCCGGGAGGCCCGCCCCTCACGGGTAGAGCCGGTTCCCCGTCCAGGCTTCGCCCTCGCGGGTGAAGCGCACCCGGTCGTGCAGACGGTAGGCGCCGTCCTGCCAGAACTCCATCGTCACCGGGGCGATGCGGTAGCCGGTCCAGTGCGGCGGGCGCGGCACCGCCTCGTTGGGAAAGCGGGCGCGCATCTCGTCCACCGCCCGGATCAGGACGTCGCGGCTCTCCAGCGGCTGCGACTGGCGGCTCGCCCAGGCACCGAGGCGGCTGTCGCGGGGGCGCGAGGCGTAATAGGCGTCGGCTTCCGCCTCCGAGACCTTGGTCACCGTCCCGCGGGCCCGGACCTGCCGGCGCAGGCTCTTCCAGTGCATCACCAGGGCGGCCTGCGGGTTGTCGGCGAGCTCCTGCCCCTTCATCGACAGGGTGTTGGTGTAGAACACGAAACCGCGCTCGTCGGCATCCTTCAGGAGCACGATGCGCACGTCCGGCATCCCGTCGGCGCCGCTGGTCGCGAGCGCCATGGCGTTGGGATCCTCCGGCTCGGAGACCTGTGCGTCGGCAAACCATTGCCGGAACAGGTCCCACGGATCCGGGTTCTGCGTGAAATCACCCTTCGTTAACCCGTCCACGGCATCGTCCTTACCCAAATGGCACTCCGCGGGAGTGCCGCTGTGACAACCGAACCGGGGGCGGGTCGGCGTCGCAAGGTGATGCGTCGCGGCGGGCCGTCCGGTCTTGAGATTAGGTGTAATGCGTCGCGGTGCGTGTAAAGTCGGTTCGGTGACGCTCGGGCTCGCCTGTGCGGCGGGCGTGCTCGGCGGCGTCCTGTCACTCGGCGGCTGCAGCCAGCCGCTCATCATGTTCACCCCGCAGGTGGACGCCGCCCCGCCGGAGCCCGAGAGCACCGGCAGCATCGAGCCGGCGGCGCCGAAGAGCTTCGGCTCCGACCTTTCGGGCGAGGATTGGCGCCGGGCCAAGGCGGCCCTCTCCGTCGCCCTCGACCCGCAGGGCAACGGCCAGCCGGTGAAGTGGGACAACCCGGATTCGGGCATGCGCGGCATGATCAACCCGACCGGGCTGCCCTTCGTGAAGAACGACGAGATCTGCCGCGGCTTCCTCGCCTCGGTGATCGGGCCGGGGAGCAACCGCTTCGTGCGCGGCACCGGCTGCCGCCCGTCCGGCGGTGCCTGGGAGCTGAAGAGCCTCAAGGCCACGTCGAAGCCGGGCTGAGCCTCCGGTTCGACGGTCCGAATGGCGCTTGCGCGGGAAGTGCCGTAACCTGGCAGCCTCCCGCTCCGCCTGCGTTGCAATCCGGCAACACGGTCGCCAGATAGGGCACATCTCTTTCAAGCCGCGGCCCCGCTCCCGCCCGTGACGCGCCGGATGCGGGGCCGCTCGAATCGCCATCGGATCGCCATGCGCAACCCATACGACGTACTCGGCGTGAGCCGTTCGGCCGACGAGGCGGAGATCAAGAAGGCCTTCCGCAAGCTCGCCAAGGCCTACCACCCCGACCGCAACAAGAACGACGCCAAGGCGCAGGACCGCTTCTCCGAGGTCAACCAGGCCTACGAGATCCTGGGCGACGCCAAGAAGCGCGAGCAGTTCGACCGCGGCGCCATCGACGGCGACGGCAAGCCCCGCTTCACCGGCTTCGAGGGCTTCGGCGGCGGCGCCGGGCGCGGCGGCGGTGCCGGCGGCTTCGACTTCGAATCGATGGCCCGCGGCCGGGGCGGCGCGGGCGGCGGGGCCGCCGGCGGCTTCGGCGAGGAGATCTTCTCGCACCTGTTCGGCGAGGCGTTCCGCTCGGGCGGCGCCGGCCGCGGCGCGCCCCAGAAGGGCGAGGACGTGGCGGCCGAGCTCACGGTCGGCCTCGATCAGGTCGCCGGGGAGGCCAAGCTCCGCCTCAACCTGCCGAGCGGCCGCGAGGTCGACGTGGTGGTGCCCAAGGGCGTGGTCGACGGGCAGGTGATCCGCCTGCGCGGCCTCGGCTATCCGGGCGCCCACGGCGCCGAGCCGGGCGACGCCCTCCTCACCATCCGCTTTGCCCCCGATGCGCGCTTCCAGGTCGAGGGCTCGGACCTGCGCACCTCCGCCGAGGTGCCGCTGGAGGACGCGGTGCTCGGCGGGCCGATCCGGATCCAGACCCTGACCGGAGCGGTCGAGATGAAGATCCCGCCGATGACCAGCTCGGGCCGGGTCTTCCGCCTGCGCGGCAAGGGCCTGCCGAAGAAGGACGGCACCCGCGGCGACCTGCTCGCCACGGTCGCCATCACCCTGCCGGCGAGCGCCGACGAGGCACTGACCGAGTTCGCCCGCAAGCGCCGGGCGGCCGCCGCGACCCCGTAGAGTTCGGAACGCGCGGGCTATAACAGGAGCCGGCGCACTTCCGTCGCCCGCGGGCGTCGGTTAAGGAAACCCCTGGGGAGCCATGGACGGCCGGGTCCGCCCTGCCGCCGGCCCCCCGTGGCGGCTGTTCTTTGGGTGACTCATGGCTGACTCGAACCTGGCTGACTCGAACCGGGCACAGGTGCAGGATGACGGGCAGGCCGCATCCCTGAAGACCGGGCTCCTCGCCGGCAAGCGCGGCCTCGTGCTCGGCGTCGCCAACAACCGCTCGATCGCCTGGGGCATCGCCAAGAGCGCCCACCAGCACGGCGCGCAGCTGGCCTTCACCTACCAGGGCGAGGCGCTGAAGAAGCGCGTCGAACCGCTCGCGCGCGAGCTCGACGCGGCGGTCGTCGGCCATTGCGACGTCACCGACCCGGCCTCGATCGACGCGGCCTTCGAGGCCACCGGCCGGCACTTCCCCGAGGGGATCGACTTCGTCATCCACTGCATCGCCTTCTCGGACAAGGACGAGCTGACCGGCCGCTACATCGAGACCAGCGAGGCGAACTTCTCGAAGTCGCTGCTGATCTCCTGCTACTCGTTCACGGCCGTGGCCCAGCGGGCCGAGAAGCTGATGCGCAACGGCGGCTCGCTCCTCACGCTGACCTATTACGGCGCCGAGAAGTGGATGCCGCACTACAATGTGATGGGCGTCGCCAAGGCCGCGCTCGAGGCCTCGGTGCGCTACCTCGCGGCCGATCTCGGCCCCCAGAAGATCCGCGTCAACGCGATCTCGGCCGGCCCGATCAAGACGCTTGCCGCCTCCGGCATCGGCGACTTCCGCTACATCCTGAAGTGGAACGAGTACAACGCCCCCTTGCGCCGCACCGTGACGATCGACGAGGTCGGCGAGACCGCCGCCTACCTGATCTCCGACATGTCGCGCGGCATGACCGGCGAGATCCTGCACGTCGATGCCGGCTACCACGTCGTGGGCATGAAGAATCCCGAGGCGCCGGACCTCAGCCTCGACAAGGACTGAGCCCGGGGGCTGGACCCCACGGCCGTTCGGCCCACTATGGGCTTCGCGTCGGACACGCGGAGCCCAACCATGCCTACCCTGAAGATCGCCATGCTCACCGCGGGCGGCCTCGCCCCCTGCTTGTCGGCGGCGGTCGGCGGGCTGATCGCCCGCTACACCGACCTGGCGCCCGAGGCCGAGATCATCGGCTATCGCAGCGGCTACAAGGGCCTGCTCCTCGGCGACCACATCCCGGTCACCCCCGAGGTGCGGGCCAAGGCGCATCTCCTGCTGCGCCACGGCGGCTCGCCGCTCGGCAACAGCCGGATCAAGCTCACCAACGTCAAGGATTGCGTGAAGCGCGGCCTGGTGAAGGAAGGGCAGGACCCGCTCAAGGTGGCGGCCGAGCAGCTTGCCCGCGATCAAATCAGCGTGCTGCACACGATCGGCGGCGACGACACCAACACCACGGCGGCCGACCTCGCGGCCTATCTCGAGGCCAACGGCTACCACCTGACGGTCGTCGGCCTGCCCAAGACCATCGACAACGACGTGGTGCCGATCCGCCAGACGCTGGGCGCCTGGACGGCGGCCGAGCAGGGCGCGCTCTTCGCCGAGAACATCGTCAACGAGCAGAGCGCCAACCCGCGCATGCTGATCGTCCACGAGATCATGGGCCGCAAGTGCGGCTGGCTCACCGCCGCGACGGCCAAGGCCTATCGCGACCGCCTCGACCGGACGGAGTTCGTGCCGGAATTCGGCCTCGACCGGGCGCACAAGGAGGTGGACGCGGTCTACCTGCCCGAGATGCCCCTCGACATCGCCCGCGAGGCGGCCCGGCTGAAGGCACGGCTCGACGCCAAGGATTGCGTCACGATCTTTCTCAGCGAGGGCGCCGGCCTCGACGAGATCGTCGCCGAGATCGAAGGGCGGGGCGAGGTGCTGGGCCGCGACCCCTTCGGCCACGTCAAGATCGATACGGTCAACGTCGGCAAGTGGTTCGCCGACCGCTTCGCGCCGATGATCGGGGCGGAGAAGTCGCTCGTGCTGAAATCCGGCCATTTCGCCCGCTCGGCGGCCCCGAACGCCGACGATCTGCGGCTGATCCAGGGCATGGTCGACTACGCGGTCGAGTGCGGCCTCACCGGCGTCTCCGGCGTGATCGGGCACGACGAGGAGCGGGACGGCCGGCTGCGGGCGATCGAGTTCCCGCGTATCCGCGGCGGCAAGGCGTTCGATCCAGAGGCTGCCTGGTTCACCGCGATGCTGAACGCGATCGGACAGCCCCGCGGCTGACGGAGGCCGGCGCCACGATGGGCGCCGGTTTTTTGAACTCTAGGTGGTGAATCATGACCCCGTCGCGTCGAGCGTCGAGGCACGGCCGCCGGGTCCGGCGTGGGACGGCCGGCGGAGGAACGGAACCACGTTCCCAACCGTGTCGACCGGGGCCGTCTCGGATGCCATCGCCTCAACCGCGCCCGGCTTGAGCCCGGATCCGAACGACATCCACCGCACGATCCGGCCGTCGACATGGCGCATCATGTGCCGCTCGACCCGTCTCCGGGCCCACCGGGGCACGCCGTCGCCGAACTTCATGAGCCTTCCTCCCTGCTCGCCCGCTGCGCGACCCTTGGTCGGCTGCCGAGCGAAACAGGGGGCGGAGGTTGTGTCATCACCCGTTTGGGTGACGCGGCGTGAACCTCAGGTTTTCAGCACCAGGCAGGCCCCGCCGACGCCGCGGATGCGGTTGCACAGCGCCTCGGCACCGGGGCGGGTCTCGGCGGGCACGCGGATGCGGTAGAATGCCCGGGTGCCGCGGTGGCGCAGGCGGGTGCCGATGACCATCGGGCGCACGTCGCCGAGGATCGCCGCGTAGCGGTCGCGGGCTCGGCCGAAGCTCGCCAGGGCGATCGACTTCGAGAAATTGCCGGCGAGCTGGACGCCCCAGGGTGCGAGCGTCGCGGCGGCACCCGCGAAGAAGGTCTCGGTGCGGCCGCGGATGCGCAAGGACGCCGTGACCTGCAGGCAGGTCGTGCCCTCCGGCTCGACGAGATCGCCCTTGGTGTCGGCCTTGGCGGCGGCGGCCCAGTCCTCGGCGCTGCGCCCGGTGATCGCCGCGACGTAGGCGCGGGTCTCCGCCGGCAGGCCGCCGGTGCCGGCGAGCCAGGACGAGACCCTGCCGGGCCCGCCATTGTAGGCCGCGGCGGCGAGGCCGAGATTGCCGAACCGGCCCCGCAGGTCGAGGAGGAAGCGCGCGGCCGCGGGGATCGCCTGCTCGGGGTCGAACGGGTCGGTCAGCCCGCGCTCCTGCGCCGTGCCGGGCATGAACTGCGCCACGCCCTGGGCGCCGGCAGGGCTTACCACGCCGGGCCGGAAGCTGCTCTCGCGCCAGATCAGCCGGGTCAGGAAGGCGACCGGCAGACCCTTGGACTGGGCCGCGCCCTCGATCAGGCGGCACAGGGCCTGCTCGACCGTCTCCTCCTTGCCTCCCGAATCCTTGGCCTGCGACGCGGGCGCCGGCCGCACCGGTGCGGCCACGGCGGCGGCCGGGAGGACGCAGGCCGCGACGAGCAGCCAGGCCGGGAGGAGGAGAGGGGGGCGGGTCACCAGGCCCTCTTACCTCGATTCCTTGAACGATTCGGCAAGGGGCCGGGCAAGAGGCTGGGCGAGTGGCCTGCAAGGGATCGGCGAGGGATCGACAACGCCTTTCCGGTCTCGCGGGCGCACCGGCCCTGGCGCTGGGCCCGGTCCCGCGCCATCTAGCGGGCGATGTCCTCGCCGCTCCTGTTCGACGCCCCCCTGATCCGCAAGCGGCTCGCCCGCGCCCGCCGCGCCGGCTTCGCCGACTTCCTGGTCGCGCGGGCGGTCGACGACCTGTCGGACCGCCTCGGTGCGGTGTTGCGGGAATTTCCCTACGCCCTCGACCTCGCCACCCCGGTACCGGCGGCCGCATCCTGGCTGCGGGCGAGCGGGCGGGCGCAATCCGTCATCCGCCTCGCACCGGTGGCGGAGCCGGGCGGGCCCGGCCTCGCCGTCGCGGTCGGCGATCCCGAGACCCTGCCGTTCGGCGACAGGAGCTTCGACCTCGCCGTGTCGCTGCTGGCGCTCCAGCACGTCAACGACCTGCCGGGCGCGCTGGTGCAGATCCGCCGGGCCTTGCGGCCCGACGGCCTTTTCGTCGGCTGCCTGCTCGGCGGGCGCACGCTGACCGAGCTGCGCCAGGTCCTCACCCAGGCCGAGAGCGAGGTCGAGGGCGGGGCAAGCCCCCGGGTGGCGCCGTTCGCGGAGGTGCGCGACGTCGGCGGCCTGCTCCAGCGCGCCGGCTTCGCCCTGCCGGTCGCCGACGTCGAGACCGTGACGGTGCGCTACGGCGATCCGTTCGGGCTGATGCGCGACCTGCGGGCCATGGGGCTGACCAACGCGCTTCGCGAGCGCCGCGGCGGCCTGCGCCGCGCGACCCTGATGCGGGCCGCCGCCCTCTACGCCGAGCGCTTCGCCGACCCGGACGGGCGCCTGCGGGCGACCTTCGAGATGATCTGGCTCTCGGGCTGGGTGCCGCACGAGAGCCAGCAGAAGCCGCTGCGGCCGGGCAGCGCCCAGGCGCGGCTGGCCGACGCCCTCGGCACCGTGGAACGCAAGGAGCCGTCATGACGGGCCCATCCATCACGATCACGCCGAACCCGCACCGGATCCGCGTCATGCTCGGCGGCACGATCGTCGCCGAGACCACCCGGGCGCTGACCCTGCGCGAGGGCGCCATGCCGCCGGTGCTCTACATCCCGCGCGAGGATGCCGAGATGGACCTCTTCGCACGGACCGCGCACCGCACCCATTGCCCCCACAAGGGTGATGCCAGCTACTTCTCCCTCACCGCCGGCGGGGTCGAGCGGGCCAACGCGGTCTGGAGCTACGAGACCCCGTTTCCGGCGGTGGCGGCGATCAAGGATCATCTCGCGTTCTACCCGGGCAAGGTCGACGCGATCGAGGAATTCAAGGACTGAACGACCCGTTCGGCGGGCGCCGTGCGGCCCGCCTCACATGATGTCCCCATCACCCGACGCGCGCGGGGCGACGGCGCCACCGTGCGGGCCCACGGGAGGAATCCCGGAAGACATCGTCCGGAATTCCTCTCACTCCCCGACTCCGAACAGCCGCTCGAGGAAGTTCTTGTCCTCCCGGCTCGGGCCGCCGCGCTGGGGCGCCGGCTGCGGCCGGGCGGGGGCGGGCTGGCCGCCGCCGAGGAGGTCGTCGATCATGCCGCCGATCGTCGGCGGCTCGGCGGGGTTGGCCGCCGCGACGGCGTTGCTGGTGCGGCGCCAGCGGGCGGCGCCGGGGAGCGGCGCCGGCTTGTCGCCGCGCAGGCCCGCCACCATGACCCGGTTCCAGATCTCCACCGGCAGGTTGCCGCCCGACACCCGCTTCGTCGGCTCGCCGTCGTCGTTGCCGAGCCAGACGCCGGTCACCAGGGTGGCGGAGTAGCCGATCACCCAGGCATCGCGGAAATCCTGGCTGGTGCCGGTCTTGCCGGCCAGATCCCAGCCCGGAATGTCGCCCTTCTTGGCGGTGCCGCTGACGAAGACCTCGTGCATCATCGCGTTCATCATGCCGTCGGCCTGGGGCTCGATCACCCGGCCGAGGCCGCTCGGGGCGCGCTTGTAGACGGTACGGCCGTCGACGGTCTTCACGCCGGCGATCACGTAGGGGATCACCCCCATGCCGCCATTGGCGAAGGTGGCGTAGGCGCCGACGAGTTCGAGCGGGGTCACCTCCGAGGTGCCGAGCGCGATCGACGCGTTGGCCTGGAGGGCCGAGGTGATGCCGAGGCGCTGCGCCGTCTGCACCACCGCCTTCGGGCCGACTTCCACGCCGAGCCGCACCGCGACCGTGTTGAGCGAGTGGGCGAGCGCGTCCCGCAGGGACACGGGGCCGCTGTAGTTGCGCGAGTAGTTCTCGGGGTTCCAGCCCTTGATGTTGATCGGCGCGTCCTCCCGCACCGTGTCGGGGGTCAGGCCGCGCTCGACCGCCGCGAGGTAGACGAACGGCTTGAAGGCCGAACCGGGCTGGCGCTTGGCCGTGGTGGCGCGGTTGAACTGGCTCTGCGCGTAGTCGCGCCCGCCGATCAGCGCCCGGATCGCCCCGTCGGGCCGCATCGTCACGACCGCGCCCTGGCCGACGTTGTAGCGCCCGCCCTTCTGGTTCAGCTCGTCGACCAGCGACCGCTCGGCCACCGCCTGGAGGCCCGGATCGACGGTGGTCTGGACCGAGACGTCGGTCTCGATCTTGCCGACGTAGTCGTCGAGCACGTCCATCACGAGGTCGGCGACGTAGTTGGCCGAGCCGCCGCCCTTGGCGCGCGCCGGCTTCGCCGGCTGGGCCAGCGCCACCTTCACGTCCGCGGGCTTGGCGAAGCCCAGCTCCTGCATCGCCGCCAGCACCTGCGCGGCGCGGGCCTGGGCCGCCGGCAGGTTGCGGTTGGGCGCCAGCCGCGACGGCGCCTGGACGAGGCCGCCGAGCATCGCGGCCTCCGCCAGCGTCACCTCCTTGGCGGGCTTGGCGAAGTAGCGCTGGGCCGCCGCCTCGACGCCGTAGGCGCCGGCGCCGAAATAGACCCGGTTGAGGTAGAGTTCGAGGATCTCGTCCTTGGTGTACTTGTGCTCGAGCCAGAGCGCCAGGATCGCCTCCTGGATCTTGCGCGAGGCGGTCCGTTCCTGGGTCAGGAAGAGGTTCTTGGCGAGCTGCTGGGTCAGGGTCGAGCCGCCCTGGGCGACGCCGCGGCGGGTCAGGTTCTGGCCGATGGCGCGGGCGATGCCGACCGGATCGATGCCGAGATGGGAGTAGAACCGCCGGTCCTCGATCGCCACGAAGGCGCGCGGCAGGTAGGGCGGCAATTCGCGGATGCTCACAGTGCGCCCGCCGGTCTCGCCGCGATTGGCGAGCAGCGAGCCGTCGGCGGCCAGGATCGCGATGTTGGGCGGGCGCTTGGGCACCGCCAGCTGGTCGATCGGCGGCAGCTGCGAGGCGTGGTAGGCGACGATGCCGGCCACCGCGACGAGGCCCCAGAGGCCGAGGATCACCGTGCCGTAGACGAGGGAGCCGAGGAACGAGCGCCGCCGGCGCCGCGGGGCCGGGGCCGCCGCACGGGCGGCCCGCTTCGGGGCGGCCTTGGCCGAACCCTTGGATGTGCCCTTGGAGGTACCCTTGGCCACGCCGCCTCCCGCCCGATCGCCCCGCGAGAGGCGCAGGTCGAGGGAGGCCGGATCCCCGGTCCCCTCCGCCTCGAAGCGGGGCTCGACCCGACCCGTCCGCTCGCGTCCCTTCGCCATCCTGCCGAGTTCCCCTTCGCCCCCGGACGAACCGGCCCGCGTGGGGCACTCAAGAGACGGTAATTGAGGCGGGTTTAAGGGCCGTTAACCGAAATTTTGTCGAACGTTTCCCGTGTCTTAGCGCTTCGATCCGAGGCATGCGGCAAGCCGCGCCGGAACGCGCCACCTCCGACGGCGTTGCGGAGGCTCTCACAAGGAGCCGACATGCTGCACCTGCTGGTGGCCGATGGGAACGACCGGGCCGGCCGCGAGACGCATCTCTCGGTCTGCGACAAGACTTCCGCCGAGACCTATGCGGGCATCCTGCATGCGCTCGCGCCGGACGCCGTCTGCCACCTCGTCGCCCCGGCCGACGCGGATGCGGTTCTGCCCCGGGCGCTGTCCGACTGCGACGCCCTGGTTCTGACCGGCTCGACCCTGCACGTCGAGGATGGCGGGCCCGCCGTGACACGGCAATGCGACCTGGTGCGGGCGGCGCTCGAGGCCGGCGTGCTGGTCTTCGGCTCGTGCTGGGGCGTGCAGGTGGCCGCGACGATCGCCGGCGGCCGGGCCGCCCGCAACCCGCGGGGGCCGGAATACGGGCTCGCCCGCGCCATCACCCGGACGCAGGCAGGGGCCGACCACCCGCTGCTCGCGGGCCGCCCGCCGGCCTGGGACGCCCCGGCGATCCACGACGACGCGGTGGTCGAGCCGCCGCCGGGCAGCACGGTGCTGGCCGGCAACGACCGCCTCGACGTCCAGGCGATCGAGATCCGCCTCAGCGACGGGGTGTTCTGGGGCACGCAATACCATCCCGAGCTCGACCTCGACGAGGTCGCGGCGATGCTGCGGCTCTCCGCCGAGGGCGTGGTACAGGCGGGCCTGTGCCCGGACGAGGCCGCGCTCCACGCCTACGCGGATGCCCTGCGCGACCTGCACGGCGACCCGGAGGGTCGGGCCGACCTCGCCTGGCGCCTCGGCGTCGCCGCCGAGGTGCTGGCGCCGGAGCGGCGCCGGCGCGAGATCGCGAACTTCCTCGACCGGCTGGTGCGACCACGACGGAAACCGTGAATCCGGTGCCGCTCATCCGAAATCCGATCGGAGGCTTCGCAATGCGGATTTCGGCTTCGCTCGAGCGCCGCGCCGGCTGGTGACATCGGATCCGGAAGCAGTCTTCGGGATCCGGTGTCAGGCGGCCCGGACGCCGCCGAGGAAGCGCTCGACCTCGGTGCCGAGATGCTCGGCCTGATGCGTCAGCGCATCGGCCGAGGCGAGCACCCGGTCGGCGACGGTGCCGGTGGTGCCGGCGGCCTCGGCCACCGCGCCGATCGTCGCGGTGAGCAAGCCGGTTCCGGCGGTGGCGCGCTCCATCGCGCGCAGGATCTCCTGGGTCGCCGCCTCCTGCTCCTCGACCGCCGCCGCCACCGCGGCCGCCACGCCGTCGATGCCGCGGATGCGCCCGCCGATCGCCTCGATCGCCCGCACGGCGTCGTCGGTCGCCCCCTGGATGCGGCCGATCTGGCCGCCGATCTCGCCGGTGGCCTTGGCGGTCTGGGCGGCGAGTTCCTTGACCTCGGCGGCCACCACCGCGAAGCCGCGGCCCGCGGCCCCCGCGCGGGCCGCCTCGATCGTGGCGTTGAGCGCCAGGAGGTTGGTCTGGTCGGCGATCGCCGAGATCATCGTGACGACGTCGCCGATCCGGGCGGCCGCCTCGCTGAGGGCGCCCACCAGGGCGGCGGAGCGGTCGGCCTCGGCGACGGCGGCGCGGGCGAGTCCGGCGGTCTCGCCGACCTGCTGGCCGACCTCGCGCACGGAGGCGCCGAGCTCCCGGGTCGCCGCCGCGACCGCGCCGACGTCGCCCGCCGCCCGTCCGGCGGCGGCGTCGGCCTCGGCCGAGCGGTCGGCGGCGGTGCCGGCGGTCCGCGACATCGCCCGGGCGGTCGCCTGCAGGTCGCCCGCCGAGGCCGCGACCTGGCCGACGATGCCGCCCACCGCCGCCTCGAAGGCCGCCGCCATCCGCAGCACGCCCTCGCGCCGCTCGTGCTCGGCGGCGCGACGGGCCGCTTCGCCGTCCTGCTCCATGGCGCGCAGGCGGGCCATCTGGTCCTTGGCCTCCCGCTCGGAGGCGGCGAGCCCGGCCAGCGTCCCGGCGACGGTGTGGCAGATCCGGGCGAGCACCGCCGCCTCGATCGTCAGGATCACCGCGTGCAGGACCACCCGGCCGAGGTCGCCCCCCGCCGGGAAGACCGCGGCCGGTAGCAAGAGGTTGAGCACGAGGTGGTGCAAAGCCGTGGCGCCGGTGGCCGCCAGGATCACCCGCCAGTCGCACCAGCCGGCGAGCACCGCCAGGCAGGCGAAGAAGTACATGTGCAGGTCGACCTGCCAGGGATGGCCGGCGCTGGCATAGAGCAGCACCGCCGCCATGCCGACGAGAGCGAGCGCGGAGGCGAGCCGGGTGCGCAGCCCGATCGGGTCCCGCCACCACGACAGGGTGGCGGCGCCCGCGAGCACGGCCGCCGCCAGGCCCGGTGCCGGCGAGGCGCCGCCGCCGGTGATCAGCGGCAGCGCCGCGGCGACCGGGACGTGCGCCCAGAGCAGCGGGATCAGGATGCGGGCGAAGGAACGGCGGAGGTCGTCGGCGTCGGTCATCAGCGGGCGGTGCTCGGTGACGGAAGGAAGTTGCGGGTTGTCCCGGCGGGGGCGGAGGGGCCGCACCCGCCGGCGAGGAGGGGATCGAGGACCAGCCAGGCGCCGGCGCCGTAGAGGCGCCGGACGAAGCCGGGCTCCTCCGAACGCGCCACCACCAGGCCGCCCGGACCGGGGCGAACGAGCCGGCCGCCGGCGGCGGCGACGATCGCAACCGTCTCGCCGATCCCGCCGCCCGGACGGCCGAGCACCGCCACCGCGTCCGAGCGCGGTGCGGCGACGACCAGGAACGGGACCAGGATCAGGAGCAGCAGACCGGCGCCGTCCATGAGGCGGCATCGCGCATCCATGAGGCTCGCCCCGTGGGTGTGAACTTGCGGGATCTTGCGGGGGAATGCCTTACGGACGGTAAAGCGTTATTTACGGATTTGCCCGGATTGGTCATCGACTTGAGTATCGGTATATCGCGAGCGGTATCAGCGTAACTGTTAGCTGGCGTGAGACCCGCTCGTCCGCGATGGTCGCACGCACCAACGAAAAACGGCGCCCCGGGGGGCGCCGTCGTGTCGGTTCGCGTGATTCGGCCGGCCGAGAGCTTGGCCGAGGGGGCGCCCGGACCGAACGCGGTCAGGCCGTCGGCGCCGGGGCGAGGCGCGGCGCCGGGCGGCCGCCATCCTCGCCGACGAGGTGGACGGCAGCCGGGCGGCGGAACAGGAAGCGGGCCGGGGTGTGGCGGACGACCCGCTCGATGGCGAGTGGGACCACTACCGCGGTCAGCGTCACCAGCAGCGCGACGAGGCCGATATCCTCGATCACGCCGCTGCGCACGAGCGCCGTGCGCAGGGCCGCCATCGGCAGGAAGAAGGCGAGGTAGATCACGATCGAGCGCTCGCCGCAGGCCCGCAGGGCCGCGGTCACCGGACCGCCGGCCCGAGTGAGGAGCGCAGCGGTTGCCACGATGGCGAGCGCGCCTGCGGCGCCGAGCATCAGGCTCACCACCGGCAGGCTCGCGAGCGTCGGGTGGGAGGTCAGCCCGGTCGGCGTGAAGACGAGGAGCGCCTCGAGCGACGCCCAGGCGGCGAGGCCGAGGAGCGCGAGGCCGGAGCGCGCCCGCACCCAGTCGGCCAGGGCGAAGATCCGGGTGGCGAACAGGTAGCCGGCGACGAAGTAGACCAGCCGGTCGCAGAACTCGTCGATCAGGGTCGAGCCGGTATGGACCGGGGCGAGCTGGAGCAGCGCCGCGCCGATCAGCAGCACCGGCCAGGGCAGCCGCCGCAGGAGCTTCACGACGACCGAGAACACCGCCAGCAGGTAGATGAACCACAGGGTCGAGTAGGGCTCGACCAAGCCGTGGGCGAGATGGGCCAGGAAGGCGCCGGGCCCGGCGCCATCGGTGATCTGGCCGTACTTCACCGCCGACTGGAGCACCATCCACAGCAGGTAGAAATACGCGAAGTGGACGATGCGCCGGTCGGCGAAGAGGCGCCAGTCGCGATCGACGACCCGGCCGACGAACAGGCCGGAGAGCAGGAAGAAGTCCGGGATCCGGAACGGTTTGGCGAACTCCACGACGTGATGCATGAAGCCCTCGCCGCCCATCGCCTCGCCGACCCCGAGGGTGGAGTGCATCATCACGACGAGGATGATGCAGATGCCCTTGGCGACGTCGACCCAGGCGAGGCGGCCAGGGGAGGCATCGATGCGCGGGCGCACCGGATCGTCCGGCCGGACCGAGAGGGCGGGTTCGGTGTTGGGACGGGCGGACATCGGGCGTCTCCGGAGGTTCGGCCGGAAGGCTGCCAGGGAGACGTAAAGATCGGATCGGGCCCGATCCCGCGAATCGCACCGAACCGCGCAAGATCGGATTCACCCTGATCGGCCGCGGCGAGCCTTCCGCTACCGAACGCTGCGCTTCGTCTCCCGCCGCGTCCGGGTCATCCGCGTCGCGGCGTGGAAGTCGTCGGGCTTCGTCCGCACCCAGGCGAGAAAGCGGGCGATCTCGGGCTCGGCCCGCAGGCTCTCGACGTCGCTCAGGCGCCGCGCCAGCTCCGCCTCGCTGTGCCGGGCATGGATCGCCGAGTGGCAGATCTGGTGCAGCTGCACGGTCTCGCCGTGGGTGCCGCCCTTCAGCTTCGGCGTCAGGTGGTGCCGGCTCTGGCGGGCGCCGGGCGGGATCGGCCGCTCGCAGAGCGGGCAGATCACCGCCGGGCGGGTGGCCGGGCCATGGGTCGAGGGGTCGTCGTCGTTCCAGCGCCGCTCTCGGCGTCCCAAGGCCTGCTCCTCTGCAAGGGCGGGTGTGAGTGATCCGTATCTGGGTCGCCGGGCGGGCGGGGTGCAAGGCCGCGCGGGCGACGGCACGGGAGAACCGATGCCGCAGCGTCCCGGACACCAGGCCGTCCCTCCCGGCCGCACCCCTCGGACCGGCGATTGACAAACCTCGCACCTGGCGGGAGATTGATCCCGTTACCGAGGGGAGCCCCGCCAACGGGGGCTGAGACTGGACGAGCGCGCGTCCTGACCCTTGAACCTGATCCGGTTCGTACCGGCGGAGGGACGGGAACCTGCCATGACCGACGTGACCCGTGCGTCCTCGCGCCTCGAGGCCGGATCGTCTCCCAGGGAGAGATCCATGAACGCACCGATCCCCGCCCACACTCTTCCTCCCGAAGATCTTCCCAAGGATCTTCCGAAGACCGTCACCACGGGGCCGGTCACCGGCTCGGTGAAGGCCTATGCGGCCCCGCGCGAGCGCCCCGACCTGCGCGTGCCCTACCGCGAGATCGCGCTGACGGACCCGGGCGAGGCCCCGGTGCGGGTCTACGATCCCTCCGGCCCCTATACCGAGACCGACGCGCGCATCGATCTCTCCGCCGGGCTGCCCGAGATCCGCGCCGGCTGGCTCGCCGCCCGCGGCTACGGGGCGGTGGCGCCCCGGGCGGTCAAGCCGGAGGATAACGGCTTCGTGGCCGAGGACCGGCTGGTGGCGCCGTGCCCGGCCACCCGCACCGTGCGGCGCGGGGCGCCCGGCCAGCTCGTCACGCAGTACGAGTTCGCCCGGGCCGGGATCGTCACCGAGGAGATGATCTACGTCGCCCACCGCGAAAACCTGTGCCGCGAGGCGATGCTGGCCCAGGCCGAAGGCAAGATCGCCGACGGCGAAAGCTTCGGGGCCGCGATCCCGCCCTTCATCACCCCCGAGTTCGTGCGCGACGAGGTGGCGCGCGGGCGGGCGATCATCCCGGCCAACATCAACCACACCGAGGTCGAGCCGATGGCGATCGGCCGCAACTTCCTCGTCAAGATCAACGCCAATATCGGCAACTCGGCGGTGACCTCCTCGGCCGCCGAGGAGGTCGAGAAGATGGTGTGGGCGATCCGCTGGGGCGCCGACACGGTCATGGACCTCTCGACGGGCCGCAACATCCACAACATCCGCGGCTGGATCCTGCGCAACGCTCCCGTGCCGATCGGCACGGTACCGATCTACCAGGCGCTGGAGAAGGTCGGCGGCGATCCGCTCAAGCTCGACTGGGAGGTGTTCAAGGACACCCTGATCGAGCAGGCCGAACAGGGGGTGGACTACTTCACCATCCATGCCGGCGTGCGCCTCGCCCACGTCCCGCTCACCGCGCGGCGCGTGACCGGCATCGTCTCGCGCGGCGGCTCGATCATGGCGCGCTGGTGCCTGGCCGGGCACCGGGAATCCTTTCTCTACGAGCGTTTCGAGGAGATCTGCGACATCTGTCGAGCGTACGACGTGTCGTTCTCGCTCGGCGACGGCCTGCGCCCGGGCTCGATCGCGGATGCCAACGACGCGGCGCAGTTCGCCGAACTGGAGACGCTCGGCGAGCTCACCAAGGTCGCCTGGGGCAAGGGCTGCCAGGTGATGATCGAGGGCCCCGGCCACGTCCCGATGCACAAGATCAAGGTCAACATGGACAAGCAGCTCGCTGAATGCGGCGAGGCGCCGTTCTACACGCTCGGCCCGCTGACCACCGACGTGGCGCCGGGCTACGACCACATCACCTCCGGGATCGGCGCGGCGATGATCGGCTGGTTCGGCACCGCGATGCTCTGCTACGTGACGCCCAAGGAGCATCTCGGCCTGCCAAACCGCGACGACGTGAAGACCGGCGTCGTCACCTACAAGATCGCGGCGCATGCCGCCGACCTCGCCAAGGGCCACCCGGCCGCGCAGATCCGGGACGACGCCCTGTCGCGGGCCCGGTTCGACTTCCGCTGGGAGGACCAGTTCAACCTCTCGCTGGATCCCGACACCGCCCGGGCCTACCACGACGAGACCCTGCCGAAGGACGCCCACAAGGTCGCGCATTTCTGCTCGATGTGCGGCCCGAAATTCTGCTCGATGAAGATCACCCAGGACCTGCGCGCCGACGTGCTGGCGATGGAGGCGGCGAGCGCCGTGGTCGGCGAGGCCACACCGCTCGACGAAGCGGCCCGCGCGGCCGGCATGGCCCAAAAATCGGCGGAATTCTTGGGCGAGGGCGGGAGACTCTACGTCGACGCCGGATGAGCGCGACCCCCGCGCCCCCGACCGGTCGGGGGCGCGGGGATCGATCCGGGCGCCGGCGCGCGGCGCAAGGACCCACGAATGCTGATGCAGGCCCAGAAGGCCCCGCCGGAACCGGCCCGGCCCGCTCCCGCACGATCGCGCCCGGGCTCGATCGTGCGCCGCCTCGTCGTCTTCGCCCTCGGCCTGGCGGTGCCGATCCTGATCTTCGGCGGCGTGGTGCTGTGGCAGTTCGCCGGGGCGGCGAGGGCGCGCCTCGAGGCGGATGCCCTGGGCCGGGCCCGGATGGAGGCGGCGGCGGTCGACCGCGAGGTCGCGAGCCTGATCGCCACGCTGGAGGCGCTGAGCCTTTCGAACGCGCTCCAGCGCGGCGACGTGACGGCGTTCCGCGACCAGATGCAGGAACTGGCGCGGCGCAGCGGCCTCTCGGCGACCCTGCGCGATCCCGACGGGCGGCGGCTGATCGACATCGGCCCCGAGCCGATGCCGGAACGCCTCGACGGGGCGGACGCCCAGGCCCTCGCCGGCCGGCCGGCGGTCTCGGGCGTGGTCGACGGGCGTTTCCGGGTGACGGTGCCGGTGGTGCGCCGGGGCGGCGAGGCGGTGCTCTACCTCCTGTCGTTCTCCCTGCCGGCCGACCGGATCCGCAACCTCCTGGCCTCCGGCGGGGTGCCGAAGGACTGGGTGATGAGCGTCGTCGACCGCGACGACCGGGTGCTTACCCGCACCCGTGCGCCGGAGCGCTTCACCGGCATCCAGGCGCCCGACGACCTGCGCCGGGCTTCCGGCCCGGAGGGGAGCTGGCGCGGCACGTCGCTGGAGGGCGAGCCGCTCTTCATCGCCTACGCGCGGGCCGGCGTGCCGGACTGGCGCATCGCCGTCGGGGTGCCCGAGGAGGCGCTGGCGGCGCCCGTGCGGGCCTCGCTCGTGTGGTTCGCCGCGCTCGGGGGCATGCTCGCCGCCGTCGCGGCGGTCCTGGCGCTGGCCTTCGCCCGCGGCATCGCGGCGCCGCTCCAGGCCCTGCGCGACCAGGCGGTGGCGCTCGGCCGCGGCCGGCCCGCCCCGGTGCTCGCCGGGGTGCCGGCGGAGGTGGCGGCGGTGAGCGCCGAGATCGCCGACGCGGCGCAGCGCCAGCGCGAGCGGACGAGCGAGCGCGAGGGCGCCGCCGCGGCGCTGCGCTCCGAGACCCAGCGCCTCGAGGTGCTGAACCGCCTCGGCACGGCGCTGGCGAGCGAGCTCGACCGCCAGCGCCTCGGCGACGCGGTGGTGGAGGCCGCCACCCGCCTGACCGGCGCGGCCTACGGCGCCCTGTTCGAGCGGGTGCCGGAGGGGCCCGAGGGGCCGGAGCACTGGCAGCTCCTCAGCCTCACCGGCGCTCCCCGCGAGGCCTTCACCCGCTTCGGCCTGCCGCGGGTGACGACCCTGTTCAGCGAGACCTTCGCGGCCGGCGGCGTGGTCCTGAGCGAGGACGTGACGAACGATCCGCGCTACGGCAGCCACGGCGGCATGCCGAAGGGCCACCTGCCGGTGCGCAGCTACCTCGCCGTGCCGGTGGTGTCGGGCACCGGCGCCACCCTGGGCGCATTGCTGTTCGGCCACCCCGAATCCCACCGCTTCGGCTCGCGCGAGGCCGCCCTGGTCGAGGGCCTGGCCGGCCAGGCGGCGGTGGCGATGGACAATGCCCGCCTGTTCGCCTCGGTGCGGCGCGAGCAGGACCGGTTCGAGGCCGCCGTCCAGGCGGTGCGCGGCGTCCTGTGGACCAACGGCCCCGACGGCCGGATGACCGGCGAGCAGCCGGCCTGGGCCGCGCTCACCGGGCAGACGCCGGAGCAGTATGTCGGGTTCGGCTGGGCCGAGGCGGTTCACCCGGACGACCGCGCCGCCAGCGTCGAGAGCTGGAACGCCGCGGTGGCCGAGCGCCGGCGCTACACCCACGAGCACCGGGTGCGCCGCCACGACGGGGTGTTTCGCATCTACGCCATCCAGGCGGTACCGGTGCTCGACCCAGACGGCGCGATCCGCGAATGGGTCGGCGTCCATTCCGACATCACCGAGCAGCGCACCGCGGAAGCCGCGCTGCGCGAATCGAACGAGGAGATCCAGCGCTACGCCTACATCGTGAGCCACGACCTGCGGGCGCCGCTCGTCAACATCATGGGCTTCACGAGCGAGATCGAGGCGAGCCAGGACGACATCCGCACCGCCCTCGCCGGACGGCCGGAGGCGTCGCGGATCGATACCGACCTCGCCGAATCGGTGAGCTTCATCAAGGCGGCCATCACCAAGATGGACGGCCTGATCAACGCGATCCTGAAATTGTCGCGGGAGGGCCGGCGCAACTTCCAGTCCGAGCCGCTGGCGATGACCGCCCTGGTCCAGGGGCTCGCCGACGCGCAGCGCCACCAAGCCGAGACGGCGGGCGCCGCGATCGCGATCGGCGACCTGCCGGGGATCACCGCCGACCGGGTCGCGGTGGAGCAGATCTTCGGCAACCTGATCGACAACGCGATCAAGTACCTGGCCAAGGACCGCCCGGGCCGGATCGAGGTCACCGGTGCGGTTTCGGACGGGCTCGCGGTCTTCCACGTCGCCGATAACGGCCGCGGCATCGACGCCCGCGACCACGCCCGGGTGTTCGAACTCTTCCGCCGGTCCGGCACGCAGGACCGGCCCGGGGACGGGATCGGTCTCGCCCATGTCCGCACCCTGGTGCGGGCGCTCGGCGGGCGGATCGACCTCGCCTCGCGGATCGGGGAGGGCACAACCTTCACGGTCACGCTGCCGCTGCGGCAGCCGTGACCGCAGGTTGCGGCAGGGGGCGGCGTTAACGCGATCGCGATGTTTTCCGCTCCGTCCCCATGCGCAAGGACGGAAATGTAGTCTAGAGAGGATCGGCGGGAGCCCGGCTCCCGCCCGTCCGCGATCGGCGCGGCCGGAGAAGAGGCGCACCGGCCCTGCCGGTTACCCGCCGTGGGGAGGAGCCAGGTGCCGGCCGTACACATCGTGATGATCGAGGACGACGAAGGCCATGCCCGGCTGATCGAGCGGAACATCCGCCGCGCCGGCGTGAACAACGTCATCGAGTCGTTCCGCGACGGCACCTCCGCGCTCGCCGCCCTGTTCGGGCCGGACGGCAGCGGCGAGGTCAATGCCGGCCGGTCGCTCCTGATCCTGCTCGACCTCAACCTGCCGGACATGACCGGGATCGACATCCTGCAGAAGGTGAAGTCGAACCCGCACCTGAAGCGCTCGCCCGTGGTGATCCTGACCACCACCGACGACCAGCGCGAGATCCAGCGCTGCTACGACCTCGGCTGCAACGTCTACATCACCAAGCCGGTGAACTACGAGGGTTTCGCCAACGCGATCCGCCAGCTCGGGCTGTTCTTCTCGGTGATGCAGGTCCCGGAGAGCGCGTGACGGTGAGCGACCCGGTCCGCCTGCTCTACATCGACGACGATCCCGGGCTGGCGCGGCTGGTGAGTCGTACGCTCGCGGCGCGGGGCTGCACGGTGGAGCACGCGGCCGACGGGGAGACCGGGCTCGCCCGCATCGCCGCGGAGCGCTTCGACGTCGTCGCCCTCGACCACCACATGCCGCGCGAGACCGGCCTCGACGTCCTGCCGCGCATCCGGGCGCTGGCCGACGCGCCGCCGGTCATCTACGTCACCGGCTCGGAGGACAGCCGCGTCGCCGTCGCCGCGCTCAAGGCCGGCGCGGTCGACTACGTCTGGAAGGACCTCCAGGGCCACTTCCGCGAACTGCTGGCCGAGGCGGTGGCGACCGCGGTGCTCCAGGACCGCACCCGCCGGGAGAAGGAGCGGGCCGAGGCCGAGGTGCGCGAGGCGCGCGACCGGGCCGAGCTGCTCCTGCGCGAGGTCAACCACCGGGTCGCCAACAGCCTCGCCCTGGTGGCGGCGCTCGTGCGGATGCAGGCTAACACCGTCACCGACGCCTCCGCCCGTGCGGCCCTGGAGGAGACCCAGACCCGCATCACGGCGATCGCCGGCATCCACCGGCGGCTCTACACCTCCGACGACGTGCGAATCGTGGCCGTCGACGCCTACCTGGCGACCCTGGTGGAAGACCTCGACGGGGCGATGAACGCCACCGGCCAGCGCCACCGCATCGTCCTCGACGCCGCCCCGATCGAGGTGGCGACCGACAAGGCGGTGTCCCTCGGCGTGATCGTCACCGAGCTCGTCACCAACGCCTACAAATATGCCTATCCCGAGGGCGTCACCGGAGAGATCCGGATCACGGCGCGCCGCGACGGCGAAACCTTGCGCCTGACGGTCGCCGACGACGGCGTCGGCTGGCAGGGCGCCGGCACCCCTCGGGGCACCGGGCTCGGCTCCCGCATCGTGCGCGCCATGGCGTCGAACCTGCGCGCCCAGATCGATTACGGCCGGGCCGAGCGGGGCACCGCGGCGAGCATCGACATCGCTCTCTGAACCGTCACGCGGCCCACCGAGCCGTCACTCCCCCGGAGACGACCGCGGGGCGTGGTGCCGCTCGCACCCGAGACCGACGAACATCCGTGCGAGATAACATACTTTTCCCTACGGAAATCTCGATTTTGTTCTTGCAGCGATGCATTCAGTAAAATTGCTTAATGCGCCATAACCGGACCTTAAGATCACCTTTCATCATCCGTCCGGCATTAACGTCCGGGTAGGGTTCTCGGCCGTTAGCTCGACAGGAAAGGATGGATCGGAAAGGATTTCGCAGTGATCGAGACCAGCAGCCTCAACGCCGCGTTCCCGCCGGTCGCGGTCGAGCCCGTAATGCGCAGCAGCGCCGAGCGCTTCCCCCGTCCCAGCGCGGACCCGCCCCTCGATCCGCCGGTGACCCTGGACCTGAGCCCGAACGCCTTGCGGACGTCGGATGCCGCCGCGGGCGAGGCGAAGACGGGCGACGTGAAGACCGCCGAGGTCGAGACCGCCGCGGCGCAGGCCGCCGAGGCACCCGAGCCGGAGCCCGCCCCGCTCACCGCCCGGTTCCGACCCGACCTCGACAGCCGGCAGATCGTGTTCCAGGTCGTCGGCCGGGACGGCACGGTGGTGGAGCAGCTGCCCTCCGCGGCCTTCCTGCGGGCGCAGACCTACGCCCGCGAGGCCGAGGCCGCCGGCAAGGCCGAGATCGGAACCTCGGTGGCGCGCACCGCCTGATCCCGGCGAAACCCGGGGATTCGGCCTGATGGCCGAGCATCTCGGCCGCGCCATATTCCTGCCAAGCAGATTTCGCAAAAGCGGTCACCCGTTTTGCGACAAAAATCTGCGACACAACAATGACCTAGGCGGACGAAGCGTTGGCCTGCCAGCGCAAGTCTGTTTAGGATCGTGCTCCGAGAGCCGAGGGCGGCCCGTCACGACGGGCCGCATGCGAGGCCGCCAGCACCGGAGCCGGACGCCATGCCGACGACGCCCCCCTCCCTCGACGCCGCGACCTATGCCGACCTGCGCCAGGCCGTTGGCGACGACGCCCTGCCGGTGCTGCTCGGGCGCTTCCGGCAACAGCTCGTCGACTGGTCGGTGACGGGAGAACCCCAGGTCCTCGGCGCGGTCGCGCACGGGGTCATCGCCTCCTCGGGGCTGATCGGGTTCGTACGGCTGTCGCGCCTCTGCGCCGCCCTCGAGACGGCCTGCCAGGCCGGCGACCTCGAGGACGTCCGCGATCTCGCCCGGCAGGTCTTGGCCGAGAAGGCGGTCGCGGAGGCCGAGACCGCCCGCCTGATGGCGGTGGGGTGAGCGGTCAGGCGACGCGGCGCGTGTCGGTCCAGGTCGCGCCGCCGGCGAGGCGATAATCCACGGTCTCGGAGAGCCGGCCGGTCGGCACCACCCGCACCGCTTCGGGCCGGACGAGCTCGTCGCAGCGGTTCAACGCCTCCTCGATATCGAGCGGCGGGGGCATCTCGCCGCCGAGGCGGCGCCACCACTGCACCGCCTTCTCGCGGGCGAAGCCCGTCGCCTCGAGGTCGAGCCGCACGGTCATCGCGTCCTCGTCGCCCTCGAGCGCCACGGTCAGCACGTCGGGCCCGCGCACCCGCGCCTCGCGGCCGAAGCGCCAGCCGGCGACAGGCCACCAGCGGGCATGGGCCTCGCGCACCACCGCGACGGTGCCGGCGGACAGGACCGCGGTCTCGTCGTCGGCCACGGCCTCGTGCGGCAGGTCGGCCTCGTCCTCCTCCTCGGGCTCGGTCCAGCACCCCTCGCAGGTGCTGGCGTTGAGCGCGATCAGCGCGCCGCAGCCCGGACAGGGCTTGGCCCGCGGCGCGCCGGTCTCTCCAAGGAGCCGGGCGCGGGCCACGGCGTTCGCCGTCAGCACGTCGATCGGCCCGTGCCGGCGCACGAGGCCGGCGTAGTCGAGGACGAGCGCGTCGGTCTTGCCCTTCGCCCGGCGCAGGCCGCGTCCGACCTGCTGCACGTAGAGACCGGTGCTCTGGGTCGGGCGCAGGAGCGCGATGAGATCGACCTCCGGCACGTTGAAGCCGGTCGCCAGCACGCCGACCGAGGTGAGGCAGCGCAGCCGCCCGGCCCGGAAGTCGCGGACGATGCGGTCGCGCTCGCGCTTGGGCGTCTCGCCGGAGATCGATTCGCAGGAGAAGCCCTCGGCCCGGATCGCGTCGCGCACCGCGTCGGCATGCTTCACCCCGGCGCAGAAGGCGAGCCAGGCGCGCCGGTCGGCGCCGTAGGTCACCATCTCGGCCACCGCGGCCTTGGTGATGACGTCGCGGTTCACCGCCGCCTCCAGGGCGCCCGGCACGTAATCGCCGGCCCGCAGGGGAACGCCGCTGACGTCGAGGACCGTGGCGGTCGCCTTCGAGACGAGGAGCGCGAGGTAGCCCTCGCGGATCAGGTCGCCGACCTGGGCCTCGTACACGATGGCGTCGAAGACGCGGCCCCGGCCCTCGTCGAGGCGGCCGCTGTCGAGGCGGTAGGGGGTGGCGGTGAGCCCGACGAGGCGCATGTCGGGCGAGCGCGCCCGCACCGCTTCGAGGAAGCGGCCGTAGCGGGTCTCGGCGTCGCGGGGGATCAGGTGGGCCTCGTCAACGATCACGAGGTCGAACCCGCCGGTCGCCTCGACCCTGTTCCACACCGACTGGATGCCGCAGAACAGGATCGGCCGCGACTCCTCGCGCCGGCCGAGCCCGGCCGACACGATGCCGGCCGGCGCGTCCGGCCACAGCCCCAGGAGCTCGGCGTGATTCTGGGCGATCAGCTCGCGAGTGTGGGTGACGACGGCGATGCGGGCGCCCGCGTCGCGGGCCATCGTCTCCCGCACCAGGGTGGCGATGACGAGGCTCTTGCCGGCCCCGGTCGGAAGCACGATCAGGCCGTTGCGGCCGCCGCGCGCCCAATCGGCCTGGAGCGCGTCGAGGCTCGCGCGCTGGTAGGGACGAAGCAGCATCGCGCCGCCATAGCCGGAGACGATGCGATCATCCAGGCTTGACAGCGTAAGGAGGTGGCGGGAGCGCCTCCCGTCGCCTGGAACGAATCGGCGTCCGGCCTTGGATCGCTCATCCTTGGATCGCTCATGGCGCGGCTTCCCAGCCATGAGCGACGGAGGGACGCCGCGCGTCCTACTCCGCAGCCTGCAACCAAGCCGCCTGCTGCGGCGCCGCTTCCAGCACCTCGTCGGTGTGAACCTCGAACTTGGCGAGGCGGGCCGGGCCGAAGCTCGTCGAAATCGCCACGTCGGTGGCGTCGCGCCCGCGGGCGATGACGATGCGGCCGATCCGCGGGCGGTTGTGGCGGGCGTCGAACGTGTACCAGCGACCGCCGAGATAGACCTCGAACCAGGCCGAGAAGTCCATCGGATCAGGCACCGCCGGCACGCCGATATCGCCGAGATAGCCGGTGCAGTAGCGCGCCGGAATGTTCATGCAGCGGCAGAAGGTGACGGCGAGATGCGCGAAGTCGCGGCACACGCCCTCGCGCTGGTTGAACCCGTCGAGCGCGCTGCGGGTCGAGTCGGCGCGCTGGTAGTCGAACCGGATGTGGTTGTGGACGAAGTCCACGATCGCCTGCACCCGGGCCCAGCCCTCCGGCGTCTGGCCGAAGAGCTGCCAGGCGGTGTCCGACAGCTTGTCGGTGTCGCAGTAGCGGCTGGCGAGCAGGAACGGCAGCACGTCGTCGGGCAGATCCTGCACCGGGTGCTGCACGGCGTCGGGCGCGTAGTCGTCGACGAGGCCGCTGTCCTGAACCAGGCAATCGGCCGAGACCGTGATGCGGCCGCCCGGCGCGGTGAGGCGGGTGCAGACGTTGCCGAACGAATCCACGAAGGTGTGGGCAGGGACCGGCGGGTCGATGGTCATGGTGTCGGGCGTGATCAGATCGCCGGCCCGGTCGGGATGCACGTTCAGCATCAGGACCATCGGCGTCGGGCCGGGCGTGTCGAAGGCGATCGAGTAGCCGGTGCGGATCTTCATCGTGGCGTCCACGTCAGTCGAAAAATCGTGGAGCTTAAAGTCGATGCAGGCTCGGTTGTTCCGAGTGTCGGCCCTGTCCGAACCACCGGTTGCGCCCAAATGTTGTGCAGGCGCCACACCAGCGGCGCCTGCGTCTGCTTCCCGACATCCGCGTCAGGTGCCCATGACGACGTCCACCAGGAGCTTCAGGTTCAGGCCGACGATCAGGGCGGCGATGGTCCAGGACAGGACCGTCAACCAAGTGGGGATGACGAACACCCCCATCTTCGACTTGCTCGACACGAAGCTGACCAGGGGGATCACCGCGAAGGGCAGCTGCATCGAGAGCACGACCTGGCTCAGGACCAGGAGCCGCGCGGTGCCGGCCTCGCCGTAGAGGCCGGTCACCACCACCACCGGAACGATGGCGATGCCCCGGGTGACGAGGCGGCGCGCCCAGTCGGGCAGCCGCAGCCGCAGGAACCCCTCCATCACGATCTGCCCGGCGAGCGTGGCGGTGACGGTGGAGTTGAGGCCCGAGGCGAGCAGCGCCAGGGCGAACAGGGTCGAGGCCAGGCCGATGCCGAGCAGCGGCGAGAGCAGCGCGTGCGCCTCCTCGATCTCCTGCACGCCGGTCTGCCCGGCGCCGTGGAAGACCTTGGCCGCCATGATCAGGATCGCGGCGTTGACGAAGAGCGCCAGCGTCAGCGCGATGGTCGAATCGACGGTCGCGAAGCGGATCGCGCCGCGGCGGCCGGCCTCGTCGCGCGGATAGGCCCGGGTCTGCACGATCGACGAGTGCAGGTAGAGGTTGTGCGGCATCACCGTGGCGCCGATGATGCCGATGGCGAGGTAGAGCGCCGCCGGATCGGTGACGATCGTCGCCGAGGGTACGAACCCGGCGAGCACGTCGCGGATCGGCGGCGCCGCCATGGCGATCTGGATCGCGAAGCAGGCGAAGATGATCGTGAGCAGCGCGATCACGAAAGCTTCGAGCGCGCGAAAGCCCCGGCGCATCAAGAGCAGGATCAGCAGCACGTCGAGACCGGTCAGTACCGCGCCGAGGAGCAGCGGCAGGCCGAACAGCAGCTTGAGGGCGATGGCGGTGCCGATCACCTCGGCGAGGTCGCAGGCGATGATCGCCGCCTCGCAGGCGAGCCAGAGCGCGATGCCGACCGGACGCGGATAGGCGTCGCGGCAAGCCTGGGCCAGGTCGCGCCCGGTGGCGATGCCGAGCCGGGCGGCCAGCGCCTGGAGCACCACCGCCATCAGGTTCGAGAGCAGGATGACGGCGAGCAGCGTGTAGCCGAACTGCGCGCCCCCGGCGATGTCGGTGGCCCAGTTGCCCGGGTCCATGTAGCCGACCGAGACCATGTAGCCGGGGCCGAGGAACGCCAGCAGCCGCCGCGGCCAGGAGCCGGTGGCGAGCACCGGCACGCTCGCGTTCATCGCCCCGAGGCTCGGCTCCGCCACCCCGTCCCCGGCGCGCCACGCCCGTCCGTCCCGCATCCGCCCGCGCTCCCAGCCCATGCCGCCCAGCTTCGGGCCGGCATCATATAGCCATTGCTATATTGATTTGAGAAGGCTGAATTCGAGGGGCGTCAGGGCCGCCGGTCGCGAAAAAAGTCGCGTAGGAGCGTCGCGGCCTCGCTCTCGCGCAGGCCTCCGTAGACCTCGGGGGCGTGGTGGCAGGTCGGCTGGTTGAAGAAGCGCGGGCCGTTCTCGACGGCGCCGCCCTTGGGGTCGGCGGCGGCGAAGTAGAGCCGGCGGATGCGCGAAAGGCTGATGGCGCCGGCGCACATCGCGCAGGGCTCGAGGGTGACGTAGAGGTCGCAGCCGGTGAGCCGCTCGGCGCCGAGAACCGCGCAGGCGGCGCGGATCGCCAGGATCTCGGCATGGGCCGTCGGGTCGCGGTCCGCCCGGGGGCGGTTGCCGGCGACCGCCAGCACGATGCCGTCCCGCACCACCGCGGCGCCGACCGGCACCTCGCCGCGCGCCGCCGCCGCCCGGGCGGCGTCGAAGGCGAGGCCGAGGGGGTCCCGATGCGGAGCCCCGCCTGCAGTCAGGTCACCCCTTGCAAAATCGCGCATCGGTTCCACTCGCCTGAACAAACCCCGTCTGGTATCAGGCCCGCATGAGCGACATCAACGACGACGAGACCGGGGCGCCGCAGCGGCGTCGCGGACGGGACGAGGCATCCGCGGGCTCCACCGGCGAGCAGGCTTCGAGCAAGAAGGCGGCACCGCAGGCGGAGCCCGAGCCGGAACGCATCGCCAAGGCGATCGCCCGGGCGGGCGTGGCCTCGCGCCGCGACGCCGAGGCGATGATCGCGGAGGGCCGCGTGACCCTGAACGGCCAGCGGCTCGACTCGCCGGCCGTGAACGTGACCCCGAGCGACCGCATCACCATCGACGGCGAGCCGCTGCCGACCCGCGAGCGCACCCGGCTGTGGCTCTTCCACAAGCCGCGGGGCGTCGTCACCACCGCCCGCGACCCCGAGGGGCGCCAGACGGTATTCGACGTGCTGCCCGAGGACATGCCCCGGGTGGTGGCGGTCGGCCGGCTCGACATCAACACCGAGGGGCTGCTGCTCCTCACCAACGACGGCGGGCTGGCCAAGGTCATCGCCCATCCGGAGACCGGCTGGCTGCGCCGCTACCGCGTGCGGGCCTTCGGCGACGTCGACCAGGCGATGCTCGACGGCCTGCGCAAGGGCGTCACCATCGACGGGATGGAGTACGGCCCGATCGAGGCGACGATCGACCGGGCGCAGGGCGACAACGTCTGGCTGACGCTCGGCCTGCGCGAGGGCAAGAACCGCGAGGTCAAGCGCATCCTCGAGCATCTCGGCCTCTCGGTGAACCGGCTGATCCGGCTCTCCTTCGGGCCGTTCCAGCTCGGCGAGCTCGAGGTCGGCCTCGTCGACGAGATCCGCACCCGGGTGCTCAAGGACCAGCTCGGCAACTCGCTGGCCGAGCAGGCCGGGGTCGACTTCACCAGCCCGGTGCGCGAGCCGATCGCGGCCTTCGGCTCGCCCAAGGCCGCCGCCCGCAAGGCGGCGCAGGAGAGCGCGCCCCGCGGGCGCGACCCGGCCCGGCCGCAATTCGGCAAGCCGCCCGCGGCGCCGGCGGCACGGCGCGCCCCGGTGCGCACGGTGTGGCGCGATTCCGAGGCCGAAGCCGCCGGCGACCTGCCGAATCGCGGCCGGGTGCACCGGCGCGGCGACAGCCCGCAGGAGATCCGCGCCGCGATGGCGGATGCCCCGCGCAAGCGCGTCGGCGCCATCGCGTCGGGCGACCGCCGGGTGCTGGTCGAGCGCCTGGTGGCCCAGCCGCAGGAGGAGGCGACGCCGCATCGCCGCACCCGGTTCCGCGACGACGCGCCGGGCCGGGGTCCGGGCGGCGACGACCGGCCGATGCGCCGGGACCGCGACGGCTTCGCCCCGCGGGGCGGCGCCAAGGCGGGCCTCGGCGACGAGGGTGGGCGCGGCTTCGGCCGTTCCGGCGGACGCTCCGACGGCGGCGAGGGCCGCGGGTTCGGGGGCAACAAGAGCTTCGGGGGCCGCGGTGAGGGCCGTTCGTTCGAGGGTCGCTCGGGTGGCGAAGGCCGCTCGTTCGGCGGCGAGGGCCGCGGTCCGGGCGGCGGCCGCTCGTTCGAGGGCCGGCCGGGCGGTGAAGGACGCTCTTCCGGCGGTGGCAATCGTGGCTTCGGCGGCAGGAGCGAGGGGCGTCCGGGGGGCGAGGGCCGCTCGTTCGGCGGCGAGGGTCGCGGTCCCGGCGGCGGCCGTTCGTTCGAGGGTCGGCCGGGCGGCGAGAACCGCGGCTTCGGCGGCAGAGGAGAGGGCCGTTCGGGCGAGGGTCGTTCCTTCGGCGGCGAGGGGCGCGGCCCCGGCGGCCGGGGTGGCGAAGGCCGGTCGTTCGGCGGCAAGCCCGGGGGCAAGTCGTTCGGGGATAAGCCCTTCGGCGGCAAGTCGTTCGGGGGCAAGCCGGGGGGCGGCAAGTCGTTCGGCGCGAAGTCGTTCGGCGCCAAGGGCGAGGGTCGTCCCGGCGGAGGCGGTGGCGGCCGGCCGGGTGGCAAGTCGTTCGGGGCGAAGTCCTTCGGCGGCAAGCCGGGCGGCGGGTTCCGTTCGGGCGGCGCCGGCGGGGGCAAGCCCGGCGGGCGAGGCGGGCGTCCCGGCGGCGGCGGCCGTCCGCCGCGCGGTTGAGCCCTAGACGATGCGGATCGTCGGAGGATCCTTGCGGGGCCGGGCGCTCGCCGGGCCCCGCAGCGACGCGATCCGGCCGACCTCGGACCGGTTGCGCGAGGCGATGTTCAACGTCCTGGCGCATGCCTACGACGACCCGGTCGAGGGCGCCCGCGTCCTCGACCTGTTCGCCGGCACGGGTGCGCTCTCCTGCGAGGCGATCTCCCGCGGCGCCGCCTTCGCGCTCCTCGTCGACGACGGGGCGGAGGCGCGCGGCGTGATCCGGTCGAACCTCGACGCCCTCGGGCTCGGCGGCACGACGCGCCTGTTTCGCCGCGACGCCACGCGCCTCGGCGCGGCACCCCCGGGCGCGCCGTTCGACCTCGTCTTCTGCGACCCGCCCTACGGCCGCGACCTCGCCCCCAAGGCGCTGAGGGCGGCTGCCGAGGGCGGCTGGCTCGTTCCCGGAGCGCTGGCGGTGGTGGAGGAGGCGGCCTCCGCCGCGCTCGCCGCGCCGGACGGCTTCGCCGAGAGCGAGCGCCGGACCTACGGCGAGACCCAGGTGGCGTTCTGGCGCTTCAGCGCGGCCTGACCATCTCGTCGAGGGCGGGGGCGAAGCTCCCGGCGGCGACGCCGACACCGGTCGCCGACCGGTAGGCCCGCCCGACCCGCGCGCCGTTCGTCACCGCGGTGTGGATGCCGACGAGCGCCGCGGACCCGTCGGTTTCGAGCAGCAGGACCGGCGCGCCGGATTCCCCCGACATCGACTCGCAGGAATCGCTGAGCAGTCCGGCCGAGGGCGCGTCGATCCGGACGCTGCAGCCGCGGTCGATCACCGGCAGGTAGGGCCGGTCCGCGGCGTAGCCGGCCAGTGCCACCACGGCGGCGGGCCGGCTGCCCGGGAGTTCCGCCCCCGGCAGCACGCGCCAGGGCACCGGCCTTCCCGGCAGGGACTGGCGAAGGGTGAGGATCGCCCAGTCCCGCCCGACCATCCCGGGCCGGATGCCGCCGTCGCGCGGCCGGGCGGCGGCTCTCAGGTCGATCCCGGGGGCGAGCCGGATCGCCTCGATCTCGGCGGTGCCGGCATTCGCGTCCCGGGCCTGGCCGGAGACGAAATGGACCTGGTGCGGTTTAACCCAGGCGTCGATCCGGGCGTCGAACAGGCAATGGGCGGCGGTCAGGACGTGGCGCGGCCCGACGAGCGTGCCGGTGCAGTGGCTGCGATGCGCTGGCCCCTGCACCACGTTGACCCGGCCGATCGCCGTGAACGGCCAGGCGGTCGGCTCGAGAGGCACGCGCCGGTCGGGGGCGGGGGCCTGGCCCGCGAGCGCGAGCCCGGCGGCGATCGCGGCCCAGCCGTGAAGAGACAGAAACGCATTCCGCAACGTCATGGATTGTCCTGCGCTCGATGGTCCGGCGGCCAGTTTTCGCGAGGAGATCGCGAAGACGTGGGACAGAGCAGGCCGGGTCGAAGGGGTCCTTCGCAGCCCGCTCCGTGCCGGCGGTGCGCGGACCTGATCGAACCGGGACGCGTCGGCGGCGCCACGCTCATAAATCGTTCATCTTTGTTACGAAACCCGGAACTGGTGGGCCACCGTCGAGGTTATCCGGCCGAGTACCAGTACAGATCTCCCAACCCCACCGAAGTTTCGACTGGAGAGGCTCGATGCCGCTGCCCCAGACCATGCCGGCTGTCCGGTTGCGCGCCACGCTCCTGACGGTCGCGTCGGGCTGCCTGCTGATCGCCTCGCAGGTGGGAGCCCGGGCGGCGGATGGCGACGGCCTCGACTTCCTGCGTCAGATCTTCAATCCCCCGCCGGCCTACGCCCCGGCGCCGGTGGCCCAGCCCTCCGTGGTCCAGCCTTACGATGCGCCGATCCGCCAGCGGGCCAGCCGGCGCAACCGCCTCGCGATCCAGGCCAAGGCCCTGCGCGGCCGCACCCGCTACGTGGCACTGCCGAAGGCCGACGTGAAGCCGGAGAAGACTGATACCAAGCCCCTCGCCATCGCGGTATCGCCGCTCAAGTCGCTCGACGCGCGCACCGCGCTCCTGCGCGATCCGACCCTGCGCCCGGGCGACATCGTGATCATGCCGGAGGGGCCGCGGGTGTTCCAGGGCACCTCCGACACCGACCGGCACAAGATGAGCGACTTCCAGGACGTGAACCGTCCCGGCGTGGTGGCGAGCAAGACCCGCAAGGAGTTGCTGGCGATGACCGCGCCGATCGGGGCGCTGCCGGCGGATGCCGCCCGCCGGCTGATGGCGCGCTACCAGAAGGCCGGGCCGGCGACCGAGGCCGTGACCCGCGCCGAGGCGACGCTCGCCCGAGTGGTCTATCCGGCCCGCTGATCGGGCCCCGCGAAGACGCGGGTGCGGCCCTCGGGCTACAGCGGCGCGCACCCTGCGGCAACGAAGGTGTGGCTGGCCGCGCGGCGACGGGGGCGGTCCGCGGCTGCGCTTGCTAGGATGCGACGGGCCGCAGGCAGGCGGCCTGTCGTACCGAGTCGAGTTTCCATGTCGATCCTGAGCAGGTTTGCGTGCCGCGCGCCGTCCTCCGGCGAGAACCTGCGGAGCCGGGGGGGCGTGCGCCTGCAGAAGACCCTCGCTCTTCTCGGTGCGCTCGCGACGTCCGGGCTGCTCCCGGAGCCGGCCCGTGCCGCCGAGGGCGCGGTGCTGGTGGCGCAGTGCAAGGTCCTCTTGCGCAGCGCCAAGGCTCGTGGCGACCAGGTGGAGTTCCGCCAGGATCCCGAAACTGTCGGCTGCTGGTCGTTCATGGGCGCCGTCCAGGATCTCGCCGGCGTGGCCGACACGGCCAACCAGCCGCCGATCCTCGGCACCTGCCTGCCGCCGGACGGCAACAGGCTGCAGCTCGTCCGGGCCGTCGTCGCGTACGGGGCGGCTCACCCGCCGGCCCTGCGCGAACCGGCCGGCGTACTGGCGCTCCTCGCCCTGCGCGACGCGTTCCCATGCCGGAAGGACTGACGGCGCGGAGGCACCACCTTCTTGGTCCAAAAGGTTCCGGGAAATATTTGCGGCCACCGCGCTTGCTGCGGGCGCTTCCACTCATACTCTTACCGGGTACGGGGAGCGCGGTGGGTCCGCGCTCCATGGGACGACCGGAGGATGAGCATGGCCAAGGCCGACAGGCACAACATGGGCCCCGGAGCGCAGGGCAAGGGCTCGGGCACCGGGGCGATGACCGAGCTGCCCGAGGGCATCCTCGAGGAGAACATGGTCCTCAGCAACCGCGACAAGTCCCAGCACGGCGCGGAGCGGGGCCTCGACGGCAAGCACGTCCAGACCGAGCAGTACCACGACCACGCCGCCAACCGGCGCAACTTCGACCAGACGATGCCCACGCGCGGCGAGGACAACACCAGCGGCGGCGAGGCGCCGATGACGTCGACCTCCGGTGCCGACAGCGCCCCCGACCGGCAACGGACCTAGGCCGGTGCATCCCCGTCCCCGACGGGGGCGGGGATGTTTTTGCGCGGCCGGCGTCAGGCGTTGCCGCGCAGGCCGTTCGCGAGGTTGCGGTTGATCTCGATCAGCGCCGTCAGCTTGTCGGCGCTCGGCTCGACCAGCGTGTCGAGGGTGCGGGTGAACACGAAGGCGCCGAGCTGTGCCATGGAGACCTTGAGTTCCTGGGACAGCGGCGAGTCCGCCTCGGTCGCCGAGGTGGCAAGCAAGGTCCAGACCTTGCGGTTGTAGCCGAGGGCATCGTCCAGCGTCAGTTGATGCGCGCCCCAATTGTCCTGAACCGCCTGCAGGCTCACGGCGGCCTTGATCAGGATCGCGGCCTCCGCCTCGCGGGGTGTCAGCGCCACCTGGGACGTGCGCGCATAGGCGTTCGCCGCGTAGCTCATCGTCTTGCGTCTCCGTCGGGCCCTGCGATGGCCCGGCGGCAGGTTTGCCATCGATTTGTTAAGCTTGAGTTGTGAAAGAACCGACGTTGCAGCGCACCGGACGGGCTTGACGGCCGGCCGGAGGTGAGGGACCGCCCTCAAACCGCTACGATGTCGGCGCAAGGACCGGCCGCTATGCTGAACTTCCTCCTCGGCGCCATCGCGGGCGCATTGATGGCTGCCGTGGCGACAGTCGCGGCTCTGCGTAATCCGGACATCCAGGTGAGGATGGGGATGGTCCGTCCCGAGCCGGTCGTGATCCAGACGAAACGGCCGGACCCTGTCTGCCCGCCAGCGGCGCCGGTGCAGGTGCAGGCGGGGAGCCCGCAGGTCGGCCAGCCGGAGATGCTGTTTGCCCGGCGCCGATTCTGGTCGGTGGCGCCGTAGGTCCGTTGCGCGCCCTGGACGCAATGCCTCGCAGCGATCAGACGCTGCTGAGCAGCAGCATCACCACGGTGGTCGCCGCGGTCGAGCCCAGGAAGCCGCAAAGCGCCGCCGTGAAGGAATGCGCGCCGGCGGTCGGGGTGGAGAGGCGGGACTCGGTCGAGGTCTGGGTGATGCTGGTCATGGCGAAAGATCCGATCTGGCGCGCCGAATCACGGCACCGCCCGGCGAGAGGGATAGGTTGAGCTTGGATGAAACGGTGTGCGCTTCGGCACCCCGTCAGTCGCAGCGGAAGAAGCGCTTTTCCTGCCGGACCGAGCGCAAGGCGCTCTTGAGGTCGACCGAGGCGACGCTCAGCCCGCAATCGTCGAGCTTGTCGCGGGCATCCTCGTAGCGGTCCTTGGCATCGCCGAGGTTGTCGCAGACCCGGTCGCGGTCGCCGATGCGGGCGTCCTGGCAGGCCTGGAAGCGGAGGGCACCGGCTTCGTCGATCTTGCGCTGGGCGCCGATGCAGGCCGGCTGCGCGAGGGCGGGACCGGCGGCGAGGAGCAGGACGGCGGCGACGGGCCAGCCGAACGGGAGACGACGCATGAAGGCCATCGTTGAACTCACGTACTGATTCGGGATCCGAAGCTGCGGCGATCCGCCTCAAGGATGAGGCCCGATGCCAAGCTTGCTTATTGTGACCGAGGAACGTCGTGGGCGGGCGTGGGGTTCCGCCCGAAACTGCCTGGATGCTCGCCAGGCCTGCCCGCGCGGTCGACAGGACCCGATCAGCCGGCCTTGCGACGCCGCCGGGTCGTGCGGATCGTCTCGAGGGTGACCGGGCGGAAATCCCGGGCATCGACGCCGACGTCGTATTGCCGGGTCGCCGGCGTGAGCTTGCCGTGGGAATGGCCGTGCAGGTTCAGAACCCCGCGGCCCATGCGGTTCCAGGTTCGGAACGCGTAGTGGCAGAGGACGAGGTGCTGCCCGTCGACATCGATCTCGGCGTAGTGGGCGGTGCTGAGCCAGCCCGGCGCGTCGAGCGTCGCGGACCCGTCGTTGTTGCCGACGATCAGGTGCTTGTGGCCGTTCAGGACCGCCAGCAAGGCCCGCACCCGCTCCGGCGGCGGGCCGAGAGCGAAGTCGCCGAGGTGCCAGACCGTGTCGTCGGGCTCCACCACGGCGTTCCAGTTCTCGACCAGGGCGGCATCGTGGGTCGCGAGGTCGGGGAAGGGCCGGCGATCGATGCGCAGCACCCGAGGGTCGCCGAAATGGGTGTCGCTGGTGAAGTAGATGGTCATGTGACGCAGGTCGTCCCGAGCCGGCCGGGCGCCCGGCACAGGCCGGGCCGCCGACCGGAATACCCGGGGGGCGCGACCGGGTTCCGGTCCCCCCGGGCTGACGGCCTCAGTTGAACCGCACCGGCAGGGTGAAGCTCTGCTGCGCGCCGGTGAATTCCGGCGGGGCCGGCGGCAGGCTGCCGGAGGCCGCCGCCACCGCCGCCGCGTCGATGCTGCCGTTGCCGCTGCTGCCGGCGAGGGACGCGCCGAGCACCCGGCCGGACCGGGAGACGGTGAACCGGACCGTCGCGGTGCCGGCCGCCCCGACGCTGCGGGCGCGGCCCTGGATCGCCCCGCGCACCATCGCGCCCCACATCCGTGCCGCACTGGCGCTCGCGGCCGCCGAGGCGCCGCCGTCGTTCATCCGCGACGCGGAGGCGGCGGCGCGGCGCTGGCGAGCGGCTTCCGCGCGGCGCTCGGCCGCCTGCTCGGCCTCGCGCTTGACGTCGCGCGTGGGTTTCGGCGGCGGCTTCTTCGCCTCCACGGGCTTGGGCTTCTCGACCGGCTTCGGCTTCTCGACGGGCTTGGGCTTGGCCACGGGCTTCGGGACCGGCTTCGGCTCCGGCTTGGGCTCGGTCACCGGGCGGGCCACCACGGTCGCGGGAGCGTCCTGGGCGGTCGAGGTGACGACCTGCTCCTCGGGCTCCTGCACCGCCTCGGTCACGGGCTCGGGCGGCTTCTCCATCGGGACCGCCTCGGCCGGCATCGGCTCGACCGGGGTCTCCTGCGGCGTCTCCTCCACCTTGGTCTCGGGCGGAGGCGGCGTCTCGACCGGCACGGTGTCGGAGGGCGGCTCGGCCGTCGGCACCGTGGTCGGCGGGGTCACGTCGGTCGGCGTCGGCGTGCTCTCGCTGTCCTTCGACTCGTTCGGCACGTCGACCGCCGCGAGATCCGGCGCCAGATCGATGGTGATCTCGTTCTCGCCCGGCGGCGTCGGGGCGCCGCGCCAGTAGGTGAGGGCGAAGAGGCCGCCGGCATGGAGCGCCAGCGCCACCAGGAAGGCGGCGCCGAGCCCCGTCCCCGGCTCGCGCGGCTCCGGCGCGTCGGTCGTCACGGTCTGGCTCATCGGATCAGCGCGGGGCCGCCGGGGCCGGCGCGGCGGCGGCAGCCCCGCCCGACGGCGCGTTGGCGATCAGCGAGACCTTGGCGAAGCCGGCCTGGCCGACGAGGCCCATGACTTCCATCACCTTGCCGTAGGGCACGTCCTTGTCGCCGCGCACCAGCACGGTCTGGCCCGGGTCCTCGGCGGCCGCCTGCTTGAGGCGCGCGAGCGCGGTGTCGGCCGGCAGTGCCTCCTTGGCCAGGAAGGCCTGGCCGTCCTTGTCGACCGAGACGACGACGGGCTTCTTCGATTCGGCGCTCTTGGCCGCCGCGGTCTTCGGCAGCTGCACCGGCACGCCGACGGTCATGAGCGGCGCGGCGACCATGAAGATGATCAGGAGCACCAGCATCACGTCGACCATCGGGGTGACGTTGATCTCGGACATCGGCGCGGCGTCGAAGCCATCCTCGTCGCCGGCGCCGCCCTGCACAGGTCCCATACCCATCTGGCGGGCCTCTCCCGGAGCCTGCCGCGACGGGGCAGGCGAAGTCGTGAAACCAAGGGGCGCGGGGGATTTCCCGCGCCGGCTCGCGCCGCGCCTACTCGGCGGCGGCGCTGCGGGCGTGGTGGCCGCGGTCCCGGGCCAGCCGGTTGCCGAGGATGCCGATGCCGGAGACGAACGAGGCCTGCACCTTGGCGAGGTCGGTCGAGAACTTGTTGTAGGCGAGCACCGCGGGGATCGCGACCACGAGGCCGATCGCGGTGGCGAACAGCGCCTCGGCGATGCCCGGGGCCACCACCGCGAGGCTGGTGTCCTGGCTCTTCGCGATCGACGAGAAGGAGTTCATGATGCCCCAGACGGTGCCGAACAGGCCGATGAACGGCGCCGCCGAGCCGGCGCTGGCCAGGAACGGCAGGCCGATCTGCAGCCGCTTCAGGTCGAGGGTGAGCACGGCCCGCATGGCGCGCTCGATGCGCTCGCGCCGCTCGGCCCGGGTCTCGCTGGCGTCCTGGTCGCGCCAGGCCTCCTGGGCGGCGCCGACCACGCGGGCGGAGATGCCCGAGCGCGCCTCCGGCATGCCGCCGCTGGCGACGAGGCGGGCGAAGGCCTTGGCCTGGCGGCGGGCACCGGCGATGCGCACCACCTTCTCGATGATGATCGTCCAGGAGACCACGGAGGCGAGGACCAGGAGGATCATCACCCCCTTCACGATCGGGTCGGCCTGCAGGAAGAGGCCGAGGAAGGAGAAGTCGTGGCCGGCGGTCGCGGCGGGCGCGGTGGTCGGATCCATCTCGGCGGGCTCCGGAAGAAGGGAGGAGGGGGAAGCGGCGGTCAGCGCACGAACGGTGCGGCGCCCTTTGCGGAGGACGGCTCGATGCGATCGAGGCAGGCTTCGCGGGTCAGGTCGTGACCCGAGGCTTCCTTGCCCTCGCAGGCGGCCACGTCGTTGAGCAGCACCCGGCCGACCTGCGGGCAGGGGGTGGGGGCGATCTCGAACTGGCGGAGCGCCGTCTTGCGGGCCGGCACCGGGCCGAGCTCGACCATGCTGCGCTTCTGCACCACGCCGTCGGTGTCGAAGGCGTAGAGATCGAGGCGCAGCGACTTGATCGCGCCGCCCTTGCCGTTCTCGACGATCATCACCGCCTTGCAGGCCTCGCCGGCGGTCTCGAGCTTGTTCAGCTCGACGCGTAGCGGCGCGCCGGCGCCGGCCGGGGTGACGGCCGCCTGGGTCACGGCCGCGGGGGCCGCAGAAGGGGCTTCGGTCGCGGCGGCGGGGTGGGCCGTCGCGGCGGCGAGCAGCACCAGCGACGGCACGAGGCGAAAGGCTAGGCCGGGGGGACGGCCCCGGCGGCGCGGCAACCCTTGCGTCAGCACGTCTCGAACTCCTCTGGACGGCGAACACGAACGGGCCGTCCCTGCGCGCACCGTCTGCCCGGGCGGGCAACGGTGCGACGCCGCTCGCGGCTCCCGCTCCGGTTCGTCGGACAAGGCCGGTTCCGGCCCGGGAAAGCCCCGGACCGCCGACACGACCGAACTAGCGAGGTGGCCGGGCAGGATCAAGGCCGCCGCAGAAACTCAGAGGAATTCCAATCTGTTACAGGGATCCGGGATAATTCGGCAATTCGATTGCCGGCCGGCCTCTACTTCTTCGTCGGCTCGGCGGCGGTCTCCGGGGACTTGGTCGGCGTCTTGGGCTCCGCCGGCTTGCTCTCGGAGTTCTTGCTCTCGGGCTCCTTGCCGTCCTGCACCTTCGGCTTGCGAGCCTCCTCGACGGCCTCGGCCTTCTCCTCGTCGGTGTCGCCGCCCTGGTCGATCGCCCGCTCGGGGTTGGCGATCAGCCCGCGCAGGACCGTCAGGACCCGGGCGCAGACCTCCGGGTGCTTGTAGGTGTCGAGCACCACCGCGGCATCGCGCAGGGTACGCAGGTCGCGCACGGCCTGCTCGTTCGCGGACTTCTTCAGTTCGGACGACTTGGCGATCACGTCCTCGAGCCGCAGGCCGACGATGTCGCAGGTCGCACTCGGCGCTGCCGCCGTCGGGGCGGGGGTCGCGTCCTTGGGCGTGGCGTCCTTGGCACCCGCGGTCAGGGCCTGGACGGCGAGGAGGCCGGCCAGAAGACCGGTCATGACGAAGGGCGCGCGCATCGGTGTCTGTCTCCAGAAGGGATGGAACGGGTTCTCGGGTCGGGTCAGTGCCCGAGGATCCGGTTGGCGAGGGCCACGATCTGGCTCGGGCGGTAGGGCTTGGGGACGAAGACCGAGCCGGTGACGGCCTCGCCCGCCGGCAGGGCGTGGCGGCCGCCCGAGGTATAGACGACCGGCAGGCGCGGGCAGTGGCGCCTGGCGTCGCGGGCGAGTGCGACCCCGTTGGTGTTGCGGGCGAGGTCGATGTCGGTGAACAGCATGTCGACCCGCTCGGCCTGCAGGATGCGCTCCGCCTCGACCGCGTCAGCGGCGGTCAGCACGCGATAGCCCTCGTCCGCCAGGGCCTCGGCGGCGATCTCGCAGACCATCGCCTCGTCCTCGACCACCAGCACCGTCTCCCAGGAGAGGGCGGTGGGCGGCACCATCGCCGCGTAGGCAAACTGGATCATGACGCAACTCGCTTCCCGGGAGGGTAGGGGCCGCCGGCTCGCCCGAGGTGCGGTCCGGCGACGGTTCGAGGGAAGAACCGCCGGAACCGCAGCCGTGTTCGGGGTGGATCCATCGAATTGACGGGGTTTGGTGAGCGAAGCCTTAACCCTGCGGGACGGCCGGTTAATGCCCGCGGGAACCGGCCCCGCCCGCGCAATCGAACCCCCGCGCACCCCCCGCGCACCCTTGCGCGATGCCCTCCCGTGTGAGAGGCCCGCCCCTCCGGGTTCGGGAGAACCGGCCCCTCCCGCCCGGGCGACGCCCCAGAGGTTCAGAGACGAGCGATGAGCGCCTCCGCTGCCCCCTCCCTCACCCAGCAGGTCACCGACGTGGCGGCCGGCGCCCACGTCATCGCGGCGCACTGGCTCGGCCGGACCCTCGCCCTGTCCCTCGGCGACGGGACGGTGCTGCTCGTCCATGAGGGTAGCGAGACCGCGCGGGTCGAGGCCCATCCCGAGGCCGGGATCCTGGTGGCGGCCGGCGACGGCAAGCGCCTCGTCACCGGGGGCGACGACGGCCGGGTCGTCGCGATCAAGGCCGGCGGCACGGCCGAGCCGGTCGCGACCGCGCAGGGTGCCGCCTGGATCGACGCCCTGGCCCTGCATCCCGACGGCGGGGTCGCGTTCGCCGCGGGCAAGCGCGTCGTCGCCCGCGATGCCAAGGGCCGGGAAAAGGTGTTCGAGGCGCCCTCGACCGCCCGCGGACTCGCCTTCGCGCCCAAGGGATATCGGCTCGCGGTGTCGCATTACGGCGGGGCGACGCTGTGGTACCCCAACCTCGACACCCCGCCCGAGCCCCTGACCTGGAAGGGCTCGCACATCGACGTCACCTGGTCGACGGACGGGCGCTTCGTCATCACCACCATGCAGGAGAACGCCCTGCACGGCTGGCGCCTCCAGCCCGACCGCGGCCACATGCGGATGACCGGCTACCCCGCCAAGGTGCGCTCCTATGCCTGGTCCTCGGACGGGGACTGGCTGGCGACGAGCGGCGCCGAGGCCGTGATCGTGTGGCCGTTCGATTCCAAGGAAGGCCCGACCGGCAAGGCGCCGCGGGAATGCGGCGTGCGCCCGGCCCGGGTCTCGCGGGTGGCCTTCCACCCGAAGTCCCCGGTCCTCGCCGCGGGCTACGAGGACGGCTGCGTGCTGCTGATCCGCTTCACCGACGCCTCCGAGCTCCTGGTGCGCCCAGCGGTGCGGGGCAGCGCCGTGACGGCCCTGAGCTGGCACGCGGGGGGCGAGCACCTCGCCTTCGGTTGCGCCGACGGGCAGGCCGGCCTCCTCAGCCTGCCGCGCTAGGGGCCATGGGCCTCCTCGGCGCCTTCCGCCGACGCCCGGGACCGGACGCCGCCGCGCGGGCCCGGGTCGCGGCGGCCGCCCGCCGGCTCGGCGGCTTCGGCCCCGAGGTGAGCCTGACGGTGAGCGAGATCGTCTGCGCCGATCCGGCCTGCCCGGGCACCGAGACGGTGATCCTGGTGATGCTGCCGGGCGCCCGCTCGCGCGCCTGCAAGATCGGGAAGCCCCTGGAGGCGGTCACGGACGAGGACGTGGCGACGGCGCTCCGGCCGCCCGGCTGAGGCGCGCCCGCCTCAGTGTTGCGCTCCATCTACAGCGCACGAGCCGCCCTCTCGACTAGGAGGGGAGAACGGCGCCCGCCGGGCCGCCAGCCGGAAAAGCCGCCATGCCGCGCGCGACGACGCACACCACCGATCCCGCCGTCGATGCGGCGGCGCTGCTGCGACGCCTCGCCTTCTTCGGCCTGACCGTGGTGATCCCGGTCACCGCCCTGGTGTCGCGGCGCTCGGTGGTGATCCTGGCACCGATCGGCATCGCGCTCCTGATCGTCGCGGCTTTCCTCGACGGAGCCCAGCGCCCGCTGGCCGCCGGGCTGGCGCGCCTGGGCGGCGCCAGGGCGATCCTGGCCGGCGTCCTCCTGCTCGGCTGGTGCGCGCTCTCGCTGGTCTGGACGCCGTTTCCCGGCCCGGCGAGCGAGCGCCTGCTCAACCTCGCCGCCACTGTGGGGCTGACGGTGGCGGGCTACCTCGCGCTGCCCGACCGGATGCGCTCGGCCAACCTCTACCTCCTGCCGCTCGGCGTCGGTGCGGCGGCGATCGGGGCGATTCTCCTCGGGCTGTCCGGCGGCACCGCCGTGAGGAGCGCGCTCGAGGACGACGGCGCCCTCGAGCGCGGCGCGATGCTGCTCGCCCTGCTGGTCTGGCCCGCCGCCGCCTGGCTGCGCTCGCGCCGGCGCGACATGCAGGCCCTCGGCCTCGCCCTGGCGGTCGCGGTCGCCCTGGTGCTCTCTCCCGGTCCCGTGCCGCTGCTCGCCCTCGCGGTCGGGGCCGCCGCCTTCGCGCTGTCGGCCTGGCGCCAGGGGCTCGGGGTGCGGGTCACAGCGGGCGTGGCCGCGGGCCTCGTCGCGCTGGCGCCGCTGCTGCCCTTCCTGCTGCGGCCGCTGCTCACGCCGGTGCTCGGGCCGCTCCATCCGACGATCCTGTCGCTGAAGGCCTGGCAGCGGGTGGTGACGACCGAGCCGCTGCGCCTGATCACCGGCCACGGCCTCGAGACGGCCCTGCGCGGCAAGGTGATCGGCATGCTGCCGATCAACGCCCCGGCCTCGCTGCTGTTCGAGATCTGGTACGAACTCGGAATCGTCGGCGCCTTCGCGGCGGCCTTCGTGCTGTGGAACGGCATCCGCCATTCCGGCCGAGAGCACCCGGTGCTGACACCCGGCGCGATGGCGACCGCCGCCACCGCCTTCGCCTCCGCCTGCCTCGGCATCGGCACCACGGCGAGCTGGTGGTTCACCAGCGTGACCGTGGTGGTGCTGGTGTTCATCGCCGTGGAGCGCGGGCAGTTCCGCACCAGCCGCCCGAAGGCGAGCGCCCTGCCGCCGCGCAGCGCGGCGTAGCCTCAGGCGCCCGCGCCGCCCGGCACGGGGACCGGGCACTCCGGTCGGCGAGCCAGGCCCGTGCCGCGTCGAGGGTCGGGAAGGCCGGCGGGCGCGGCTCGCCGGAGGTCGGCCCGAACCCGGCCTCCAGGAACCAGTGCCGGCCGACGCCGAGTTCGCCGTGCAACTCGGGATCGAGCAACGTCAGGACGCCGATCAGGCGCCCGTCGCGATAGGCCAGGCGGCCCTCGCTGTCGCTGCTGCCGGTGTCGATGCGGATGGGGTCGAGGATGATGCGGCTGGACATGTCGGGGATCGCGGTGACGACCGGATCGCCGGTCCGTCCTCGCCGATAGGGGAAGCCCCCGCTCGCCGGCAATCGTCTCGCCGTTATACTGCCCTGGGGCATGATCGAGCCGACAGGACGCTGTTCCGGGTCTGAAACGATCGCCGGACCAAGGGCTTGGGCCGGCGCAGACGCGCGATCTAACGGCGCTTCATCCTAGAACGTTAGAACTAGGGCCTTCCGGCGCGGAGGCGGTCGGCCTAAGCAGACTTTGCGTTGGCAAGCCAACCCTTCGCCCGCTCAGGCTCTTGTTCCGTCGCGGATTTTCGGCGCCGAACCGGTCACCACTTCGGTGAAATCTGCTCAGCTCGCGCCCGGCGAAATCACGCCTCGGCCGCCGCCTCGATCGCCGCCATGTCGTCGTCGGACAGGCCGACATGGTGGCCGATCTCGTGCACCAGCACATGGGTTACGAGATGGTCCAGGGTCTCGTCGTGCTCGGCCCAGTAGTCGAGGAGGGGCCGGCGGTAGAGCCAGACCATGTTGGGAAATTGCCCGGTGGCGAGATGGAGGGCGCCGCCGCCCTGGGCCAGGCCGGTGCCGCGAAACAGGCCGAGGAGGTCGAACTCGCTCTCGCAGCCCATCTCCTCCAGGGTCTCGTCGTCGGGGAAATCCTCGACGCGGATCACCACGCCGTCGCACAGGGCCCGGAACCCCTCCGGCAGGCGCGCGAAGGCCGCCTCGGCCAGGGCCTCGATGGCGGCGAGGTCGGGGGCCTTGCGTCCGCTCCAATCGGTCTGGGACATCTCGTCTCCGGGCGCGAGTCTCACCACAGCTGCAATTGCCGGCCGAGCAGGAAGGCGAGCCCTGCGAGCGCGATGCCGCCGAGCCCGCGGCCGATGCGCCGGCCCCAGATCTCCACTGGGTCGTCGGCGTCCGGCCCGCGACCGTGCGGGTCCCGCCCGGGGCGTTCCTGCGGGCTCACGCCGCCAGCGCCGGGGCGACCCGATCGGTCAGGAAGCCCGCGAGGTCGTTGGTGATGTGGTCGATATGGGGCGCGCGCACCGCCTCCTGCTCGAAGCTCTCGCGGAACGGGTCGATGGTGCGGGGCACCACCAGCACCGTCGCCATGCCGAGGTCGTGCGGAACGACGAGGTTCTTGGCCATGTCCTCGAACAGGGCCGAGCGCGTCGGGTCGACCCCGTGGCGGTCGAGGAACTTCTCGTACGCGCTGCGCTCGGGCTTGGGCACGAAGTCGGCCGCCGCGATGTCGAACACGTCCTCGAAATGGTCGAGGATGCCGAGCTTCTTCGCGACGTTCTCGGCGTGCCGGCGCGAGCCGTTGGTGAGGATCAGCTTGCGGCCGGGCAGGCCCTCGATCGCCAGGCCGAGGCCCGGGTCGAGGGCGATGCTCGAATGGTCGATGTCGTGGGCGAAGTCGAGGAAGTCGTACGGGTCGATCTTCCACTCGGCCATCAGGGCGCGCAAAGTCGTGCCGTAGCGGTGATAGAAGTATTTCTGCAGGGCACGGGCCGAGATCCCGTCGAGGCCGAACAGGTTCATCACGTAGAGCGTGATGCGCTCGTCGACCTGCGGCCAGACCCGGGCGTCGTGGGGATAGAGCGTGTTGTCGAGGTCGAACACCCAGGTATCGACCCCGGAGAAGCCACGGGCCTCGGGCGCGGTGAGGTGGCTCTCGCCTGGCAGCAGCAAGGGACGATCCGGCGACGGGGGCCCCACGGCCCCGGGCGCCTAGATTAAGCGAGGCGGGGCGGAAGGGAAGACGAAAGAAGGCTCCGACGGACCGGGCGGCCGCGAGAGGCGGCCGCCCGGTCGTCCGATGGCGTGTCAGGACCGGCGGATCAGGGTGCCGGCGCCGTAATCGGTGAACAGCTCGAGCAGCACCGCGTGCGGCACCTTGCCGTCGAGGATGACCACCGCTTCGACGCCCTGCTCCAGCGCGTAGATGCAGGTCTCGATCTTCGGGATCATGCCGGCCGTGATGGTTCCGTCGGCGATGAGCCGGCGGCAATCCTCGATCGACAGTTCCGGGATCAGCTTCTTGTTCTTGTCGAGCACGCCCGGCACGTCGGTCAGCAGCAGCAGGCGCTTGGCCCGCATCGCCCCGGCGATCGCCCCCGCGAAGGTGTCGGCGTTGACGTTGTAGGTCTGATTGTCGGCGCCGACCGCCACCGGGGCGAGGACCGGGATCAGCTCGGCCTTCAGCACCGCGTCGAGCACCGTGCGGTCGACGTGCTCGGGCTCGCCGACGAGGCCGAGATCGACGTGGCGCTCGATGTGCGAATCCGGGTCGGTCACCGTGCGGGCGGCGCGGCGCGCCCGCACCATGTTGCCGTCCTTGCCGCACAGGCCGATCGCCTTGCCGCCCTCGGCCGAGATCCAGCCGACGATCTGCTTGTTGATCGAGCCGGCCAGGACCATCTCGACCACCTCGACGGTGGCCTCGTCGGTGACGCGCAGGCCCTCGCGGAACTCGGACTTGATGCCGAGCCGGTCGAGCATGCGGCCGATCTGCGGCCCGCCGCCATGGACCACCACGGGCTTGAGGCCCGACTGCTCGAGAAGCACGATGTCCTCGGCGAAATCCTCCGCGGCGGCGCGGTCGCCCATGGCGTGGCCGCCATACTTGATGACGACGACCTCCTCGTCGTAGCGCTGCATGTGCGGCAGCGCCTGCACCAGGACCTCGGCCCGCACGTGCACGTTGGGCAGCTGGACGTCGGGCTGCTTGTCCGCTCCGGAATCGCTCATCGCGGCGGGTTTCCTCTCGCTAGGTCGGGCCGCGGCGCGGAAGGCGGGCGCGCGGCCGGGGCAAGGTTCGGCCGCGGCACGCGGCCGGGACGGCGCGGGTTTCTACGCATCATCGCGCGGCCTGTCACACCGAAATCGCGCGGTCGCGCGCTTCCGGGCGACGGGCATGCCCCGCAGGGGATCGCCGGCATCCGGCGGGGGTTCTGGCGGGCCCGCGCGACGGTTCGATGACGGGGGCCGACCCCGGTTCGCGTCGGTTGCATTTTACGGGAAATTTACCACGTCCGGCACAATCTGGGGACGGTTTCACGGATGCCGACGATGCGCCCCGCCGATCTCCTCCTGCCGCGCCCCGCCCTCACCAACCCCGCGCTGCTCGCCGCCACGGTGAACTCCCTCAGCGACCGCGCCGCGAACCGCCAGGACCTCTGGCGCCTGCTTACCGACAGCTACACGGTCGACCTCGACGCCGTCGCCGCGGTGCTGCCGCGCCGGGAGCCGGAGCCGGCCTGGTTGCCGGCCAAGCGCTGAGCCGGACGCCGGACCGTCAGCCCGCCACCCGCAGCACGTCCCCGGGCCGCACCTCCCCGCCCGACACCACCTCGGCGTAGATCCCGCAATCGGCATGGCCGAGGTGCTTCTGCAGCGCTTCCGGGATCGCGCGGTCGCGCTCGCCCGTGACGGGGTCGACGTTGGTGGCGGCGCAGCGCACGATGCGCTTCGTCACCTTCAGGCGCAGGCCCGCATCGGTCGCGAGTTCCGACCCGACGAGGTCGAGCTCGGCGAAGGCCGGCAGCCCGGTGACGTGCAGGTTGCCGCGAAAGCGCAGGGGATCGACCGGCGCCCCGACCATGTCCTCGACCGCCGCCACGCTCGCCAGGTTGATGAGCGAGACGTATCCGCTGCGCGAATCGGTGAAGCGATAACCCTCAGGCGCCGCCAGGACCTTCGGCGGGCCGCGCAACTCCTTCGGCAGGAAGCGGCGAAAGAACGCCTCGATGGCGAGCCGGCCCTCCCGCGTGGCGAGGTCGCCCCGCGCCGCCTCCCGGTCGCCCTCGCGGATCGTCAGCACGCCGGTGGCGTCGTCGTAGGACGTCTGCAGCCGGGCCAGGGCCTCGTTGCGCATCAGCATCAGGTACTTGATCTTCGGCTGGTGCACCGGAGCGGCGGGGTCGAAGCCGCTCGGGCCGTTCTCGACCGCGAACAGCCGGTCGCTCGGGAAATAGTTGCCGGCCGTGAGGGCCGCCGCCGTCAGCGGCTCGGGCGAAAGACCCTTCACCGGATAGCGGTGGAGGGCGGCGACGGTGAGGGCAGGGCTGCTCATGGCTCCTGCCTAGCGCGATTGGTCGGCGCAGGGAATCGGGCCCGGCCCGCGCCCTTGCAGCCATCCGCGCACCGCATGTCCCGCAACCGTGAAATCGGCGGGCCGCCCCTTGTGTTACCGATATGTCACACCACATGGGGAGGGCCGGCAGCTTCCTGGAAGGGCCGGCGCCCGGCGCGCGACGACCGCGCGATGGCGAACCCTTCGGTCCCACCGATGCCTCGTCACGAGGGCGGGAGGATCGGCCAAGGAGGAGCGCATTCATGAACTTCGAAAAATACACCGAGCGGGCGCGGGGCTTCGTGCAGTCGGCCCAGTCGCTGGCCCTGCGCGAGGGCCATCCGCAGCTGTCGCCCGCCCACGTCCTGAAGGTGCTGCTCGACGATCCCGAGGGCCTGTGCGCGGGCCTGATCGACCGCGCCGGCGGCCAGTCGCGCGTGGCGCTCGCCCAGACCGAGGCGTGGCTTTCCAAGCAGCCGAAGGTCTCGGGCGGCGCCTCGCAGCCGCAGGCGACCCGCGAGCTGATGCGCCTGTTCGACACCGCGGAAAAGGCCGCCGAGAAGGCGGGCGATTCCTACGTCACCGTGGAGCGCCTGCTGCTGGCGCTGGCGGTCGAGAAGGATACGGATGCGGGCAAGATCCTGGCCCAGGCCGGCGTCACCGCGGCCTCGCTCAACGGCGCCATCAATGCGCTCCGCAAGGGCCGCACCGCCGACAACGCGACGGCCGAGAACGCCTACGACGCGCTGAAGAAGTATGCCCGCGACCTCACCGAGGCGGCCCGCGACGGCAAGCTCGACCCCGTGATCGGCCGCGACGAGGAGATCCGCCGCACCATCCAGGTGCTGTCGCGGCGCACCAAGAACAATCCCGTCCTCATCGGCGAGCCAGGCGTCGGCAAGACCGCCATCGTCGAGGGGCTGGCGCTTCGCATCGTCAACGGCGACGTGCCGGAATCGCTTCGCGACAAGCAGCTCCTCGCCCTCGACATGGGCGCCTTGATCGCCGGCGCGAAGTATCGCGGCGAGTTCGAGGAGCGGCTGAAGGGCGTGCTCTCCGAGGTCACCGCCGCGGACGGCCAGATTATCCTGTTCATCGACGAGATGCACACGCTCGTCGGCGCCGGCAAGGCGGACGGGGCGATGGACGCCTCGAACCTGCTCAAGCCCGCGCTCGCCCGCGGCGAGCTGCACTGCGTCGGCGCGACCACGCTCGACGAGTACCGCAAGCACGTCGAGAAGGATGCGGCGCTCGCCCGCCGCTTCCAGCCGGTCTTCGTCTCGGAGCCGACGGTCGAGGACACGGTCTCGATCCTGCGCGGCATCAAGGAGAAGTACGAGCAGCACCACAAGGTCCGGATCCAGGATTCGGCGCTGGTGGCGGCCGCGACCCTGTCGAACCGCTACATCACCGACCGCTTCCTGCCCGACAAGGCGATCGACCTCGTCGACGAGGCGGCTTCGCGCCTGCGCATGCAGGTCGATTCGAAGCCCGAGGAGCTCGACAACATCGATCGTGAGATCGTGCGCCTGAAGATCGAGGGCGAGGCTCTCAAGAAGGAGACCGATTCCGCCTCCCGCGACCGCCTGCAGCGGCTGGAGAAGGAGCTCGGCGACCTCGAGGAGCAGTCGGCCTCGATCACGGCACGCTGGAAGGCCGAGAAGGACAAGCTCGGCCGGGCGGCCGAGCTGAAGACGAAGCTCGACGCGGCGCGAAACGACCTCGCGGCGGCGCAGCGCCAGGGCCAGTACCAGAAGGCGGGCGAGCTCGCCTACGGCATCATCCCGGGGCTGGAGCGGGAACTCGCCGAGATCGAGGCTCGGGGTGCCGACGGCTCGCGCGGCAACGGGTCCGGGATGATGGAGGAGGCGGTGACGCCGAGCCACGTCGCCGGGGTCGTCTCGCGCTGGACCGGCGTGCCGGTCGACAAGATGCTGGAGGGCGAGCGCGAGAAGCTGCTCGGGATGGAGGCGGCGCTCGGAAAGCGCGTCGTCGGCCAGGCCGAGGCGGTGGTGGCCGTGGCGACCGCCGTGCGGCGCGCCCGCGCCGGCCTGCAGGACCCGCACCGGCCGATCGGCTCGTTCATGTTCCTCGGCCCCACCGGCGTCGGCAAGACCGAGCTGACCAAGGCGCTCGCCGGCTTCCTGTTCGACGACGACACGGCGCTGGTGCGCATCGACATGTCCGAGTACATGGAGAAGCACGCGGTGGCCCGCCTGATCGGCGCGCCTCCGGGCTATGTCGGCTACGAGGAGGGCGGCGCGCTGACCGAGGCCGTGCGGCGCCGGCCCTACCAGGTCGTGCTGTTCGACGAGGTCGAGAAGGCGCATCCGGACGTGTTCAACGTCCTGCTGCAGGTCCTCGACGACGGCCGGCTCACCGACGGGCAGGGGCGGACGGTCGATTTCCGCAACACGCTCATCGTCATGACGTCGAATCTCGGCTCCGAGTACCTCGTCAACCAGCCGGAGGGCCAGGATACCGACGTGGTGCGCGACGACGTGATGAACGTGGTCCGCTCGCACTTCCGCCCCGAGTTCCTGAACCGGGTCGACGAGATCATCCTCTTCCACCGCCTGCAGCGGCAGGAGATGGGGGCGATCGTCGACATCCAGCTCGGGCGCCTCGCCAAGCTCCTGGAGGATCGCAAGATCACCCTCGACATCGAGCCCGACGCCCGCGCCTGGCTCGCCGACAAGGGCTACGACTCGGCCTACGGCGCGCGCCCGCTGAAGCGCGTGATCCAGAAAGCGGTGCAGGACCCGCTCGCCGAGCAGATCCTCGCCGGCCGGGTTCACGACGGCGAGACGGTGCCGGTGCGCCTCGGCCCCGCCGGCCTGTTCATCGGCGACCAGTCGGTGTCGCCGGACGAGCGCCGGCCGGCCCATGCCCTGCTGAACTGACGACCGTGGGGCCCGCTTCCCCGGAGGAGGCGGGCCCTTTCTCTACGCAGGATGCCGTGTCGTCGATTGACCGATTTTACCCCACTCTCGACCTCATCCTGAGGTGAGTGGGTAGGATGTCGGTTGGCATGTCCAGTTCTCAGCAGCCGAGCTGCCTCGCCAGATCCGCCAAATCCGATGCCGCAACATCCACCGGCACCAGGGGCGCCGCCTCGCCGGTGCCTGGGCCGCTCTCGTCGGGCCGTGCGACATGGGCGGTGGCAAGGCCGCAGGCCGCCGCCGCCGCGAGATCCGAGGAGTGGGCCGCCACCATCATCACCTCGCCGGGCTGCAGCCGCAAAGCCTCGACGGCGCGGAGATAGACGGCGGGCTTCGGCTTGTAGTCCTGAGCGAACTCGGCTCCGAGCACCGCGTCCCAAGGCAGCCGGTTGCGGCGGGCCTGCGCGATGGCGAGCCGGACATGCGCATTGGAGCAGGGCGCCAGCAGGTATCGTTCGCGAAGCCGCGCCAGCGCGTCGGGCACCTCCGGCCAGGCATCGAGCCGATGCCAGGCGAGCACCAGCTCGTGGTGCACCTCCGACGGTACCGTCTCGGCGAGGTGCAGGCCGGCGAGCACGCCCTCCAAGCTCTCGGCATGCAGGGTGTCGAGGTCGGCGTAGCTCCGGGCGCCCTGGCGGATCGGCTCCATGCCGGGCTGGTAGCGGTCGCGCCAGGCCCGGGCGAAGGCGGCGCCGTCGAGGTCGGGCCGGAAGGGCGCGAGGAGCCGCACAGCCTCCCGGGCGACGCCGCCGTGCCAGTCGAGGAGGGTGCCGAACACGTCGAAGATGAGGGCCTGGATGGCCATGCGGATCGCCTCCCGGTGTTTGATCGTCGCCCCGGGTTATCGGCTCCATGGCCCGCGCTTCAAGGCCGCCTCCCGCGATGCATCACCTTCGGGTGAGCGAGGCCGGACGGCCACCGGGATCGGGACGGCGTTTACCTCCCGTTAACGACGCCCGAAGAGCATGCCCGGCATGTCGAGCCGCCGCAAATCACCCCCGCCCTCCGAGCATCGCGATGCTCCTCGGAACACCATTCTGAGGGACGAGATCGAACATCTGAGACAAAGGTCGCACGCTCGTCCCACCCTCATCGAGGAATGGGCGCAGGATGTGCAGCGAGATGATTCGGCCGAGCGGGCCGTGACACGGCTTGCACGGCTGAAAGCCAGCGGCAAGATGTAGATTGGACTTTGCGCGCCCACACGCGGACGGCGAAGTTCCGCGCGCTCGTTCCCGTATCGGAATGGAGGGCCGGATCCGGCTCAGGCTAGGGCCGGATGGGCATATCATGAACCGTCGAATACTGGACGGTTCATCGCCCTGATCAGTCTGATACTGGACGATGATCGCGCCCGTGCTCCGGCTCGACCGGCATGGGAACTGCCGGGAGCCGGTGCGCCGCCGCGACCGCTCAGCGCCGGCGCACGAAGCCGACGATGTCCTTCACGGCGGCGATGTTCGGCGCGGCGATCGCCTCGGCGCGCGCGGCGCCGTCGGCCAGCACCGCATCGATGTGACCCGGATCGGCGACGAGGCGCTTCATCTCGGCGCCGATCGGCCCGAGCTTGGCCACCGCGAGGTCGACGAGCGCCCCCTTGAAGGCCGAGAACTGGGCGCCGCCATATTCGCGCAGCACGTCCTCGCGGCTCACGTCGTTGAGCGCGGCGAAGATGCCCACGAGGTTGTCGGCCTCCGGCCGTTTCTCGAGACCGGCGGTCTCGGAGGGGAGGGGCTCGGCGTCGGTCTTGGCCTTGCGCACCTTCGTGGCGATGCCGTCCGAATCGTCGGTCAGGTTGATGCGCGAATAGTCGGACGGGTCCGACTTCGACATCTTCTTGGTGCCGTCCCGCAAGCTCATCACCCGGGCGGCCGGCCCGCCGATCAGCGGCTCGGTGATCGGAAAGAAAGCCTCGCCGTAGCCCTGCTGTTGAATCGCGCCCGCGAAGTCGTTGTTGAACTTCTGGGCGATGTCGCGGGTCAGCTCGAGGTGCTGCTTCTGGTCCTCGCCGACGGGAACGTGGGTGGCGCGGTAGGCCAGGATGTCGGCCGCCATCAGCACGGGATAGTCGTAGAGCCCGATGCTGGCGTTCTCCCGGTCCTTGCCGGCCTTCTCCTTGAACTGCGTCATGCGGTTGAGCCAGCCGAGACGGGCGACGCAGTTGAAGATCCAGGCGAGTTCGGCGTGCTGCGGCACCTGGCTCTGGTTGAACACCACCGAGCGGGCGGGGTCGATGCCGGCGGCCAGGAACGCCGCGGTGACCTCGCGGATCTGGCGCGTCAGCTCGGCCGGGTCCTGCCACACGGTGATCGCGTGCAGGTCGACGACGCAGTACAGGCAGTCGAACTGCGCCTGCATGGCGACGAAGCGCTTGATGGCGCCGAGATAGTTGCCGAGGTGCAGGTTTCCGGTCGGCTGGACGCCGGAGAAGACCAGTTCCTTGAACGCGGGCATCGTGAGTTCGTCGTCCCCTGGCCGAGGGCTGTCACAGTCCCGCGGGCGCGGCGTTCTGGACCGTTCCGGGAGGGGGGTCAAGCACGCCGATCAGGGGTGCAGCGCGACCGCGCCGTCCGGCCTGCGGGCTTCCGTCCGGGCCTGGCCGGTGGGACAGAGATCGAGCACGGCGCAAGACCCGCAGGCCGGGTTGCGGTGAAAGCAGCAGCGCTGCCCGTGCAGCATCAGGATCTCGTGGTTGTCGTAGAGCGTCTGCGCGTCCCAGTCCGCCGGCAGCTGCGCCCGCAGGATGGCATGGGAGGGGCCGACATCGACCTTGGGGCCGATCAGCCCGGTGCGCTGCGCCACCCGGTGATGGTGGCTGTCGACCGGGAGCGCCGGCATCCGCAACGCGCTGAACGACAGGACCGCCGCGCTGGTCTTCGGCCCGACGCCGGGAATCGCCTCGAGCCAGGCTCGCGCCTCGGCGACCGGCATCTCGCGCAAGAAACCGAGATCGAGGCTCCCGGCCCGCGCCTGCACCGCGCGCAAGACCGCCTGGATCCGCGGTGCCTTCAGCTCGGGCCAGGTGACGCCCGAGATCAGCGCCTGGACCTCCGCGGTCGGCGCGGCGATCAGCGAGTCCCAGTCGTTGAAACGCGCCCGGAGCGCCTTGAAGGCGCGGCCGGAATCGGCGTTGCGGGTACGGTGCGACAGGAGCGAGGAGATCAGCTCGCTCACCGGGTCGAGATCGTGGAAATAGGGGATCGGGCAGCCATAGACCCCGCACAGGCGGCGGTGGATGGCCAGTGCTTTCTCGGTCAAGGCCTTGTCGGTCACGGCCTTCTCCGGCGGGTCGGCAGGTGCGGGGCTCATGACGGGATGAATCGCCGAAGTCCTGCACCCGTTCCGGCTGCGGCACCGCGCCCCGCTCAAGCTTGATCCGACGTCGCCCCGCCTGTCGTGGTCCCGTCCTTCTTGCGCTCGTAGCGCAGCAAGAGCGGCGTCTGCGCCAGCGCGAAGGCGATCGTGAGCGGCATGATGCCGAACACCTTGAAGCTGACCCAGAAATCCGTTGTCTGGGTGCGCCACACCACCTCGTTCACGGCCGCTAGGAAGAAGAAGAACAGCCCCCAGCGGAAGGTGAGCTTGCGCCAGCCCTCCTGGGTGAGATCGAACACGCTGTCGAGCACGAGCGCCAGCAGCGGCCGGCCGAAGGCGAGGCCGCCGAGCAGTACCGCGCCGAACAGGCTGTTCACGATGGTGGGCTTGAGCTTGATGAACACCTCGTCGCGCAGGAGCAGCGTCAGGCCGCCGAACACCACCACCACCACGCCGGAGACCAGCGGCATGATCGGCAGCCGCCGCACCCAGACGTAATGCACCGCGAGCGCCACCAGGGTCGCGACGATGAACAGCCCGGTCGCCACGAACAGGCGCTGGTCGGCGGCAAAGCCGAATTTTTCCGCATAGGCGTTGCCGAAGAAGAAGACCCCGAGGGGCCCGAGTTCCAGGGCGAGCTTGGCGAGAGGCGGCAGGTGGGCCTGGGGCGGGGCAGCTTCGATGGGCATGGGGCGGGGGCGACGCTCCTGTCTCGCGCGCGGGCGGCCGGGATCCCGTGCAGGTGGGTCCGCACGGTGCCGCACGCAACGGGAGGCGAGGCCATAGACCGGCGCGGCCGCGCCGGCCATCCCCCGCACCCGCGACGCACCGTCAGGGCGTGACGCTGTCGGGGCGGAGCGCCGCGGTGCGGCGGCGCTCGCAGGCGACCTTCAGGTAGGTCTCCTGCCCGCGCAGGAAGCCGCTGCGCGCCGCCAGGGTCTCGCCCTGCATCAGGCAGGCGATCGGCGTCGGCGCGGGGGCGACCGCCACGTCCACGGCCGTCTCGCGCGAGCAATCCGGGGCCGCCAGGGTGCTGACGCAGACCAGCGCCACGGTCAGGAACTCCGCCATGCCACCTCCACCGGCCGCCTCATGCCATCGGGACGGGCGGGGGTCCGGGCCGGAGGGACGCGCGCCGTCCCGGCAGATCAGCGATTCGCGTGCCAGGATCTGACAGGGCGGGAGACCTGCGACCTCATGTTGCAGCGCAGCATCACGCCGACGGATCGGGGTAGGTCGTCCCACCCGCCGGCGAAGCTCCGGCAGTGCCGCGGCATAAGTCTAGACCCGCATACCTGCACCGCCCAGGACCTTCGGCTCGCCCTTGGACATAGATCGCTCGGCCGATTTTTTGTTTCCTTGCGCTAACGCTAAAGATCACAGGACGCGAGACCGCAGCGTTCGATACTCGACTGTTCGCACGGTGGCGTGTTCGGCGATCGACGACTCGTGAACGTCGTGTGTCCCGATCTTTGTTCCATCCGTCCCATCCCGTTGCTGCCGCATCGACAATCGCGGCGCCCCGATGCCTGGATCCTTTCCCGCCCACCCCCACGGCCCCGACAGCGTTCCATGGATGAGTTGACCTACGCCATCGGCGACATCCACGGCTGCGCGGGCGCGCTGGAAAGCCTCCTCGCCCTGATCGTGGCCCATGCCGCGGGCCGGTGCCGCCGGCTGGTCTTCCTCGGCGACTACATCGACAAGGGCCCAGAGAGCGCCCGCGCCGTCGCGATCGTCCGCGAAACCCAGGAGCGGACCCCCGAGGCGGTAACGTGCCTGATGGGCAACCGGGAACACGCGCTGCTGCGGGCGATGCGCGACCCGCGCCGGGCCGCGGCCTGGATCGCAACCGGGGGCGACCGGACCCTTGCCTCCTACGGCGTCGCGACGGTTGCGGACCTGCCGGCGACGGAGATGGACTGGATCGCCGGGTTGCGGACCGTCCACGAGGACCGCCTGCGCTACTACGTCCATGCCGGCTTCCGGCCCGGACGGCCCGGGATCGATCCGAGCGTGCGGGCCCGCCTGTGGATCCGCGAGCCGTTCCTGTCGGTCGACTACGATTTCGGCAAGCACGTCGTCCACGGGCACACGCCCTGCTACGAGGGCGTGCCACGCCGCCACCCCTACCGCACCAACCTGGACACGGCGCCCCTACGGACGGGCCGCCTGACCGCGGCGGTCTTCGACCAGGCGAGCCCCGGCCCGATCGCGTTCCTGCAATCCTAACCCACGTCCTGCGGCCACGCCGGCCCCGGATTTTGCGCCTTGACGACGGACCGGCCAGGGGCTCTATAGACCCGCCTGTCGCGCGCGCCTCGCGCTCGGGTATGAAGAGCTTGCAAATCAACGGCTTGCAGGCTCTCGCCGGTGTAGCACAGCGGTAGTGCAGCGGTTTTGTAAACCGAAGGTCGGGAGTTCGATCCTCTCCACCGGCACCAGTTCCACCGGGCCGCCCGCGCGGTCCGTGCGTCGCGGAGGCCCCCGATGCCGTCCCTGCTCCGCTCCGCCTTCCCGCTGCTGCTCGCGCTGCTCGCGGGCCGGGCCGAGGCCGCTGACGAGCGGGGGCCTCATCAAAAGCCGGTGGCCGTCGTGGCCGATCGGAGCCTGGCCGTGGCGCCCGGCGCGCGGCTCCTCCTCTTCGCCTCCGACGATCTCGACGTCCCGCATCCCGAGGTGAGCCGGGCGGTGATCGTGCTGCACGGGCGGCTGCGCGACGCGGACGTCTACTACGCCTCCGCGCTCGCCGCCCGGGAGGCGGCCGGCCGGGCCGGGGACGGGGCGCTCCTCGTCGTGCCGCAATTCCTCAGCCAGACCGACTGGGCCGCGCATGCCCTCCCGCCGGACGTGCTGCACTGGACGCTCGAAGGCTGGCAGGGCGGGGACGACGCGCTCGGCCCCGCACCCCTGAGCTCCTTCGACGCCCTCGACGCGATCCTGGCCCGGCTCGCCGACCGGCGCCTGTTCCCGAACCTGTCGCGGATCGTCGTCGCCGGCCATTCCGGCGGCGGCCAGGTGGCGCAGCGCTACGCGATGCTGTCGCGGGAAGGCGACGCCCTGGCGGGGCGAGGCATCGCCGTGAGCTACGTCGTCGCCAATCCCAGCAGCTACGCCTACGTCACGCCCGGGCGGCCCGGCCCGACCGCGGATTGCCCCGGCTACGACCGCTGGAAGTACGGCCTGCAGGATCTGCCGCGCTATGCCGGCGGGGCCGCGCCGGCGGCCCTGGAGGCCGCCTACGTCGCCCGGCCGGTGACCTACCTGCTCGGCGGCCGGGACACCGACCCGCACCATCCCGCCCTCGACCGGAGCTGCATGGCCGAGACGCAGGGGCCGTTCCGGCTTGCCCGCGGCGAGGCCTACTGGGCCGCCCTGCGGGCCCGTCATCCCGACCTGCGCCAGCCGCTCCACGTCGTGCCGGGCGTCGGCCATGACGGCCGCCGGATGCTCGGCTCGGCCTGCGGTCTCGCGGCCCTGTTCGACGCGCCGGGCTGCGAGCCCGGCGAGGCCGGCGGCACGGATCCTGCCAGACCCCGCCCGATCGATCCCGCTGCCCCGGCCGGGGCGGCGCAGCCTCCACGGTAGCCCCACAGCATGAGCACGCTCCCCAAGGTCGCCTTCATCGGCACCGGCGGCACCCTGTCGTCGGTGGGCCGCGACAGCCTCGACATCCTCGACTACACCGCCACCGGCCGGCGCCTCGAGGCCGAGGAGATCCTGGCGAGGGTGCCGGAGACCCGTGCGGTGGCCGAGGTGGTGCCGGTGCGCTACCGGGCGGTGACGAGCCCGGGGATCGGCTTCTCCGACTGGCGCACCCTGGTGCGGCTCTGCGAGGAACTGGCGGGCGCGCACCCGGACCTCGCCGGCATCGTCATCGGGCACGGCACCGCCACCCTGGAGGAGACCGCCTACGCGCTCAGCCTCACCCTGACCGTCGACCTGCCGGTGGTGCTGGTCGGCTCGCAGCGGCCGATCAGCGCCCTGTCGAGCGATGCCGGTCTCAACCTCGTCGCGGCGTTGCGCACCGCGGCCGCCCCGGAATCCCGCGGGCGCGGCGTGCTGGTGGTGCTCAACGACGAGATTCAGGCCGCCCGCGAGGTGACCAAGACCTCGGTCACCCGGATGCAGACCTTCCGCAGCCCGGATTTCGGCGTGCTCGGCCAGGTCGACGGCGAGCACGTACGCTACTACCGTCGATCGGAGCGCCGCCACGCCCCCGGAACGCCGTTCGACATCCGCACCCTCTACGCCCTGCCGCGGGTCGACATCTCCTACGCCTACGCGGATGCCGACGGCACGGCGGTGCGGGCCTTCGCGGCGGCCGGCGCCCGGGGCATCGTCTCGGCCGGGCTCGCCCCCGGCATGACCCCTCCGGCGGAGGCCGAAGCCCTCGCGGAGGCCGCGGCCGCCGGCATCGCCATCGTGCAATCGACCCGCGCCGGCAGTGGCGTCGTGCCCTCCACCGTGCGGCTCGCCTCCCACGGCATCGTCCCGGCCGACAACCTGACGCCGCAGAAGGCCCGCATCCTGCTCGCCCTCGCGCTCACGGTCACCCGCGATCCCGGCGCGCTGGCCGAGATCTTCGCGACCTACTGAGCCGGGGCACGCGGCGCCCACACGCTTCCACAAGGCCTTGATGCCGCAGCCGATTGCCAGGCCGTCGGGGGCTGCACTAGGCTCCCGGCGCCGAGCCCGGCGACTGCCCCCGCGGTCGGGCTGGCGGCAGGTCGGGCCGGCGCAGTCTGAACACCTCCGTCAGCGCCCGACCTGCTTGCGGGGCGCAAGAGGGAGGGCATCCGGGGAGTCCGCCGATGGTGCGCCTGAACGAGATCCGGGCCGGGGAGGTCGCCGTCGAGGCGCCCCTCGCGGCCGATGCCGGTCTCGTCTTCGTCGGCCGGATCCGTACGCCCTGGACCGACCGCCTCGGCTGCCCGCGCCAGGGCCGCCTCGACGGGCCGACCTGCCGGATCGAGGTGTTTGCGCCCTGGAGCGACGCCCTCGACGGCGTGGCGCTCTACGAGCGCTTGGAGATCCTGTACTGGCTCGACCGCTCGCGGCGCGACCTCGTGCGCCAGAGCCCGGCCAACGACGGCACGACCCGGGGCACCTTCTCGCTACGCTCGCCGGTGCGGCCGAACCCGATCGGCACCAGCATCGTCGCGCTGGTCGGGATCGAGCCCGGCATCCTGCACGTGCGCGGCCTCGACTGCCTCGACGGGACGCCGCTTCTCGACATCAAGCCCGACCGCAGCCTGTTCGTGCCACTGGCACCGCCCCAGGCCGGCGACGCGCAGGCGGGAGAGGCGTGATGCGGATCGGGCCGGCAGTCGCATTTCTCGCCGTCCTCACGGTTCTTCCGGCGGCGCCCGCCGCCGCGCAGGCCCCGGCCGACGCGGCACCGGCGGCCACCGGTCCGGCGAGCGCCGACGCCCTGCCGATGCAGGAGGTCGCCCCGGGCATCTTCGTCTACGCCGCGCCCTATGCCTTGGCCGGGCGGCGCAACGACGGCGCCATCGCCAATGTCGGCTTCGTGATCGGGCGCGACGCGGTGGCGGTGATCGATACCGGCGGAAGCCTGCGGGCGGGGCAGCGCCTGCTGGCCGCCCTGCGCCAGCGCACCGCGCTGCCGGTGCGCTACGTCGTCAACACACATGTCCACCCCGACCACGTGCTGGGCAACGCCGCCTTCGCGGGGGAGGGCACGACCTTCGTCGGCCATCACGCCCTGCCGGAGGCCCTGGCCGCCCGGGCGCAGGACTACCTGAAGGCCAATGCCGACCTCGTCGGCCCGGACTTCGCCGGCACCCGGATCGTGCCGCCGACCCTTCTCGTCTCGACGAGCCTCGATCTCGACCTCGGCGGCCGGGCGCTGCACCTCGAGGCCTGGCCGACCGCCCACACCAACAGCGACCTGACGGTGCGCGACCGGGAGACCGACACCTGGTTCCTCGGCGACCTCCTGTTCGTCGGCCACGTCCCGGCCCTCGACGGGCGCCTGTCGGGATGGATCGGGGTCCTGCGCCGCCTGCGGGCCGAGCCCGCCGCCCGGGTGGTGCCCGGTCACGGCCCCGCCTCGGTCGCCTGGCCCGCCGCCGCCGGCCCGATCGACCACTATCTCGCGGTGCTCGAGGCGCAGGTCCGGGCGATGGTGCGCGACGGCGTGCCCATCGACCGGGCAGGGGACGCCGCGCGCACGGAAGCGCAGCATTGGTCCCTATTCGACGACTTCAACGCCCGCAACGCCACGACTGCCTACCAAGAGCTCGAGTGGGAGTAAGGAGCAGTTAAACATCGGGATGCGTCCAACCGCGGCACTTCCGTTGATGTGCGAACGGCGAAGCCGGCTCAACGTTCATGCTGCGCGGCACAATACCTATGCTGCCCTGCAGCATGGAAGGTCTCATATACCTTAGTTATGAAATTCGCGCTCGGGTGTCGCAGGCCGAGGGGCGGTTGGCGTGTTGACGGCGCCCCGATTTCTCTTAGAGTTCCTTCAGCTTCGGCTTCAACGGCGCCGCCAGGGGAGGGGGCGCTCGGTTCGCAAACACGGCAGGGACCTCACCGGTCCCCTCGTGCCAGGATCTCTGGCGGCCGGTTGTGACACGCTGACGAGGCCAACGACATCCCCAAACGCAAACAACAGGAACCGGCCCGATTCGTCCCGTTGCGGATGTCGGGATCAATGCACCTGTCGGAGGAATCCATGAGAGCGGTCCATCTCCTTGCGGTGAGCGCGGGTATCCTCGGCGCCGTCCCGGCGCTGGCGAACGAAGACGTCCTGAAGCGCACGGCCAACCCGGCCGAGCAGGTCCTCCAGACCGTCGACTACGCCAATACGCGCTACTCGAAGCTCGACCAGATCAACGCCGGCAACGTCAACAAGCTGCAGGTGGCCTGGACCTTCTCGACCGGCGTGCTGCGCGGCCACGAGGGCTCGCCGCTGGTCGTCGGCGACGTGATGTACGTCCACACGCCGTTCCCGAACATCGTCTACGCGCTCGACCTCAACCAGGATGGCAAGATCCTGTGGAAGTACGAGCCGAAGCAGGATCCGAACGTGATCCCGGTGATGTGCTGCGACACGGTCAACCGCGGCCTCGCCTATGCCGACGGCGCGATCTTCCTGCACCAGGCCGACACCACCATCGTGTCGCTCGACGCCAAGAGCGGCAAGGTGAACTGGTCGGTCCAGAACGGCGACCCGAAGATCGGCGAGACCAACACCGCCACCGTGCTGCCGGTGAAGGACAAGCTGATCGTCGGCATCGCGGGCGCCGAGTACGGCATCCGCGGCCACATCACCGCCTACGACCTCAAGACCGGCAAGCAGGCCTGGCGCGCCTACAACCTCGGCCCGGACGCCGAGATGAAGATCGACCCGGAGAAGACCACCGAGCTCGGCAAGCCGGTCGGCAAGGACTCGTCGATCAAGACCTGGGAAGGCGACCAGTGGAAGACCGGCGGCGCCTCGACCTGGGGCTGGTACTCCTACGATCCCAAGCTGAACCTTGTCTATTACGGCACCGGCAACCCCTCGACCTGGAACCCGAAGCAGCGACCGGGCGACAACAAGTGGTCGATGACGATCTTCGCGCGTGACGCCGACACCGGCGTGGCGAAGTGGGTCTACCAGATGACCCCCCACGACGAGTGGGATTACGACGGCATCAACGAGATGATCCTCACGGATCAGAAGATCGGCGACAAGGAGCGGCCGCTCCTGACCCACTTCGATCGTAACGGCTTCGGCTACACCCTCGATCGCGCCACCGGCGAGCTGCTCGTCGCCGAGAAGTACGATCCGGCGGTGAACTGGGCCACCAAGGTTGACCAGGACAAGTCCTCGAAGACCTACGGCCGTCCGCTCGTCGTCGCCAAGTACTCGACCGACCAGAACGGCGAGGACACCAACTCGAAGGGCATCTGCCCGGCGGCGCTCGGTTCCAAGGACCAGCAGCCGGCGGCCTACTCGCCCAAGACCAACCTGTTCTACGTGCCGACCAACCACGTCTGCATGGACTACGAGCCGTTCCGGGTGAGCTACACCCCGGGCCAGCCCTATGTCGGTGCGACCCTGTCGATGTACCCGGCGCCCAACAGCCACGGCGGCATGGGCAACTTCATCGCCTGGGACGGCACGGCCGGCAAGATCAAGTGGTCCAACCCCGAGCAGTTCTCGGTGTGGTCGGGTGCGCTCGCCACCGCGGGTGACGTGGTGTTCTACGGCACGCTCGAGGGCTACCTGAAGGCGGTCGATTCCAAGACCGGCAAGGAACTGTACAAGTTCAAGACCCCGTCGGGCATCATCGGCAACGTGATGACCTTCCAGCACAAGGGCAAGCAGAACATCGCCGTCCTGTCGGGCGTCGGTGGCTGGGCCGGCATCGGCCTCGCGGCCGGCCTGACCGACCCGAATGCCGGCCTCGGCGCGGTCGGCGGCTACGCCGCCCTGTCGAGCTACACCAACCTCGGCGGCCAGCTGACGGTCTTCAACCTGCCGAACTGATCCCCGGCACGGGCGGGCGCGCGGCGCGCGCCCGCACATCAGACCTAAGTCCGGGCCGGCGCGGGTATCCGCGCCGGCCTCCTTATGATTAGATTATCATCAGAATCGCGAAACGCCGAACTGGGCGGCGGCGGTTCAATGATATCAGGGAGAAGCGTCCTTTGCGTCACCTCAGCAAAGTTGTCCTGCGGCCGCTCGCGGCCGGCCTCGCCCTAGCAGCCGTCAGCACGGCTGCCGTATATGCTGAGGATGCCAAGAAAGCCGATGCGAAGCCGGATCCGGCGCTGGCCAACCAGCTCAACCCCAACGACAAGACCGCCGAGCCCGACGAGAAGCTGCTCGCCAAGGACGCCGCCGTGAAGGTGGAGGACGGCAAGTACACCGACGCCTCGGGCAGCCCGACCTTCCACGTCACCGACAACGGCAAGAAGGTCGACTGGTACAGCTATTCCGGCTACCGCCGCTACCACGCCGAGTGCCACGTCTGCCACGGCCCGGACGGCATGGGCTCGACCTACGCCCCGGCGCTCAAGGACTCGCTGAAGTATCTCTCCTACGAGGAGTTCGTCGGCATCGTCGTCGGCGGCAAGCAGGACGTGAACTCGTCGACCCAGAAGGTGATGCCGGCCTTCGGCGACAACAAGAACGTCACCTGCTACATGGACGACCTCTACGTCTACCTGAAGGCCCGCGCCGCCGGCGCGATGGGCCGGATTCGTCCGAACGAGAAGGAAGACAAGCCGGACGCGGCGCGCAAGCAGGAGAAGGAGTGCCTCGGCGGCTGATGACGCGGGCCCTTTTCCTGGCGGCCGGCCTCGCGCTGGCCCTCGCGGGTCCGGCACGGGCGCAGTCCCTGCCGGACCTCGTCACCACGGACGCCCTGCGGGTCTGTGCCGATCCTGGCAACATGCCGTTCTCCGAGCGCCAGGGCGACGGGTTCGAGAACCGCATCGCGGCGATCCTCGCCGACGAGCTGAAGGTGAAGCTCCGGTACTACTGGCTCACCCAGGGCCCGGGCTTCGTGCGCAACACCCTCGGGGCCGGCCTGTGCGACGTCATCGTCGGCTCGGCCTTCGGCACCGAGCTCGTCCAGAGCACCAACCCCTACTACCGCTCGACCTACGTGCTGGTGTCGCGTCCCGGCACCTTCCCGGGCCTGACCGGGCTCGACGACGAGCGCCTGAAGGGCAAGCCGATCGGCGTGATCGTCGGCACGCCCCCGGTCGAGCGCATGGGGGCGGTCGGCCTGGTGCCGACGATGAAGCCCTACCCGCCCTACCAGTTCGACCCCTCGCGCAAGCACCAGACCGTCTCGGCCGAGATCGTCGCCGACGTGGCCTCGGGCAAGCTCGACGCCGCGGTGCTGTGGGGGCCCGCCGCCGGCTGGCTCGCCAAGGAAACCAACAAGCAGGCCGGTGGCCTCGACGTGGTGCCGCTGCTGCGCGAGCCCGATCGGCCGCCGCTCGCCTACCGCATCGCCATGGGGGTGCGCCACGGCGAGAACGAGTGGAAGCGGGTCCTCAACACCGCGCTCCGCAAGCGTCGCGCCGAGATCGAGGCCGTGCTGCGCGACTACGGCGTGCCGCTCCTCGACGAGGAAGAGAGCAAATTGCTGCCGGCGGACGCCAAGCCGTGAGGCGTGTCCTCGCGGCGGGTCTCACGGCGCTCCTGCTCGCGGCGCCCGCCGCCCGCGCCGCGCCGCCGCAGCCCGACGGCTACCGCCTCGAGGATTTCCGCAGCCCGACGCCCGCGGCGCTGACGGGCGCCGAGACGGTGACCACCGCGCGAGCCGAGCGGCTCTGGCGGGCCGGCGCCGCGTTCGTCGACGTGCTGCCGCGCCCGCCGCGGCCGACCACGCTGCCCCCCGGCACGATCTGGCGCGACGCGCCGCACGACAGCATCCCCCGCGCCCAGTGGCTGCCCAATACCGGCTTCGGCGAGCTGGCGCCGCAGACCGAGGACTACTTCCGGCACGGCCTGTCGGCCGCCACCGGCGGTGATCCGGACAAGCCCGTGGTGCTGTTCTGCCAGCGGAACTGCTGGATGTCGTGGAACGCCGCCAAGCGGGCGCTCGCCCTCGGCTATCGCCACGTCCACTGGTACCCGGACGGGACCGACGGCTGGGGCGAGGCCGGCCTTCCCCTCGCCCGGGCCGAGCCGGCAGGGCCCTGACGCGAGCCCGTCGGTTGTGTCATGGAACGCCCGATCCACGTCCGGGAGACCATCATGACCGTCGAGCGCGTCGCCATCGTCACCGCCGGGGGCAGCGGCATGGGGGCCGCCGCGGCCCGCAAGCTCGCCGCCGACGGGTTCCGGATCGCGATCCTGTCCTCCTCGGGCCGGGGCGAGGCCCTGGCGGAAGAACTCGGCGGGGTCGGGATCACGGGCTCGAACCGCTCGCCCGAAGATCTCGCCCGCCTCGTCGACCGCACGATGGAGCGGTGGGGGAGGGTCGACGTCCTCGTCAACAGCGCCGGCCACGGGCCCAAGGGGCCGCTCCTGGACCTCACCGACGAGGACTGGACCCGGGGGATGGAGGTCTACTTCCTCAACGTGGTGCGGCCGACCCGCCTCGTCACGCCGATCATGCAGCGCCAGGGCGGCGGCGCGATCGTCAACATCTCGACCTTCGCGGCCTTCGAGCCGGAGCAGGCGTTCCCGACCTCCGGCGTCTTCCGCTCGGGGCTCGCCGCCTTCACCAAGCTGTTCGCCGACCGCTACGCCGCCGACAACATCCGCATGAACAACGTCCTGCCGGGCTTCGTCGACAGCCTGCCGGAGAAGCCGGGCATCCGCGAGCGCATCCCGCTCGGCCGATACGGCACCGCCGACGAGATCGCCGCCGTCGTCGCGTTCCTGGCCTCGCCGGGCGCGGGCTACATCACCGGGCAGAACCTGCGGGTGGATGGCGGCATCACCCGGTCGGTGTGAGGCGGAAGGGCGCTAGAGAGCTTCACGATCGCGTTGCAATCGCGAAGCTCTCTAACTCTTTGTTTTGTCGCATTTTCTCCGACGAACCGGTTTCCACTTCGTCGGAAAATGCTCTAGGCCGCGCCCGCGACCGGCTCGATCCCGCTGCGGTCGAGCCGGGCCAGCGCCCTGGAGACGGTCTCGCCGCCGGTCACGAGGTCGGGGGCGATCTCGGCGAGCGGCACCAGCACGAAGGCGCGCTCGCGCAGGAAGCGGTGGGGCAGCACCAGGCGCTCGTCGGAGACGGTCGCGCCAGCATAGTGCAGCACGTCGATGTCGATCGCCCGCGGGCCCCAGCGGCGCTCGCGCACCCGGCCGAGCCGCGCCTCGATCGACAGGCAGGCTTCCAGCAGGGCGTGGGGCGGGAGCGTGGTCACGATCCCGAGCGCGCCGTTGAGGAACCAGTCCTGGTCGGTGTCGCCCCAGGGCGGGGTGCGGTAGTTGCGCGAGCGCGCCGTGACGGCGATGCCCGGCGTCGCGGCCAGCGCCGCCACCGCGGCATCGAGCATCGCGGCCTTGTCGCCGAGGTTGCTGCCGAGCCCCAGATAGGCCTCGGCCGAATTCTCCTCAGGCATGCCGGGTCCTCGTGATCTCGACCGCGACCCCGTCGAGGACGAGGGGCACCGGGGCGCTCGGCTTGTCGATCCGCACCGTCAGCGCGTCGAGCTGGGGGAAGGCGGCCAGCGCCTCCGCGCAGATCGTCTCGGCCAGGGCCTCGATCAGCCGGAAGCGGCGCTCGGTGGCGATGCGATGGGCGAGGCCCGCGAGGTCGGCGTAGCTCACCGTGGCGCCGATCTCGTCGCTGCGGCCGGCCTCGCCGAGATCGAGCCGGGCCTCCAGGGAGAGGTAGAAGCGCTGGCCGAGGGTTTCCTCCTCCGGCAGCACGCCGTGGCGGGCGAAGACCGCGAGGCGATGGATCAGGATGCGGTCCCGGGATTCAGGCACGATGTCAGGCTCCTGCGCGGGAGGCGGGACGCGTGATCGCGTCGACGACCTGGCAGGCCTCGACATGCGGGCGCACGTCGTGGACCCGGACGATGTCGGCCCCGAGCGTGGCGGCCGCGACGTGGGCGGCGATCGAGCCGAACAGGCGGTCGGCGGGCGCGGTGGCGGCGTTATGGATGCGCCCGAGCACCGACTTGCGCGACACGCCGACGAGGAGCGGGAAGCCGAGCGCCCGGAGTTCGGGCAGGCGCCGCAGGGCCTCGAGATGCTGCTCCCAGCTCTTGCCGAAGCCGACGCCCGGATCGAGCACGATGTCGCGCTCGGAGATGCCGGCCTGCCGGGCGATGGTCAGCGAGCGCTCGAAGAAGGCCCGCATCTCGTCCATGATGTCGAGGCTCGGATCGATGGTCTCGCGGTTGTGCATCACCACCACCGGAGCGCCGTGATGGGCTGCCACCCGGGCGATCTCGGGGTCGCGCTGCAGGCCCCAGACGTCGTTGACGATGCGGGCGCCGGCCTTCAGCGCCACGTCGGCGGTCGAGGCCTTGTAGGTGTCGATCGAGATCGGGACGGGGAGGGTGGGGGCGAGGGCCCGGATCGCCGGAAGCACCCGGGCCTGCTCCTCGTCGGCCGGGACCGGGACGTGGCCGGGCCTCGTCGATTCGCCGCCGATGTCGAGAAGCGCCGCCCCTTCCGCCACCAGCCGGGCGGCCTGCTCCCGCGCGGCGTCGAGATCCTGGAAACGGCCGCCGTCGGAAAACGAATCGGGGGTGACGTTCAGGATGCCCATCACCAGGGTGCGGCGGCCGAGATCCGGCAGCAGGGCGGCGAGTGCGGTCAAGGGCATTGTCCTCGGGCGGGAGACCGGCCCGGGATAGGCCGGCCCGGGCGCGGGCGCAACGGCGCCGGAGCGATCACCCTTCGGTGAGGATCGGCCGGAAACGGTGCGCCGCCAGGCACTTATCCTGGCGCCGGCGCGGGCGGCCCGCTACATTAGTCGAAGCATTTGATTCACGTGCGAGAGAAGCCCGCCAGGGCCCCGCCGCCGGAGGGAACGCCATGAGGAACAGCAAGACAGCGAGGCTGGTGCCGGCCCTGGTCGTCGCGGCGGCCTTCGCCGGGCCGGCGCGGGCGGAATCGGGCGTGACGCCGACGAGCGCCGTGGCCGCGCAGACGAGCCCCCCGCCGGCGCCGCCACGGTCCTCGCCGCTGCAGGATGACCGGCCCGAGACCACGTGGCAGGAGTTGCGTGCGAGCGTGACCGGCGACAAGCCGCTCGGCGACGGCAGCGGACTCGTCACCCTGGAGGCGCCCAAGCGCGCCGAGGACGCCGCCATCGTGCCGATCACCCTGCGGATCGCGGTGCCCGAGGGCGACTCGCGGCGGGTGAAGGCCCTGACCCTGGTGGTGGACGACAATCCTTCGCCGGTGGTCGGCACGTTCCGGTTCGCCGAGGGCCAGCGCCGCTTCAATCTCTCGACCCGGATTCGGGTGAACTCCTACTCCTACGTCCGCGCCATCGCCGAGACCGAGGACGGCGCGCTCCTGATGACCCGCGTCTTCGTCAAGGCGTCGGGCGGCTGCTCGGCCCCCGCGCTCAAGGACCCGGTGGCCTCCACCGCCCATCTCGGCGAGATGCGGTTCCGCAGTTTCGCCGAGCGCGGCGAGGCCCAGGTGCAGGTCCGCCACCCGAACTATTCCGGCCTGCAGATGGACCAGCTGACCCGGACCTACACCCCGGCCTGGTTCGTCGAGAACATGACCGTGCGCCAGGGCGACAAGCCGGTCTTCACCATGACGGGCGGCATCTCGATCAGCGAGGACCCGACCTTCCGGTTCTCCTTCGCGGGCAATACCGAGCCGGTGACGGTCACCGCCAAGGACACCGAGGGGCGCGTCTTCACCCAAAGCTTCCCGGCGGCCAACGGGACCTGACGGCGCATACGGTATCGGGGAGCGGTCCGGGATGAAGCTGGGTTACGTGATCCTGTACGTGCCGGACGTGGCGGCGAGCGTCGCGTTTTACGGGCGGGCCTTCGGGCTCGCGCCGCGCTTCGTCCACGACAGCGGGCAATATGCCGAGCCCGAGACCGGCGGGACGGCGTTGGCCTTCGCGGAGGAGGGGTTCGTCGGCGAGACCTGCCCGGGCTTCCGCCTCAACCGCCGGAGCGAAGCGCCGGCGGGCTTCGAGGTCGGCCTCGTCGCCGAGGACGTCGCGACGGCCTTCGCCCGGGCGGTGGCGGCTGGCGCCCTGCCAGTCGCCGCGCCGGTGACGAAGCCCTGGGGACAGACCGTCGCCTATGTGCGCGACGGCGATGGCGTACTGGTGGAACTGTGCAGCGCGGTCGGCGGCTGACGCCGTCCTACCTCTAGCGCCCCGTCTGCCGGTAGCAGCGGATCTCCGCCTCGGCCTGGGCCCGGCGCAGCTCCGCCACCTGGTCGTCGAACATCTTGGTCGAGCGGAACTCGTTGGCACGCTGTCCGATGCCCTGGCGCATGCCCAGAATGGTCGAGGCCTGGACGTACTTGTCGTAGGGCAGGATGGCCGCGATGGCGTCGATCGAGCAGGCGCATTTCGTCAGCGCCTCCCGGGTCTGGCCGTTCGCCGCCATGCATCCGAAGACGTAATCGGCCCGGGCCTCGGTCGGGTAGTCGTTGTCGTCGGCACGCGCGGAGGTGAGCCCCGCCGCGAAGGCGAAACCGCCGAGGAAGACCGCCTTAGCCAGCATTCGGTTCATGGGTCAGCGTTTCCTGGAGCAGGATCCCGCCCTCCGGGTTGGTGGCCCGCGCGTCGATCGAGACGATCTGGCCGGGCACCGCGGGGGAGAGCACGAAGGTGTAGGTCAGGCCGTCGAAGCCGCGCAGGCGGTCGCGCACCGGATCGTCGACGAAGGGCCGGACGACGATCTGCCAGCCCGGCTTCTTGCCGCCGCCGGTCTCGACCTCGGTCGCGGTCACGCTGGCATTCTCGCGCAGCGCGCGCCGGATGGCGTTCTTGATGTAGCGCGGGTTGCCCTTGAGCACCTTGGCCAGGTCCTCAAGATGATGCTCGAGGAAGCGCACCAGCACCGGGTTGCCGGGGAAGTCCTGGTAGGTCGCGGTCGGCATCCGGCGCTCGCCGGAGAACATCTCGACCCGCAGGTTGCGGGTGTCCGGCTTCTCGCCCGCGCTCACCTCCTCGCGGATGCGGTCCTCGATCGGCGGCCCGAACGGCGCGCCCTCGATGCCGCTGAAGCGGGTGTAGCGGTAGCTCAGCGCCTGCCCGACCGGGGCGTTGCCGATCTGGTTGGTCTCGAACAGCAGGGTGGTGGGATCGGGCGGCCCGTCCTTTCGCGCCGCGTTCGCCGGAGCGGCATCGTTTCGGGGCACGGCGCCTTGTGGCACGGCGCCTTGCGGCATGGCGTCTTGCGGCACGGCCTTCGCGCCGGGCGCGGCGTCCTGCGCGGAGGCGGCGCCCGCGAGGCCGGCGGCCAGGGCGGCAACCAGGACGAGACGTCTCTTCACACGGGCGCTCCTTCGGGCGTGGCGACGCGGGGCGCGCCGCCGATGGTGCGATACTGATAGTCCGGCGCCGTCTCCAGCGCCGATTCGGCCACCGCCAGGGCCTGGACCTTGCCGTGCAGCGGGGAGAGCGAGCAGGCCGGGTCGGTGGCCTTGGCGTCGCCGGCGAGCGCCAGGGCCTGGCAGCGGCAGCCGCCCCAGTCCTTCTCGCGCCGGTCGCAGGAGCGGCAGGGCTCCTGCATCCACTCGGTGCCGCGATAGGCCCGGAAGGCGGGCGAGTCCGCCCAGATCTCGCCGAGCGGGCGGTCCTGGACGTGCCAGAATTCGAGGCCGGGGATCGTCTCGGCGGCGTGACAGGGCAGCACCTTGCCGGTGGGTGTGACGTTCATCAGCCGCCGGCCCCAGCCGCCGGCGCAGGCCTTCGGGTACTTGGCGTAGTAGTCCGGCACCACGAGATCGATGACGAGCTGGCCTTTCAGCCGCTCGCGCGCCTCCTCGACGATGCGGATCGAGCGGTCGACGTCGGGCTTGGCCGGCATCAGGGCGGCGCGGTTGACGTAGGCCCAGCCGTAATACTGCGTGTGGGCCACCTCGAGCCGCTTGGCGCCGAGGCGGACCGCAAGGTCGATCAGCGCCGGCACCTCGGCGATGTTGCCCCGGTGGATCACGGCGTTCAGGGTCAGCGGCAGGCCGAGCGCCGTCACACGCTCAGCGAAGGCGAACTTTTGCGGCTGCGCGTCCTTCAGGCCGCCGATCCGCTCGGCATTGCCGGCTTCCGCCGCCTGGACCGAGAGCTGGACGTGGTCGAGCCCGGCCTCCGACAGGGCATCGAGCTTCCCCAGCGCGCCCGCCACCCCGGAGGTGATCAGGTTCGAGTAGAGGCCGAGCTCGGCGCAGGTGCGGGTGATCTCGACGATGTCCTGGCGCGCCGTCGGCTCGCCGCCCGAGAGGTGGACGTGGAGCACGCCGAGGGCCGCCGCCTCCCGCAGCACCCGCTGCCAGGTCGCGGTGTCGAGCTCGGCCGAGCGCCGGTCGAGTTCGAGCGGGTTCGAGCAGTACGGGCAGCGCAGCGGGCAGCGGTGCGTCAGCTCGGCCAGGAGCCCGATCGGAGCCGGCAGGGGCGGGGGCGCGACGGCGTTCATGGTAGCTCTCCCAGGCTCTGCACCCGCGGCGTCAGGCAGCCGGCACGGTCTCGAGCACGCGCTTCACGAGGAGGCCGTCGAGCATCGCGATCACGTCGGGCTCGATGACGCTGCGCTCGGCCTCGTATTGCTGCGCCAGCACCTCCGCGATGGCGCGGATGCTGCGGGTGCCGTCGACGAGGCTGAGCACTGCCACGGCGTTCGGGTCGAGGTCGAAGGTGCGCTCGGGCGCCAGCAGGACGTGGGCGTCGCGCACCGTGTCGTGGCGCAGCCGCACCCCGCGGGGCAGGCGCGGCACGCTGTCGGGGGTCAGGCTCACGCGGCGACGCTCCCGATCGCGTCGGCCCGCAGGCCCTCGCCCGGGCGCCAGGCATCCGGCGGGATCATCCCGGGCGCCACGTAGGCGAAGTAGAGTGCGTCGAGCTGGGTCCACAGCACGCTGCACTTGAAGCGCAGGGCGTCGAGGGCCTGACGCTGCTGCTCCGGCGTCACGGCGTGGCGCACGACGTAGTCGAGGGCGAAGTCGGCGTCCCGCGGCGCCTGCGTCAGGCGCTTGTCGAAATACGCCAGGGTCTCGCGGGTGATGAACTCGTAGTTCTTGAGCATCCCGGCGACGCGCTCGGAGATGATGGTCGGCGAGAACATCTCGGTGAGCGAGGACGCGATGGCCTCGAGCAGCGAGCGCTCGGCGACGAAGTGGACGTAGGCCTCGACCGAGAAGCGGGTAGCCGACAGGATGCCCCGCGTGGAGAGCACGTAGTCGCGGTCGAAGCCGACGCCCTCGGCAAGCTTCAGCCAGCGCTCGATGCCGCCGTCGCCGTCGTGGTCGCCGTCATGGTCGACGATGCGCTGGCGCCAGACCCGGCGGAGCGCGGCATCCGGCAGGCGCGCCAGCAGGGTGGCGTCCTTCACCGGGATCATCGCCTGGTAATAGTAGCGGTTGAGCGCCCAGGCCCGGACCTGGTCCTTGTCGAGCTTGCCGTCGTGCAACAGCCGGTGGAACGGGTGCAGGTTGTGGTAGCGCCGCGCGCCGATGTCGCGGAGCGCCGCCTCGAGCTCGGCCGGCGAGAGCAGGCGGTCGGGGGTCTCGGTCGGGGGAAGGGGCATCGAGAGGGCGGTGGTGGCGAGGGAAGCGGGCATGGCGTCGGGCGTCCTGGCGTATCCGGTTTCTTCGTTGTCCGTGATCCCGTGGGAGGACATTGATCCGCCTCAACGACGGGTCAAGAGCGACCAAAGTGCCCGGGGCGTCCCTCGTATCCCGGTGAGGCCGTGAGGATCCTGTACCGTCCTCGTCCGATGAATGCGCACCTTGGGGCAGGGCGGCACGAGCCGCCCCCTCACAGGCTCAGCGCCAGCCCGTCATGCGCCACGACCCAGCCGGCGGCCTCTATGCTGCGACGCTCGGGCGAATCCTCGACCAGCACCGGATTGGTGTTGTTGATGTGGACGAAGACCTTCCGGCCGATCGGCACCTCGGAGAGCGCCGCCACCGAGCCGCCCTCGCCGGTCATCGGCACGTGGCCCATGCGCCAGCCGGTCTTGGTGCCGACCCCGGCCCGGATCATGTCGTCGTCGGCCAGCACGGTCCCGTCGAACAGGAGCGCGTCCACGCCCGAGAGCCGGTCCTTGAGGCCGTCGGTGACGCGGGCGCAGCCCGGCACGTAGGCGAGGCGCCTGGGTCCGGCCTCGATCATCGCGCCGACCGTGCTCTCGGTCTCGGCACCGATCTCCGGCGTGCCGTCCTCGAGCCAGAGCGGCACCTTGCCGGGAACCGGAAAGAGCGTGACGGAGAGGCCCGGCACCGGCGAGAACGTTTCGTTCAGCGCGATCTCGGTGCGCTCCACCACGCCCTGGGCCATCACGTCGAACACGCGGTTGGCCGCGATCGAATCGAGGATACCGCGCGTGGCGTGGAGGCGGAAGGGCTGGCCCTCGCGCAGGGTGAGAAGGCCCGCGACGTGGTCGACGTCGCCGTTGGTCAGCAGCACGGCCCGAATCGGCGAGTGCCGCAGGCCCTCGCGCGGGTGGAGGGCCGGTGTGTCGAAGAGCTGCTGGCGGATGTCCGGCGAGGCGTTCACCAGGAGCCACTCGTCGCCGTCGGCGGAGACGGCCAGGCTCGACTGGGTGCGCGGCAGGACGCGGCGGTCTCCCGACCGCGCCATCGCGCAGATCGGGCAGCGACAGTTCCACTGCGGTACGCCTCCGCCCGCACCGGAACCCAGAACGATGGCCTGCATGGTCCGTCCCGGTGCGGTGGCTTGATCCTGGACTGAGGGACTTGGCCTCAGTTGAAGGGATCGATCTCGGCGGACTCGTAGCTGGTGACTTCCATGCCGACGCAGACTTCGGCGACGACGGGCATCGACCACTTCATGATGCTTCTCCTGGACAGTAGGTGAGGGTTCGGGACGACGATATCGAGGCTGGGCGCCATCCGGCGGGGATCGCCGGAGGCGCTTCAGGCGAGCCCTTAGTTGAAGGGATCGATCTCGGCGGACTCGTAGCTGGTGACTTCCATGCCGACACAGACCTCGGCGACGACGGGCATCGACCACTTCATGGCGCTTCTCCTATCGGCGGAAACCTCTAAGAGTTTCCTAAGATGTTGAGATGACAGTGGTTTTCTGTCACGCAGGATATATCGGCAATCCGGGCCCGGAGCGCAAGCGCTATTTTGCCGAAATCCAGGGCCGCGGTGGGCCCGGGCTTCTCAGACCGGTCTTATTGTGCAGGACGGGCATGACGTTAGCCCGCATCGATTGCGCCCAAAATAATTTCGTCACTGACGAAAACCGGCCTCGTGCAGGTCGAGCATGAAGCCGCGGCCACGCACGGTGACGAGGCTCGGGCCGCCGGCGCGGGCGATGTCGGCGAGCTTGGTGCGCAGGTAGCCGACATAGACGTCGACCACGTTGAGGGAGAGGCCGCCCTGGCTGGCCCAGAGCCGGTCGAAGATGTCGCCCCGGGTGACCGGGCGGCTCGCCTGCTCCATCAGGATCGCCAGCAGCTCGGCCTCGCGCTGGGTCAGGCGGGCGGTGGTCTCGCCGAACCGCACCTGGCGCGTGGCGAGGTCGAGGGAGAGCCGCCCGGCGGTCATCAGCGTGCGGGCCTCGCCGGCCGCACGCCGCCGCTGCAGGTGGACGCGCAGGCGCGCGAGCAGCTCGTCGAACACGAACGGCTTGACGATGTAGTCGTCGGCCCCGACCGACAGGCCCTCGACCCGGTCGCCGACCTCGTCCTTGGCACTCAGGAACAGGATCGCGCCGGGATAGCCGCCCTCGCGCAGGGAGCGGCAGACGTCCTGGCCGGTGCCGTCCGGCAGCATGTTGTCGAGGAGCACCGCCTCGGGCACCCGCTCGCGGGCCGCCGACAGGGCCTCGTCGACGCCGCCCGCGAGGTCGACCGCGAACCCCTCCGCGCTCAGGCCCCGGGCCAGCATGGCGCGGATGTCGCCGTCGTCCTCGACGATCAGAACGCTGTTCATGATTGCCCCCGGATACCCTCTCGCCGGCTCATGCCGCGTCCTCTCTCATGGTCTCGCCGGGCAGCTCCAGGACCACGCGGGCCCCGGTCGCCCGGTCGTCCGGTCCCCCCGCCTGCGAGCGGATGGTTTCCAGGCGGATCTCGCCATCATGGCGCTCAACGACCCAGCGCGCCAGTGCGAGCCCGATCCCGAATCCGGCCGAGACGGCGCCCCGCGCCTCGCCGCGCCGGAAGCGCTCGAACAGGGCCTCGGCCGCCGGCGGGAAGCCGGGGCCGTCATCCGTCACCGTGACGACGGCGCCGTCGGCCTCGCCGCGGGCGGAGAACCCGACCCGCACCCGGGTCGCGCCGGCGGCGTGCCGCAGGGCGTTGTCGATCAGCCCCTCGACGATCTGGCGCAGCCATTCGGCATCGGCCACGACCTCGACGTCGGCCGGGCTCGGCGCCAGGGCGAGGTCGATGCGGCGGCGCCTCGCCTCCGGGGCGCAGCTCTCCACCGCCTCGGCGAGGATCGTCGCGAGGCCGACCGGGCGGCGCTCGAGCTCGATCTGGCCGGATTCCGAGCGGGCGACCCGGAGCATGTCGCCGACCCTGCGGTGCAGCCGCAGCGCCCGGTTGCGGATGGTGGCGATGACCGGCCGGAAGGCGTCGGGCGTGTCGGGGGATCGGGCGGCGAGGTCGCATTCGCCGAGGATCACGGTGAGCGGCGTGCGCAATTCGTGGCTGACATCGGCGAAGAAGCGCCGGCGCGAGCGGTCGATCTCCTCCAGCCGGGCGTTGGCGCCGCGCAGGTCGGCGGTGGCGCGGGCGACGATTTCCTCCAGCGCGGCCCGGTCGGCGGCGACCCGGGCCTCGCGCCGCTTCAGCCGCGCCGCCATCCGGTTGAAGCTGGCGACCAGCAGGCCGAGCTCGTCGCGGCTCGCCACCGGCAGGCGGGTGTCGAGCTCGCCCCGGCCGATGGCGGCGGCGCCGGCCCGGATCGCCTCGAGGCGGCGCAGGATCGGCCGGGTCAGGCTCTGGTGCAGCAGCAGCAGCAGGATCACGATCAGCCCGGCCGCCGCGAGGGCGACGCCGCGCATCCGGCCGGCCAGGGTGCGGACCTCGGCGGAGGAGGCCTCGACGGCCCGGCGTTCGGCCTCGACCAGGAAGGTGAGGGGCTGCCCGGTCATCGCCCCGAAGGCGTTGAGCGCGCCACGGATCGCGTCGGCGCGGCGGGCCGGATCCGGCTCGCGCTGGATCTGCGCCACCTGGCGGTCGAGGGTGGCGCGGGCCGCCCGCAGGCGGGCGAGCGGCCGGGCGCGCGCGGTGTACTGGGTGCGGTCGAGGACGCCGCCGGAGCCGGCGACCGCGCGGCTGAGGCCGTCATCGACCGCGACCAAGGCCCGGTCGACCTCGTTGCGGGCGTTGGCCAGCCGCTCGGGCCGGCCCGGATTGTCGCCGACCGCCTCGATCGCCGCGAGGCCGAACTCGGTCAGGCGGCCGGACAATTCGGCGATCAGCTCCAGGCGCACCTGCGCGTCGAGCGTCGCGTCGAGCGTGCGCTCGGCGGTGTGGAGCGCCGCGTAGAGGCCGATCGCCGCCAGCACCACCAGCGCCGCCGCGCTGCCGACGAGCAGTCCGAACCGTAGCCTGAGCGATCCCATTCCGGCGCCGTCCTCCCGCGTCGTCTGCCGCATCCATCCTGCACGGGACCGGGGAGGGGGCGAGCGGCGGACCTTGCGTGAGCTGGTGCCTCAAGCAGGCAGGCACCTCAAGCCCACCAAGGTCTCCCTCACAGCCCGGTCGAGGGGCGTGTGCGGCTCGGCGCCGAGGAACGCCAAAAGCCCGGCATTGTCCATCCGCAGCGGCTCGCACCAGAGGTAGTGCATCTCGCCGATCTCCCGGGCGAGCGGCCAGAACGGCGCGGCGAGCGGCAGCAGGAGCCAGGGAAAGCGCCGCACCGGAACCTTGCCGCCGGCCGCCCGGACGATGGCGGCGACCATCTGCCGTCCGTCCGGGTCCCAGTGACCGTCCATGCTGAAGGCGGCAGCCCGGGGCAGGTCGGCCTCGCGCTCGGCGAGGCGCACCATCGTCTCGGCAACGTCGGGCAGGTAGGCCCATTGGTGGCCGATACCCGGCGTGCCGGGATCGAGCACGCGCCGCACCGGCTTGCCCGGGCTCACGAGGGCGGAGGAGAACCAGGAATTGGCGGTGGTGTTCGGCCCGAAGAAGTCGCCGGCCCGCACGATCAGGCTGCGGATGTTGGCCTCCCGCAGACGGCGCTCCATTGCGATGCGGATGCGGCCCTTCGCCGTGCGGGGCGTCTGGGGCGCGTCGTCGCCCGGGTTCGGGCCGGCGTCGCGGCCGTAGACGTAGACGTTGCCCGGCAGGAGCAGCCGGGCATCCACGGCCTTCGCCGCAGCGATTCCGGCGTCGAGCATCGGCAGGACCAGCCGGTCCCAGCCGCGGTAGCCGGGCGGGTTGACCGCGTGGACGATCAGGGACGCGCCCGCGGCCGCCGCCGTCACGTCGGCCGGCACCATCGCGTCGCCCCGTACCCACTCGAGCCCGTCCGCTCCCATCGCCACCCGGGCGGGATCGCGGTGCAGGGCCCGCACCCGCCATCCGCCGGCAGCGAGCCGCCGCGCCACCGCGCCGCCGACCCCGCCGGTCGCCCCCAGGACCAGTGCCGTCCTCGTCGTCATCGCGCATCCCTTCCTGTCGATGCGCGGAGATGTGCCAAAGCACCGGTCCTTCGAAAATTGCCGAAGCGCGATGATCGGCTATACGAAATCATATGACCGAACCGAGCTGGGACCATTACCGCGCCGCGCTCGCCGTGCTGGAGGAGGGTTCGCTCTCCGGCGCGGCGCGGGCGCTCGGCCTGACGCAGCCGACGCTGGGCCGGCAGGTCGCGGCCCTGGAGCGAGCGCTCGGCGTCGGGCTGTTCACCCGCTCGCCCACGGGTCTGGCGCCGACCGAGGCGGCGCTGATCCTGGCGCCCTACGCCCGCTCCCTGAAGGCGACCGCGGACGCGCTGCACCGCGCGGTGGCCTCGGACGCCGAGGGCCTGTCGGGCCGGGTCCGGATCACCGCCTCCGAGGTGGTCGGCGCCGAGGTGCTGCCGCCGATCCTCGCCGCGCTGCATGCCCGCCATCCCGGCCTGTCCGTCGACGTGATGCTGTCAGACCGGATGCAGGACCTCCTGCGCCGCGACGCCGATATCGCGGTGCGGATGGCGCCGCCGACGCAGGCCGCCCTGGTGGCGCGCCGGGTGGGCACCATCCGTCTCGGCCTCTACGGCCATCGCCGCTACCTCGTGGCCCGCGGCCTCCCGGAGCGCCCGGCCGACCTCGCCCACCACAGCGTGATCGGCTTCGACGCCGAGACGCCGTTTCTGCGGGCGATGATGCGGGAGACCCCCGCCCTCGCGGCGGCGCGCTTCGCCTGGCGCAGCGACAGCACGCTGGCGCAGCTCGCCGCCGTCCGGGCCGGGTTCGGCCTCGGCGCCTGCCACACCGCGCTCGCCGCCCGCGACCCGGACCTGGTCCGGGTCCTCCCGGAGATCGTCTGGGACTTGCCGACCTTCGTGGCGATGCACGAGGACCTGCGCTCCCTGCGCCGTTGCCGGGCCGCCTTCGACGCCCTCGCCGACGGGATGGCGGCGTATTGCGCCGAGTGAAGCGAGGGGGCTCGGGCGGCCCCCTCCGGTCAGGTCTTGTCGAGGCCGGCGATCGCCCGGGCGAAGTCCCGCGCCGCGAAGGGTTCGAGGTCGTCCACGCCCTCGCCGACGCCGATGAAGTGGACCGGCAGGCCGAACTTGGCGGCGAGCGCCACCAGGATGCCGCCCCGCGCCGTCCCGTCGAGCTTGGTCATGACGAGGCCGGTGACGCCCGCGGCCTTCTGGAAGATCTCGACCTGGCTCAGCGCGTTCTGGCCGACCGTGGCGTCGAGGACGAGGAGCACGGCGTGGGGCGCCTCCGCATCGAGTTTGCGGATGACGCGGAGCACCTTCTCCAGCTCCGCCATCAGCCCGGTCTTGTTCTGAAGCCGGCCGGCGGTGTCGATGAGCAGGATGTCGGTGCCGGCGTCGCGCGCCGCCTGGAGCGCGTCGTAGGCGAGGCCGGCGGCGTCCGACCCTTGCGGGCGCGCCACCACCGGCGCGCCGGTGCGCTCGCCCCAAACCCTCAGCTGCTCGATCGCCGCGGCCCGGAAGGTGTCGCCGGCGGCCAGCATCACGCTGTGCCCCTGCGCCCGGAACTTTTGAGTGAGCTTGCCGATCGTCGTGGTCTTGCCGGCACCGTTGACGCCGATCATCAGGATCACGAACGGCTTCTTGGTCGTGTCGATCACGAGGGGTAGCGCCACCGGATCGAGGGCGCGCTCGACCTCCGCGGCCAGGATCGCCCGCACCTCGTCGGGGGCGATACCCTTTTCGTAGCGGCCCTTCCCGACGGCCTCGGCGATCCGGGTCGCGGTCTCGAGGCCGAAATCGGCCTGTATCAGCGCGTCCTCCAGCTCCTCCAGGGTGTCGGCGTCGAGCTTGCGCTTGGTGAACAGCCCGGTCACACGGTCCGACAGGGCCGAGGAGGTGCGCTTGAGTCCGCCGGTCAGCCGGCTCCACCAGCCGCGCTTCTCCGCCGCCGCCTCGGGCTCGGCCGGGGGCTGGTAGATCACCAGCGGAGCGGCCTCTTCGGCTTCCGGAGCGTCCGGCTCCTCGCTCGTGGGCGCCCCCGGCTGCTCGTGAGTCTCGGTCGCCTCCGGCTCCTGAATCTCGGCGGCGGCGGGCGCGACCTCGGCCGGCTCGGGCTCGGGAGCGGCCGGCACCACGCCCTCGGGCTGGACGCCCTCGACGGGTTCGAGGTCGGCCCCGGCCAGCTCGTCGGGGAGGTCGTGCTCGGGGGCGGTCTCGGGCGAGGCCTCGGTCACGGTCGGGGGGGCCGGGAGCACGTCGTCGGCGCCGGTGGCGAAGTCGGGCACGCCCTCCGAGAGGGTGCCGGTCGGCTCCGTCGGCATCGTCGCGGCCGGATCGGGCTCGGCGGGCACGGCCGGAGCGTCGGCGGGGGTCTCGGCAGGCGTCTCCGTCGGCGTCTCGGCCTTCCGGCCGAACAGTCGGCCGAACCAGCCCGGCTGTTTCGTCTCACTCATCCGCACTTGCTCCAGACCCTGCGGACGATCTAGGGCGGCCTGCCCCGAACTTCGCCCGCCCCCGCCGCCCCTGCGACAGACCGATGATCGTTGACGACATACTCTCGCGGCTCCTCTACCGCGATGCCCTCGTGCTCGTCATCGACAAGCCGGCGGGTCTGCCGGTGCATCCGGGTCCGAAGGGCGGCGAGACGCTGACCCAGCACCTCGACGCCCTGCGCTTCGGCCTGCCGCGCCGGCCCGAGGCCGCCCACCGCCTCGATCGCGACACCTCCGGGTGCCTCGCGCTCGGCCGCCACGCCAAGGCGCTCGCGCGGCTCAACGCGCTCTTTGCACAGGGGAAAGCCGACAAGACCTACTGGGCGCTGGTCGAGGGCGGGCCGTCGGAAGAATCGGGCGAGATCGACTTGGCCCTCGCCCGCCGCTCCGACGACCCCCGCAGCTGGTGGATGAAGACCGATCCCGCCGGCGACCCCTCGCTCACCCGCTGGCGGGTGATGGGGCGCGACCCGGCCGCCGGCCGGACCTGGCTGGCCCTCGCCCCGGTGACCGGGCGCACCCACCAGCTCCGCGTCCATTGCGCCGCGATGGGCTGGCCGATCCTGGGCGACTCCGTCTACGGCAGCGCCCCGCGCCAGGGCGGACCGGGCCTGCAGCTCCATGCCCGCACCCTCGCCCTGCCGCTCTACCCGAAGAAGCCGGCGATCACCGTCGAGGCGCCGGCGCCGGGGCACATGCGCGAGGGGCTGCGGGCTTGCGGGCTTGCCGAAGGGTGAGGGGGCGGCGTCCTACGGACTCCGGCGCCCGTTCGGTCCGTTCCGCGAGCCGTCGCGTGGCACTCGTTCCGAAGTGAAATCGAAGAGGCGTCAGAAGAACGATCGCACCAAGCCGCTCACCAGCAGGTTCCATCCGTCGATCAGGATGAAGAACAGCACCTTGAACGGCAGCGAGATCACCGTGGGCGGCAGCATCATCATGCCCATCGACATCACGATGGTCGAGACGATCATGTCGATGACGAGGAAGGGGAGGGCGATGAGGAACCCGATCTCGAAGCCGCGGCGCAATTCCGAGATCATGAAGGCCGGGATCAGGATCCGCAGGTCGATCTTCTCGCCCTCCTGGGGCTTCGGGAAGGTGCGGCTGGCGAGGTCCTGGAAGGTCTGAAGATCCTTCGGCCGGACCTGGGCCGACATGAACTCGCGGAACGGATCGGTGATGCGGGTGAAGGCCTCCTCCTCGGTGATCCGGTTCTCCTGGAGCGGACGCACGCCCTCGTTCCAGGCCCGGTCGAAGGTCGGCGCCATGACGTAGAAGGTCATGAACAGCGACAGGCTGACGAGGAAGAGGTTGGCCGGCGTGCTCTGCAGGCCGATGCCGGAACGCAGGAACGAGAACGCGACGGCAAAGCGCGTGAAGCTCGTCACCATCACGAGGAGCCCCGGCGCCAGCGACAGCACCGTGAGCAGCGCGACGATCTGGAGGATGCGCCCGCTCGCGGCGCCGTTGCCGGGCGGCAGGAGGGCGTCGAGGCCCGGGATGCCGGTGACGCCGGCGGCTCCCCCGCCGGCACCCTGCGCCAGGGCGGCTCCGGCCGAGAGCAGGAAGAGCGTCGCCGCGAGGGCGACCTTGCCGGAATGCCTCACTGGACCACCAAAGCCTCGACGATGAGCTCGCGCACGGCGCCCTTGGTGCGCAGGGCCACCCGCTCGTTGAGATCCTCGCGCAGGTGCTGCAGGCCGCTCGCCCCCTCGATCTGGGCGGTCGAGAGCGTGCGGAGGTAGGCAACGAGGTCGGCCTTGATCTCCGCGAGGGTGATGTCCGGGGTCGGCAGGCTGCCGGTCTTGAACACCACCGACGATTCGATGCGGACCCAGGAATCGGCCGGCTCGGCGAGGTTCGTCACCACCGAGCCGACGCTGCGCAGGGTCAGCTCGCCGGTGTAGTTCAGCACCTTGGCGGCCTTCTCGTGCTCCTGGGCCTCGCGGGTCTTCTGGTCGACCGCCTTCTCGACGCTCGTCATCAGGTACATGCCCAGACCCGCCCCGGTGCCGACGGCGACCAGGGTGCAGAGGGCGAGCGCGCCGATCCAGGCCTTGCCGCCGCCCTTCTTCTCGTCCTTGTCCGCCATCGCACGCTCCTGGATGTCGCCGTCAGAACGGCGCGACGGTCTCGAAGATCTGCTGGCCGAGGGTCGGGCCCTGCACGTCGGTCAGGCGGCCGCGGCCGCCGTAGGAGACGCGGGCCTCGGCGATCTTGTCGTAGTCGATGGTGTTCTTGCGCGAGATGTCGCGCGGCCGGACGATGCCGGCGACGTTGAGGACGCGAACCTCGTTGTTGACCCGGATCTCCTGCGAGCCGCTGATCAGCAGGTTGCCGTTCGGCAGCACCTCGGTGATCACCGCGGCCACCGACAGGCTCAGGTTCTCCTTGCGGTCGATGGTGCCCTGGCCCTTGGTCTCGGTACCCGAGCGGATGCCGGTATCGGCGGTGGCCGAGTCCTTCAGGCCCGAGACGCCGTAGCCGAAATCGAAGCCGAGGCTCGACTTCTGGCTGCGCGAGCGATCGCTGGCGTTGTCGAACTGCGCCTTGTCGTTGATCAGGATGCTGACCGTCAGCACGTCGCCGATGTTGCGGGCGCGGGGATCCTGGAACAGGTCGGCGCTCGCCGGCGACCAGGTCGAGTGGTAGCCGTGCCGGCTCTGGAGCGAGCCGAAGCTCGACGGCAGGGCCTCGCGCGGGGCGGCGAGCCCGGTCCCGATCGGCGTCAGGACCGGCGGGCGACCGAACTCGTCGAGCCTGCTCTGGCAGCCGGCGAGGGAGAGACCCGCCACGGCGAGGGCAAGGAGGCGGGAAGCCGGAGCTCTGCGGGTCATCACGATCTCTCGTTGTCCTTGCGGCGGCCGGCCTCGGCCATCTTGCGGGCCAGCGACGCGGCGCGGGAGGCCTCCATCTCGGCGAGCACCGCGCTCGCCGTGCGGGCGTTGAGCTTCACCAGGATCGCCGCGGCGTTGTCCTCGGGCATGTTGGTGAGCTGGAGCGCGGCCGCGTCGGCGCGCATCTTGGCGTAGACCGCCACCACGCTCTCGTCGGCCTTGGCCAGGAACTCCTTGCGCCGCTGGACCACCGCCTCGTACTCGGCGCGCTTCTCCTCCAGGCGGCGGATGCGCTCCTCGACCTGCTTCTCGAGCGCGGCGAGCTGCTCCTTCTGCCAGGCGAAGCGGGCATCGGCCGCCGCGTCCGCGATGGTGGCGCAGTAGCCGGTCTTCGACGGATCCTTGGCGGCGGCCCCGGCGGCGAAGTCCTGGGCGGTCGGCTCCTTGGGGGCGTCGCGGGCGGCGATGGCGCGCATCGCCGCGTCCTTGGCCGGGTCGCTCGCCGCGCCGCCATGGCCGTCGCCGGCGGCGAAGGCCGGGCCCGCGAGGACCAGCAGGAGGGCCGTGAGGAGGATCCGGGTCATTGGACGACGAGCTCCGCCTGGAGGGCGCCGGCGGTCTTCACCGCCTGGAGGATCGCGATGATGTCGGTGGGCTTCAGGCCGACCTGGTTGAGGCCGCGCACCAGCGTCTGCAGATCGGAGCCGCCGAGCACCGCGAGCTTGCCCTGCTCCTCGCGCGCCGCCACCTCCGTGCGCGGCACCACCGTGGTCTGGCCGTTGGAGAACGGTGCGGGCTGGGACACCTCCGGCGTCTCGGTGACCCGCACCGTGAGGTTGCCGTGGGTGACCGCCACCGTGGAGATCTGCACGTTGCGGCCGATCACCACCGTGCCGGTGCGCTGGTCGACCACGACCCGGGCCGGCACGTCGGGCTGGATCGTCAGGTCGCCGATCTCGGCCACCAGCCGCGGCAGGATCATGTCGCGGGGGCGCTGGAGCACCACCGAGCGCTGGTCGCGCGGGCTGGCGATGCGGCGGTGGAAGCGGCCCATCGCGTAGGCGTTGATCGCGTCGGCCACCATCGTGGCGGTCTTGAAGTCCGGGTTCTTCAGCTCGAAGATCAGCTCGGGCAGGTCGCGGAACGCGCCCGGCACCTCGCGCTCGATGAGCGCGCCGTTGGGGATGCGGCCGGCGGTCGGCACGCCCTGCGTCAGCTGCTCGGCCTGGCCCTGCGCCGAGAAGCCCGAGACCGCGAGCGGGCCTTGCGCGGCGGCGTAGACGTTGCCGTCGCCGCCCGACAGGGGCGTCATCAGCAGGGTGCCGCCGCGCAGCGAGGTCGCATCGCCGAGCGAGGTCACGGTCACGTCGATGCGCGAGCCGGCGCCGACATAGGGCGGCAGGTCGGCCGTCACCATCACGGCGGCGACGTTGCGGGTGCGCAGGCGCGCGTCCCGCACGTTGATGCCCATCCGGTCGAGCATCGATTGCAGCGACTGCTCGGTGAACTGGGCGTTGCGCAGGGTGTCGCCGGTGCCCTGCAGGCCGGTGACGAGGCCGTAGCCGACGATCTGGTTGTCGCGCACGCCCTTCAGGCTGGCGACGTCCTTGATGCGGGCGTAGCCGCCGCCGGCGATGACCGGGGCGACCGCGAAGGCCGGCACGGCCGGGGCCGCGAGGGCCGAGCCGAGCGCGAGAAGGCCGAGGACGACGCGCGCCGCGCGCAAGCCGGCGCGCATCAGAAGCCGCCGATCTTGATGCGGCCGTCGGCCATCACGGTGCCGAGCACGATGCGGTTGGTGTCGGTGTTGCGCACCCGGATCGTCTCGCCGAGGCCGCCGTTCTGCAGCGGCTGGCCGACCGCCGTGATGACGAGGCCGTTCTCCTCGAAGACCATCTGGGTCGGCGTGCCGCGGCTGACGAGGCGCGGGTCGTCGACGGCGTTGACCGGCACCGGCTCGCCCGGCAGCAGCATCCGGCGGGCGGTGCGCCCGACGATGGCGAGCGGCGCGTCGATCACCGCGGCCCGGGCCCGGTAGGTCGTCGGGTAGGACTGGAGCCGCAGCATCGTCTCCTTGATCGTGTCGCCCGGGTAGATCGTCACGGTCGGGACCGGCAGCAGCATCTCGCCCGCGGTCAGGGCGGCAGGCGAATCGACCGACGACGACGGGGCCGGGGCGGCCACGCCGAGGGCGGCCGGCAGGCAGAGGCCGACGAGCGCCAGGAGGAGGCGGGAGCGCCGGAGGCGGAAATGCCAGAGGGAGGAGGACATGGAGCGAGGGGAGGACATGGGGTGCCGCGCCGGGAGGAGGGGCGCCGCCGGGTCCGGCGGCGAGGCAGTCTCACCGTGGAGGGGGTCCGGAAGGCCGGGACTCCCGGGATCCCGGCTCAGCGGATGCCCTTGGAGATCGTGCCCGCCATCTCGTCGACGGCCTGGATGACCTTGGAGTTCATCTCGAACGAGCGCTGGGCGGTGATCAGGCTGGTGATCTCCTTGACCGGATCGACGTTCGATCCTTCGAGGTAGCCCTGCTGGATCTTGCCGTAGCTGACGTCGCCGGGATTGCCGATCACCGCCGCGCCGGAGGCCGGGGTCTCGCGGTAGAGGCCGTTGCCGAGCGGCTCGAGGCCCGATTCGTTGGCGAAGTTGGCGATGGTGAGCTGGCCGATGTTCTGCTGCGCGACCTGGCCCTCGATCTTGGCGAAGACCTGGCCCGACTGGTTGATGGTGATCTCGGTGGCGTTGTTCGGGATCAGGATCGCCGGGTCGACGGTGTAGCCCTCGAGCGTGACGAGCTGGCCGGTGGCGTTCTTGTTGAAGGCGCCGGCACGGGTGTAATTGACCTCGCCGCTCGGGCTCTGGATCTGGAAGTAGCCGCGGCCGTTGATCGCGAGATCCAGCTGGTTCGCCGTATTGGTCAGCTGGCCCTGGCGGTGCAGGTTGCGGATCGCGGCGGCCCGCACGCCCAGGCCGAGCATCGCGCCCTCGGGAATCGCCTCCTGGCCGGCCTGGTTCGGCACGCCCTGCTGCCGCTCGGCCTGGTAGAGCAGGTCGGTGAACTCCGCGCGCGCGCCCTTGAACCCGGTGGTGTTCAGGTTGGCGATGTTGTTGGCGATGACCTCGAGGTTGAGCTGCTGGGCGGACATGCCCGTGGCGGCGACGGCGAGCGCTCTCATCTGCGTATAATCCTCAGATCGCCATGCGGCTCAGTTCGAGGTAGGCGGCCACGACCTTGTCGCGGATGGCGACAGCGGTCTGCAGGCTCTGCTCGGCGGACATCACCGCCTCGACGACCTGCTGGGTCGAGGCCTTGCCCTGGATGCCGGCGATCGAGGCGGCCTCGCCGGCGCGCAGCTGGTCGCGCACGCCGGTGGCGAAGCTCGCCATGATCTGCCCGAAATCCGCCGGGGCGGCGGCATCGGCGCCCGGGACGGCGCCGGTCACCGGGGGCAGCATCGCCCGCTGGACGGACGCGGCGGCCTCGGGCCGGGCGGAGGCGGCGGCCCGGTCGAAGGCCGAGAGGGTGAGGGCCTCGATCATCGGATGCTCATGTCCTCAGGAGGTCGATCACGCTGGCCACCATGGCGCGGGCCTGCTTGATCACCTGCAGGTTGGCTTCGTAGGAGCGGTTGGCCTCGCGCATGTCGGCCATCTCGATCAGGGCGTTCACGTTCGGCAGCTTCACGTTGCCGTTCTGGTCCGCCGCCGGGTTGCTCGGGTCGTGCTCGACCCGGAACGGGGTCTTGTCGGTGTCGATGTCGCGCACCCGCACCGACGCGGCGCCGATCGCCCGGTCGAGCTCGGCCTTGAAGGTCACGGTCTTGCGCGCATAGGGGTCGGCGCCCGGCGCGGCGCCGGTCGACTGGGCGTTGGCGAGGTTTTCCGACACCACGCGCATGCGCAGGGACTGGGCCTCGAGGCCCGCGCTCGCCAGCCGCGACGCGGTCTGCAGGGGGTCGATCACGATCCGCTCCTCACGGCCGACATCAGCATGCGGTGGAAGCTGCGCACCACGCCGACATCGAGGTTGTGCTGGCGCGAGACCTCGCTCGCCTTGAGCATCTCCTGCTCGAGGCTGACGCTGCTCGAGGTCTCGAGCACGTCCCAGCCGGACTTGTCGGTCCGCACCGGCACGCCGAGGCCGGGGGCCTGGAGATGACTCTGCGCCGTCGTCGCCATGTCGGCGCCGGTCCGGGCCAGGACCTGGGCGAAGGGCACCGTGTCCTTGGCGAGATAGCCCTGCGTGTTGGCGTTCGCCACGTTGCCGGCGATCGCCGACTGGCGCACCGACAGGTAGCGGGTGTGCAGCGAGGCGAGATCGAACAGGTAGATCCCCGTCACGCGAACCCCTCCATGCCCGTCACTCCATCCTGTCCCGAAACGACCCGACGCCCGGGCCCTGCCGCGTAACGGCGGGTTTAGGAGCGCAACCTTGTCCGAGGCTGGCGGAGCTTGCGGGGAGGCCGATGCGGCCCGTCCGGGCCGGGACGCCCGCGCTGCGGGTGGGCCGCATGTCCCTCCGTCTCACAAATTGGACTAGGCATCCCAAAGATCAGTTTGCCGGCTTTCGCAATATCTCGCCGGTTGCCCGGGCCGATCGACAAGAGCATACGTGCACTCTCGTAGGGCGAGAGGCGCCGTCGAACCCATGCCGCGTTATCGCTTCAGGCTGAGTCTCTACGAGCGGCTGCTCGACGGGGGAGATTGGGTCGAGCTCGCGGACGCCGCCGCGGCCCTCGGTGCCGCACGCCGGCTCGCCCGGGCGCTTCTCGACGTGGCGGACCCGACGGTGCCATGGACGGACGGCGCGCTGGTGATCGAGAGCGGCGACGGCAGCGCACCGGTGATCCTGCCGCTCCGCGACGTGGCCGCGGATCTGAACATGGACCCAGGCCCGGGCCTGGCGGCGACCCGCCACTGAACCGTCCGCCGCGCGCCCTTGCCGGCGATACCGCGCTCTTGGACGATGAGGCGCCTGGACGACGGGGCGCTTGGACGATGGGGCTCTTGAACAATGGGGCTCTTGGACGACGAATTCGCGCGAGGCGGCGCGAGGTCGGCAGGCGGGCCGGAAGGGAAGAGGCGGCAGCCCGACGCCCGGAGGGGGCGAAGCACGGGCACCAGGCTGCCGCCGAGCCCGGGCAGGCAGAGACCTGCGGGCTCGCCCTCCGTCTAGCTCCGGCCCTGGCGCGCGAGCTGTGCGGCGGCGCACCGCCGGAGCCTCCGGCGCCCCGGGGCCCGCGGGAATGGACCGGCCATGTCACGCTCCGCCGCCGGTTCCCACGCGGCTCCCCCGCGCGAGCGGGGCTCGGCCCCGGCCGACGGCCAACCGATACGGTGGCCCCCGCCCGATGATCCCCGGCGCGGGCCGTCCGGGCCCGCCGAGCGCTCGCGAAGCAGCGCCTTCAATGCGCCGGGGCTCGCGCTCCGCTCCCAGCCGGCATCGAACCGCCCGTCCCCATCGGCAGCCCGACATAGTTCTCCGCCAAGGCCGTCTGCGCCGCCTCCGATCCCCGGATATAGGCCAGCTCCGCGACCTGCATCCGGCGCGCGAACGCGTCCATGTCGGGGAAGCGGTGCGTGAGGCCGGTGAACCACCAGCTGAAGCGCTCGGCCTTCCACACTCGGGCGAGCGCCCGGGCCGAGTAGCCGTCGAGGCCGGTGGAATCGCGCTCGGCGTAGTGCAGGGTCAGGGCCTCGGCCAGCATCGCGACGTCGGAGACGGCGAGGTTCATGCCCTTGGCACCCGTCGGCGGGACGATGTGGGCGGCGTCGCCGGCGAGGAAGAGGCGGCCGTAGCGCATCGGCTCGGCGACGAAGCTGCGGAGCGGTGCGATGCTCTTCTCGAAGGAGGGGCCGCGCACCAGGCCGGCGGAGGCCTGCGGCCCGAGGCGGGTCTCGACCTCGTCCCAGAAGCGGTCGTCGGACCAGTCCTCGATCCGCTCGTCGAGGCCGACCTGGACGTAGTAGCGGCTGCGGGTGGGCGAACGCATGCTGGCGAGCGCGAAGCCGTGGGCGTGGTTGGCGTAGATCAGCTCGTGATTGACCGGCGGCACCTCGGCCAGGATGCCGAGCCAGCCGAAGGGATAGACCCGCTCGTAGACCTTGAGGATGTCGGCCGGGATCGCCGCGCGGCCGACGCCGTGGAAGCCGTCGCAGGCCGCGATGAAGTCGCAGGCGAGGGTCCGCGCCTCGCCGTCCTTGGTGAAGCTGACGCTCGGGCTTTCGCCGTTCAGGCCGTCGAGCCGCAGGTCCCCGGCCTCGAACACGATGCGGACGCCGCGGGGTTCGGCGGCGTCGAACAAGTCGCGCATCACCTCCTGCTGGCCGTAGACCGTGACGGCCGCGCCGCCGGTCAGGGCCGCCATGTCGATGCGGAAGATCTCGCCGTCGTAGACGAGGTTGGTGCCGGTATGGACCAGTCCCTCGGCCTTGAGCCGCGCGTCGAGCCCGAGTTCCCGCATCAGCGCGACGGTACCCTGCTCGAGCACGCCGGCCCGGACCCGGCCCTCGACGTAGTCGCGGGTACGCCGCTCCAGCACCACCGCGTCGATCCCGGCGCGCGCCAGCAGGTGGGCGAGAAACAGGCCGGCCGGGCCGGCGCCGATGATGGCGACCTGCGTGCGCATGAGCGTTTCCTTGGCTGTCGCCGCGATCCCGCGGCGGCGCCCCCGTCTGCGCGAGGGCTCTCCTGTGACGGAAAGGTGAACCGCGCCGGCCCGGTTGACGATGGACGGGACGCGGAAAAAGTTGGACTTTTCGATCACCCCTTCCGCCCGGCCCGGGACCGTCCGCGATGCGCATCGATCCCGTCCAACCCCCTGCGGTGCCGCACTTCTTCCTCTACGGCGAGGCACCGCGGGACGCGGACGACCGCTTCCTGCACCTCGAGGCCTTGGACGATCGCAGCCGGCCGAACCGCTGGACCATCCGCCCCCACGTCCATTCCGGGCTGCACCAGCTCCTGCTCATCGCCGAGGGCGCCGGCGAGATGCGGGCGGAGGAGGCGCGCTTCGGTTTCGCGGCGCCCTGCCTGCTGGCGGTACCGGCCGGCACCGCCCACGGCTTCCGCTTCACCGACGGCACGGTCGGCACGGTCGTGACCCTCTCGTCGCGCTACCTGCGCGACCTGTGCGGCCGCGAGCCGGAGCTGGCGGCCCTGTTCGCCGGCCCCGCCGCCCTCGCGCTGCCGGAGCCGGGCGCGGTCGAGGAGGCGGTGGCCGAACTCGCCCGCGAGCTCGCCTGGGCGGCGCCGGGACGGCGCGGCGCCATCGAGGCGCACCTGATGCTGGTCCTGGTCGCCGGCCTGCGCCGGCTCGCCGCGAGCCGCGCGCCGGCGGCTCCACCGGGCCCGCAGGCGCTTCTCGCCGCGCGCTTCCGCGAATTGGTCGAGGCGCATCACCGCCGCGAGCGCCCGCTATCCGCCTACGCGGACGATCTCGGGGTGAGCGAGGCGCGGCTGCGTACCGCCTGCCGGGCGGTGACAGGCGCGAGCCCGGGCCGGATCATCCGCGAGCGCCGCCTCCTCGAGGCCAAGCGCAGCCTGCTCTATTCCGACCTCGGCATCGCCGAGATCGCCTACGGCCTCGGCTTCACCGACCCGGCCTATTTCTCGCGCTTCTTCGCCAAGGGCACCGGCGAGTGCCCGCGGGCGTTTCGCGACCGGCGCGGCGCCGACAGGGGAGAGACGCGATGACGATCGGACGGGACGGGCTGACCCGGCAGGGGTTTCTGGGCGCCGCGCTGGCGGCGGCGGTCGGTGGCGGGGCGGCGGCGCAGGGCGGCACGGCACCGGCGCTGCACCGGCGGGCGATTCCCGGCACCGGCGAGACCCTGCCGGTGATCGGGCTCGGCACCTGGCGGGGCTTCGACGTCGGCGAGACTCCTGCCGAGCGGGCGCCCTTGCGTGGCGTGGTGGCGACCCTGCTCGCCGGCGGCGGAAGGGTGATCGATTCCTCGCCGATGTACGGCCGCGCCGAGGGCGTGACAGGCGACCTTGTGGCGGAAGCCGGGGCCCGCGATACGGCTTTTCTCGCCACAAAGGTCTGGACCAGCGGCCGCGAGGCGGGGATCGCCCAGATGCAGCGCTCCCTCCGGCTCCTGCGGGCCGAGCGGCTCGACCTGATGCAGATCCACAACCTGCTCGACTGGCGCACCCACCTGCCGGTCCTGCGGGAGTGGAAGGCGGCGGGCCGCATCCGCCACCTCGGCATCTCGCACTACACCGAGAGCGCCTACGACGCCGTCGAGGCGGTGCTGCGGGCCGAGCGGCTGGACGTCCTTCAGATCAACTACGCCCTCGACGACCGGGCGGCGGAGGAGCGGCTGCTGCCGCTCGCCGCGGAGCGCGGCGTGGCGGTCCTGGTCAACCGGCCGTTCGGCGGCGGCGGGCTGCTGCGGCGCCTGGCCGGCAGGCCGCTGCCTGGCTACGCGGCGGATCTCGGCAGCGGCTCCTGGGCCGAACTCCTGCTGAAGTTCGTGGTCTCCCACCCGGCCGTGACCTGCGCGATCCCCGGCACCGCCGATCCCGGCCACATGGCGGCGAACCTGCGCGCCGGCACCGGATCGCTGCCGGACGGAGCCCTGCGCCGCCGCATGGCCGCGGACATGACCCCGTGAACCGAACCGGATCCATGATCCGAGCCAAACGGCATGACGATCCAAGTCACCGAGATCCATTTCTCGGTCAAGCGCGGCCATTCGCGAAGTCGATCCGGCCTGCAAGCGTATCCTTGACGCCGTCAGGCGTGTCCTCTGCGCCTTATTGCTGCCGTTCTGCCCATGTTAAGGAACCGCCATCTACATCGCTTCACGCCGACCCCGCGGCCTCCCGTCATCGCATCACGGTTCGAGTGGAACCGCGCGAGAGACCGGCCACGCGCGCAATGTCGGCGAACACCGAACGATCCAGAGGGGGTTCTTCCATGCGCAAGCCGTCCATCGCCGCTCTCGTCCTGTGCGCCGCCCTGCCGGCCAGCCTGCAGCCGGCGGCGGCCGACGGGCGCGGGGCGGGTGCCGGCTTCAACGGCACGTGGTCGGTGCAGCTCGTCACCGAATCGGGCCTGTGCGACAGCCGCTACACCGTCGCCCTCGCGATCGACGGCAGTGACGTGCGGGTGGCCTCGGCGGGAGAGGGCGGCGCGAGCGTGAGCGGGCGCATCGGGTCGGATGGCCAAGTCGGGCTGACCGTGCGCCACGGCTCGGCCAGCGGCGCCGCCTCGGGCCGGCTCCAGGCCAATTCCGGCGCCGGCACCTGGAGCGTCTCCGCCCTGTGCTCCGGCCGCTGGACGGCGCAGCGCCGCTCGACCCGGGTCGCGCAGGCCGACTGATCCGGTCGATCGCTGCAGGACGCAGCGATCAGCCCTTGGTGCCGGCGCACAGCCGGCTCCAGTGCTGCGCATGCACCGTGCCGATGATGCCCGAGGCCCAGGCCAGGCGGCAATCCGGCATCAGGGGCGCGTTGTGGCTCTCGAGGTGGTAGGTGCCCCGCTGCGAGCCGCGCAGGATCTTCTTCAGGTAGCGGTGTCCCTCGACCGTGGCGACCGCGGCGTAGAGGTCGAGCAGCCGGTCCGGGCTCTCACCGGCCTCGGCGCAGAGCACCACGTCGTCGGGCTCGTATTTCGGGTACATCGACAGGCCGGCGACCCGGAATGCCGCGGTGCCCGGCGGGACCCCGAACGGCACCGTGATGCGGAAGAGGTCGCCCCCCGGCCCGAGCTGCTCGTCGCCGGTCTCGATCAGGCCGCCGGCGCTGATCAACCCCTTCACTCCCACGACCTGCCCGCCCTCCGCGGATGCCTCCCCCGCCTCGTCGTCGCCGAACAGGAGGCCCTTGGCGGTGACCTCGACGCCGTCGCGTCGGAAACGCGCGGCGTAGCGCTCGGCGTCGTCCTGGCCGATCGTCCGGGTCCCGGCCTCGTGCGCCCGGTAGGTGCTCTCCGGCCACGTATTCTGCAGCGCGGCATCCCGCGCCGAGCGATAGCCGGCGGCCAGCCGCGCCTGCCGCAATCGCTCTCCCTGGGCGGTCCGCACCCGGTTCTCTCCCAGCTTGATCACCTCAGCGACCGCTCCCGATACTTGAGGTATTGAGAAGGATCACTACATCATGTAATGATCCTCATCGCAAGGCATGCCCGATGCCCATGCCGGGTCCGGCGAGCAGCGCTGTTCGCGCCTGCTCTCCTTCCCCCCGCACCCTACCCCGAAGCCGGTCTTGCGCTGTCCCCTCGTTGCGGAAGTTTCCCGATGGTCCACCGTTCTCTCGCCGTCCGCCGCGGACCGCCCGATCGGGGAGCCGGCGGCCAATCGCCGCGATCCCGGGCCGCCGCGGGAGCCGGGCGGAGTCCCGGGCGCGATGGTGCTCGCCTCGCGGCTCGCGCCGGTGCAGGAGAGGCGCATGAAGGTTGCCCTGATCGTGCTCTGGACCCTCGCGGCGGGGGTCGGCCTGTTCCTGATGGTCCGCTCGCGGATCGTGACCGCGACCGCGGCAATGACGCGGGATGCCGCCGAGGATCCCGGCTCCGAGAGTCCGCCGGATCCTCCCCGCGATCCGTCCGGCCCGGCCTGAACCGCGCCGCTCGCCGGCATCCGGGGAGGGCGGCATGACCAAGGGCAAGCGCCGCATCGCCCGCCGCCGGCGGGAGGCCCTGGCGCATGACCGGCCCCCGGTGGATCGGGCGGTCGAGATCCGGCGTCGCCGCCGTCGGCGGGTCCGCCCGGCCCGGATCGTACTCTGCGCCGACCGGGTCTGGCTCGTCGCCGAGACGAGGCCGCGCTGGGCCGCGCGCGCGGCCCGCGATCTCGAAGCGATCGGTATCGCCGCCTTCGATCCGCGGGAGGAGATCGAGCTGACCTCGCCCTCGGGCCATCGCCGCACCGCCCGGGTGCCTCTCCTTCACCGCCTGGTCTTCGTCGGCCTGCGCGACGATGCCGACCTCGGCCGGGTCGAGGCGCATCCGGGCGTCGACCGTGTCCTGTTTCGCGACGGACGCGCCGTCGTGATCGCACCCGCCGTGCTCCAGGGCTTCGCCGACGCGATCACCGGGCACGGCCGCAAGGATGGACGGGAGGGTGATGACGCGGAGGGCGGCGACGCGGAGGCGGTCGCGGCACTCCTGTTCGCTCTCGGCGACGGCGTGCGGGTGACGACGGGTCCCCTCGCGGCGCTCAGCGGCACGGTGGAGGGGATCGACCCCGCCCGTCGGCGCTACCGGGTCGCCCTGTCGCTATTCGGACGCGAGACGCCGGTGGTGCTCGACGAGGACCGGATCGTGCGGGAGCCGGACGATCGCGCCTGACCCGGGCCGTGGGCCGTCGCAGTCCCTGGTTTCCGGTCGACCGTCCGGCGGTCGGACGATCTCACGGGGATAACGGCGATAGCCCGGCGAAACCGCGCCGCGTCGCGACCGACGTTCCACGCGCTCGTGCAGATGCGACAGCCACGATCCCACAAGGGGAGGCCCCGCCTTGGGAAACGTTCGTGCGCGGGGCCCGAGACGGGCAGCGCGACGCAGGTCCGGGAGCCGCCCACCGGACCGCGACACCCCGACCTGGAGCGGCAGCCCTCCGCCGGCTCACTGGGTTCGCCCACCCGGGGACGGGAGGGCTCGGGCGCAGAAGTATTCCAATCGACGTGCGACCGCTGCTCAGTACTCGTCGTCGTCCTCGTCCTGCTCGCCCTTGCGCATCGGCTTGAGGCGGGCGAACACCGAATCGGCATCGAGGCGCTCGTCGCCGCGGCCGGGGCGGCGCTCGTCGTGGTCCTCGGGCTCGGGCATGACCGAGAGCTCGGGCGGCATCAGGGTGGCGCCGCCCTCGGCGGCATCGACCACCGGACGGTCCTTGGCGGCGCGCTGGACCTCGAAGTCGAGGTCGATCTGCGAGCACAGGCCCAGCGTCACCGGGTCCATGGGCTGCAGCGAGCCTGAATTCCAGTGGGTGCGCTCGCGGATCTGCTGGATCGTCGCCTTGGTGGTGCCGACGAGGCGCATCACCTGCGCGTCCTTCAGCTCCGGGTGGTTGCGCAGCAGCCACAGGATGGCGTTCGGCCGGTCCTGGCGGCGCGACAGCGGGGTGTAGCGCGGGCCCTTGGTGCGCTTGACCTCCGGCAGCTTCACCTTGGACACCGCCACCTTCATGCGGTGGTTCGGATTGGTCTGCGCCCGCTCGATCTCCTCGCGGGTGAGCTGGCCGGTCGAGACCGGGTCGAGCCCCTTGATGCCGGCCGCCACCTCGCCGTCGGCAATGCCCTTCACCTCGAGGGGGTGGAGCTTGCAGAAGTCGGCGATCTGATCGAAGGACAGCGACGTGTTCTCGACGAGCCAGACGGCCGTCGCCTTCGGCATCAACGGACCCTGGGACATACACACCTCCTCGGGGCGCTCCCGCCCGGCGGAAGCGCGGCGGCCGCTCCCTCGGGAGGCGGCCTTGCGACACGGGCCCCTCGGCGGCGACAGGGCGCCCGGGGCGGAGCCTTTCGGCCCCGCCGGCGTCCCGGGATGATCGGGACGGCCTGTCTCACGCTGTGAGGGAATCGCCCGATATATAGGCGCGTCGCCGGCCCGGTGCAAACCGGTTTCGCGGGGGACGTGCGGGCATTCGGACCGGCTTTCGGGTCCGGATCATCTTGCGCCCGCCGGACGAGGCCGGCGGGCGTCGCGGCGCGATCAGGCGAACAGGCTCGAGACGCTCGACTCGTCGGCGGTGCGCCCGATCGCCTCGCCGAGCAGCGGCGCGATGGTCACGACCCGGATGTTGCGGGCGAGCTTGACCGCGGCGGTCGGCTGGATCGAGTCGGTGATCACCAGCTCCTTGAGCTTCGAGGAGGCGATGCGCGACACCGCCCCCCCCGAGAGCACGCCGTGGGTGATGTAGGCCGAGACGTCCTTGGCGCCCTTGGCGAGCAGGGCCTCGGCGGCGTTGACGAGGGTGCCGCCGGAATCGACGATGTCGTCGACGAGGATGCAGGAGCGGCCCTCGACCTCGCCGATGATGTTCATGACCTCGGACTCGCCGGGCCGGTCGCGGCGCTTGTCGACGATGGCCAGCGGCGCGTCGATGCGCTTGGCAAGCGCGCGGGCGCGGACCACGCCGCCGACGTCGGGCGACACCACCATCATGTCGGCGGGGTCCATCCGCTCCTTGATGTCGCGCACCATCACGGGGGCGGCGAACAGGTTGTCGGTCGGGATGTCGAAGAAGCCCTGGATCTGGCCGGCATGCAGGTCGAGGGTCATCACCCGGTCGGCGCCGGCCTCGGTGATGAGGTTGGCGACGAGCTTGGCCGAGATCGGGGTCCGGCCCGAGGTGCGCCGGTCCTGGCGGGCATAGCCGAAATACGGGATCACGGCGGTGATGCGCCGCGCCGAGGAGCGCCGCGCGGCGTCGATCATGATGAGCAGTTCCATCAGGTGATCGTTGGCCGGGAACGAGGTCGACTGGACGATGTACACGTCCTCGCCGCGCACGTTCTCCTGGAGCTCGACGAAGATCTCCATGTCGGCGAAGCGGCGCACGGAGCAGACCGCCAGCGGCTTCTCGAGATAGGCCGCGATCGCCTCGGCCAGCGGGCGGCTCGCATTGCCGGCGACGATCTTGATCGAGGATTTCATCGTGCTTCCATCGTGGCCCGCGCCGCGAGCCCCGGCGCTGCCGCGCGGTGCCCTCGTGGAGACCGCGCGCGCCGGGGTGAGGGGAGGGATCGCATCGCGCGGCGCGCGAATGCGGGCCCCTCGCGCGGCGATGCTCTCATGTGTGACGGGCGAGGCTCTTACCAGTGCCGGGATATCGTCACAATGCTTTCATGTGCGCCGGCATGCGCAAGTCCCCGCGTTTCACATGCGCGGTGACTGCATGCCTGGACGCAAGCATTCGCCTCAGGGCTGCAGCAGCCGGTGGAGATGCACGATGAAGTAGCGCGTCTGGGCGCTGTCGACCGTCTGCTGCGCCTTCGCCTTCCAGGCCATGGCGGCGCTGGCGTAGTCGGGGAAGATGCCGACCACGTCGAGCTTCGAGAGGTCGCGGAAGGTAACGCTGTCGAGGTCGGTCAGCTCGCCACCGAACACCAGGTGGAGGAGCTGCTTGGGCTCCTGGGAGCTGGCAGGAGTGTTGCCCGGGTTGCTCATGCGCCTCGTCTCCGCGTGCCGCGATGATGCCGCCCATCCGGTCCGACGGACGACGCCCGCCCCGTGGGCAGGCGTCGAGCGGCGTCGCAAACGCGGGGTTCCGCGTCAAGCCGGATCATGGTGCGGCGCACGCGGCCGGGCCCCGCGCGCCGCCAGGATCCGTGACGACGCCCTCATGCGGCGTCGAGGGTCGGCAGAAGCCGCCCTCAGGCGGCGTCGAGAGAGGGATAATCGATGTAGCCCTCTGGCCCCTGGCTGTACCAGGTCTTGTAGTTGTCCTTGTTGAGGGGAGCGCCCTTGGCGATCCGCTCCGGCAGGTCGGGGTTGGCGATGAAGGTGCGGCCGAACGCGATCGCGTCGGCGCGGCCCTCGTCGAGGGCGGCCTGTCCCTTCGGGCCGTCGTAGTCCGAATTCAGCACCAGCGGCCCGCGGAAGGCGGCCTTGATGGCGGGCGCCACCGCCGGGCGGGCGGCCTTGCCGAAGGTGCCGTTCGGGCCCGGCTCGCGCAGCTCCAGGAAGGCGACGCCGATCTGCGAGAGCGCAGCGGCGGCGGCCGGGAACAGCGCCTCGGGCTCGGGATCGTCCACGCCCTGGATCGGCTCGTTCGGCGACAGGCGCACGCCGGTGCGGTCGGCCCCGACGGTATCGGCCACGGTACGGGCGACCTCGGACAGCAGCCGGATGCGGTTCTCCACGGGACCGCCGTAGCGGTCCTGGCGCAGGTTGGTGCCCGAGCGCAGGAACTGGTCGATCAGGTAGCCGTTCGCGGCGTGGATCTGCACCCCGTCGAAACCGGCCTCGACCGCGTTGCGGGCGGCCTTGGCATAATCGGCGAGCAGCCGCGGGATCTCGTCCTCGCGCAGGGGCCGCGCCTCGGCGTAGGGCTTCTTGCCCTCGTAGGTGTGGGCCTGGTCGGGCGCCGTGGTGGCGGAGGCCGAAACCGGCGCCTGCCCGCCGAGGAAGTCGGGATGGACCACCCGGCCCATGTGCCAGAGCTGCGCGACGATGCGCCCGCCGGCCTCGTGAACCGCGGCGACCACCGGCTTCCAGGCCTCGACCTGCTCAGGGCTCCACAGGCCCGGGGCGAAGGGCCAGCCGGTGCCTTCCTGCGAGATGCCGGTCGCCTCGCTGATGATCAGGCCGGCGCCGGCGCGCTGGCGGTAGTATTCCGCCATGATCGGGGTCGGGACGTGGGTCCGCGAGGCGCGGCCACGGGTCAGCGGCGCCATCAGGATGCGGTTCGGAGCCTGGATGGCGCCGAGCTGGATCGGGTCGAACAGGGAGGTCACGTGGGCTCTTCTCCGGATCGAGCCCGGCTTCAAGGGCCGGGCGATACACGGGTGATGTGGGTGCTGCAGCGCAGCGGACCAGGGCCGGAGCGGGCCGCCCGGACCGCGATGTGCGCTGCCTCACGTCCCGGGACGGATTAAGTGTCTCTCACAAAACTCCCGATCACTGCCTCGGCCTGTTGTGGCAGCGACATTGCGGCGGGAGTTTTGTGAGGTGCTTAAACCGGGCCGGGGCTCACGACCTGTCCATCTGCTCCTTGGCGTCCGACACCGCCTTCATGCAGCCGGCCTCGTCGCCCTTCTTGTCGAGCTCGCGGGCGCGATTGAGGCTGGCGCGGGCCTCCATCACGCCGGTGCCGCCGCCGCTCGCCTTGGCGACGTCGGCGATCGACTTGGTCTCGGCGGAGCCGGGCTCCGGGCCCTTCGGGAGGGCGGAGGGGCTGGTACCCTTCTCGGTCGCCGCCTCGGCCTGGGCCTCGCGCCGCGCCGCCACTTCCTTGCCGCCGCTCGACGCCGCGATGGTCTCGCGGCCCTTGGCGTCGAGGCGCGGCTCCAGGGACGAGATCTCGGTGCCGCAGGCGCCGGCGAAGGCCGGGCCGGCGAGACCGGCCAGCAGGCCGGCGGCGAGGACGAGCTTCATGGCGGATCTCTCTCCCTTTGCGCGAGCCGTGGCGGGCACTGAACCTCGGCGCGTCCGGCTCATCGTCGCGAACACCCGCCCGGGGGCGGGGGTTCCCCACGGGGCTCGGGCGGACGGGAAAAACCGGCAGAAAAAAGGGCCGCCTCCCGGCGGGAAGCGGCCCTGGTCGTCCGATTCCACGGGGCTAGGGTGCCCCGCGGGTTCTCCGGCTCACGCGCTCAGCTTGTCGCGCATCGGCAGCTGGCGGATGCGCCGGCCGGTCGCCGCGAAGATCGCGTTGGCGATGGCCGGCGCCACCGGCGGCACGCCGGGCTCGCCGACGCCGCCGAGCGGCTTGTCCCAGCCACCGCCCTGCACGAGGTGCACGTTGATGATCTTGGGCGCCTCGTTGATCCGGGTCAGCTCGTAGGTGTCGTAGTTGTCCTGGACGGCGCGGCCGTTCTTGAAGGTGATCTGGGCGGTGAGCGCGAGGCCCATGCCCATCACCACGGCGCCTTCCAGCTGCGAGCGCGCCCGCTCCGGGTTGACCTGCTGGCCGCTGTCGATGGCGATGTCGACCCGCTCGACGGTGACCTCGCCCTTCGGCCCGACCGAGACCTCGGCCACGGCAGCCGTGTAGCTGACGAAGCTGTAATGCGCGGCGATGCCGAGGCCACGGCCCTTGTCGACCTTGCGGCCCCAACCGGCGCCCTTCGCCACCGTCTTGATCACGTTGCGCAGGCGCCCGGTATCGAACGGATAGCGCGAGGGATCCTCGCCGTAGTTCCAGGCGTCGCCGAGCTTGACCGGGTCGATGATCCGGGCCGGGCCGATGACGTCGAGGAGGTAGTCCTTCGGGTCGCGGCCGGCCATGTGGGCGAGCTCGTTGATGAAGGACTGCACCGCGAAGGCCCGCGGGATGTTCGACACCGAGCGGAACCAGCCGATGCGGACATGCGCGTCGGCGGGCGGGTTCTCCATCCGCATGTTGGGGATGGCGAACGGCACGTTGACGAGGCCCATCCCGAGCTCGATCGGGATCTGCTCCTTGGCGCCGGCCACGAAGGTCGAGCCGATGGTCGGGGCCGCGCTGCGGTGCAGCCAGGCGACCGGCATGCCCTTGTCGTCGAGGCCGGCCTCCAGCCGCTCCACCGAGACGGTGTGGTAGTAGCCGTGGTGGAGGTCGTCCTCGCGGGTCCAGGTCAGCTTGACCGGGGCGCCGTCCATCGCCTTCGAGCAGAGCGCCGCCTCGACGAAGTAGTCGGGCTTCGACTTGCGGCCGAAGCCGCCGCCGAGCAGCGTCACGTTCACCGTGACGGCCTTCGGGTCGACCCCGAGGCGCTTGGCGATGCGGTCGCGGGCGGCCTGCGGGGACTGCACGCAGCCCCAGGCCTCGATCGCGCCGTCCTTGGCGATCCTGACGGTCGCGGCCGGCGGCTCCATCGGGGCCTGGACGAGGTGGGGGATGTAGTACTCGGCCTCGAGGCGCTTCACCGCCTTCTTCATCGCCGCGTCGACGTCGCCCTCCTGGCGCACCACCTTGCCGGGCTTGCGCACGGCCTCTTCCAGGGTGGCCCGGTAGGCGTCGGAATCGTAACTGGCGTTCGGCCCGTCCTCGAAGGTCGGGTTCAGGGCCTCGCGGCCCTTGATCGCCGCCCAGGTGTTGCGGGCGATGACCGCGACGCCGCCGGTCGGCATGAACTCGTAGGGCGGGGCCGGGGGATCGATGGTCACGACCTTGACGACGCCCGGCACCTTCAGGGCGGCGGCCTCGTCGAAGCTCTTGACCTTGCCGCCGAAGACCGGCGGACGGGCGACCACGGCGTAGAGCATCCCCTCGACGCGGGTATCGAGGCCGTACTGTGCCTTGCCGGTGGTGATGCCGACATTGTCGATCAGGCCGACGCGGCCCTTGCCGATGTAGCGGAAGGCCGACGGGTCCTTGAGCGTCACCGTCGCGCGGTCGGGCACCGGCATGGAGGCCGCGGCCTGCGCCACCTCGCCGAAACCGATCCGGCGGCCGGACTTGGCGTGGACGAGGGCGTGGTTCTCCGCCGTCACCTCGGCGGCCGGCACGTTCCACTGCTTGGCGGCGGCCGCGACCAGCATCGTGCGGGCGGCGGCACCGGCGCGGCGCATCGGCATGAAGAAGTGCCGGAGCGAGCGCGAGCCGTCGGTGTCCTGGTTGCCGAAGCGCTCCTCGTCGCCGTGCGCCTGGACGACCTTGACGTTGGCCCAGTCGGCCTCGAGCTCGTCGGCGATGACGAAGGCCACCGAGGTGCGAACCCCCTGGCCCATCTCGGCGCGGATGCAGGTGACCGTGACGGTGCCGTCCGGGGCGATTGCCACGAACAGGGTCGGGTCGTCGCGCCAGCCATGCGGCATGCCGTCGGCGCCGAATTTCGGCGGGTCGGCGGCGAGCGCGCCTTGGGGCTTGAGCGACAGGGCGAGCACCAGGGCGCCGGCGCCCGCCAGCAGGCCGCGGCGGCTGAGCTGGCCGGGCGAGGCCTTCTCGATCGCGGAAACCGGCTCGTCGGCCGGGGCGGCGGTCATGAAGGAGAGGTCGTGAATCACAGGCGATCTCCCTGGCCGGCCTTCGGGGTCAGCCCCGCCGCCTGCTTGATGGCGGCGCGGATGCGCGGATAGGTGCCGCAGCGGCACAGGTTGCCGCTCATCTGGTTGTCGATGTCGGCGTCCGTCGGCTTCGGGGTCTCCTTGAGGAGCGCCGCCGCCTGCATGATCTGCCCGGTCTGGCAGTAGCCGCACTGCGCCACGTTCAGCTCGCGCCAAGCCGCCTGGACCGGGTGGTTGCCGTCCGGAGACAGGCCCTCGATCGTCACGACCGGCTGGCCGTCCGCGGCCGAGACCGGGGTCTGGCAGGCCCGCATCGCGGTGCCGCCGACATGGATGGTGCAGGCGCCGCAGGCCGCGACGCCGCAGCCGAACTTGGTGCCCGTCAGGCCGAGCTCGTCCCGCAGGTACCACAGGAGCGGCATTTCGGGGTCGCCGTCGAAGCGGCGCTCCTCCCCGTTCACGTTGAGCTTGATCATCGTCGCCCTCCGGCTTCGGGAGGCTTGCCGGCGCCCCGCGGACACGATTCCGGTCGCGGCGCCGCCCCCCTCTCGTCGATTGCGGTCTCGCGGCGCCCCGGCCCCCCGGACCGGACCGCGCCGCTCTCCTCCCTCACGCCGTGCGTGCGGCGTGCGTTCCTGCATCTTGGACGCCCCGCCCCGGGACGCATCCCGCCGGCCGAAGCGTCGGAAGCCCCGCACCACGCCCGAACATGAGAATGATTTAAGGCTAGGGATGGGTAACCCGGACCGGCGCGTGTCGGCAAGCCGCCTGCTCACCGTCAGGTTGCCGCGGCGAACCGGTGCAACGCCTTGCCGGGAGTTCGATTTTCGTGTATCGCGCCGATCTCCGGTCGTCCCATGCCGGGATGCCGCGTGCCGGGCCTGCGCCCGTCCGCACCGCGCCCCGGCCGGGACCTTCGGAGCACACGTTTCTGCCCGTCGATCATGCGCCGGCCCGCGTCCCGTTTCGGGGCGCGGCGGTTCCGAGACATCTCTCGGGACTCCGGCGGGCGGAAGCGGCCCGTCGATACGAGCCGCCGGCGCCGTCCCCCCGGATAGGGTGGGGCGAAAAGGAGCATAGATGTCCGCAGGTTTGCAAGGCGCCTCGTCGAGCCGCGAAGATTTCGCCGCCCTTCTGGAAGAGTCGTTCCGCGAGCACGAGATCACGGAAGGTTCCGTGGTCAAGGGCCGCGTGGTGGCGATCGAGAAGGACGTCGCCGTCATCGACATCGGGGCGAAGACCGAGGGCCGCGTCGCCCTCAAGGAGTTCACGGGCCCCGGCCGTGACCAGCCGATCGGCGTCGGCGACGAGGTCGAGGTCTACGTCGACCGCATCGAGAACGCCCTCGGCGAAGCCGTCATCTCGCGCGACAAGGCGCGCCGCGAGGAGAGCTGGGTCAAGCTCGAGAAGGCTTTCGAGAACAACGAGCGCGTCAGCGGCACGATCTTCAACCAGGTCAAGGGCGGCTACACCGTCGACCTCGACGGCGCCGTGGCGTTCCTGCCGCGCTCGCAGGTCGACATCCGTCCGGTCCGCGACGTCACCCCGCTGATGGGCACGCCGCAGCCGTTCCAGATCCTCAAGATGGACCGCCGCCGCGGCAACATCGTGGTGTCGCGTCGTACCGTGCTCGAGGAGAGCCGGGCCGAGCAGCGCTCCGAGCTGGTGGCCAACCTCGAAGAGGGTCAGGTCATCGACGGCGTGGTCAAGAACATCACCGAGTACGGTGCGTTCGTCGACCTCGGCGGCATCGACGGCCTGCTGCACGTCACCGACATGGCGTGGCGCCGCGTCAACCACCCGTCCGAGGTGGTCAACATCGGTCAGACCGTCAAGGTCAAGATCATCAAGATCAACCACGAGACGCACCGCATCTCGCTCGGCATCAAGCAGCTGCTCGCCGATCCGTGGGAGGGCATCGCCGCCCGCTACCCGGTCGACGCCAAGCTCAAGGGCCGCGTGACCAACATCACCGACTACGGCGCCTTCGTGGAGCTGGAGCCGGGGATCGAGGGCCTGATCCACGTCTCGGAGATGAGCTGGACCAAGAAGAACGTCCATCCGGGCAAGATCGTCTCCACCTCCCAGGAGGTCGAGGTCCAGATCCTGGAAGTCGATCCGGTCAAGCGCCGCATCTCGCTCGGTCTCAAGCAGACCCTGCAGAACCCGTGGGAGGCCTTCTCCGAGAAGCACCCGGCCGGCACCGAGGTCGAGGGCGAGGTCAAGAACAAGACCGAGTTCGGTCTGTTCATCGGCCTCGAGGGCGACGTCGACGGCATGGTCCACCTCTCGGACCTCGACTGGAACCGTCCGGGCGAGCAGGTCATCGACGAGTTCAAGAAGGGCGACGTGGTGCGCGCCCAGGTTCTCGACGTCGACGTCGAGAAGGAGCGCATCTCGCTCGGCATCAAGCAGCTCGCCGGCGACCCCTTCGCCGATGCCGGTGACGGCATCCGCAAGAACCAGGTCGTCACCTGCGAGGTGCTCGAGGTCAAGGACTCGGGCATCGAGGTCAAGATCGTCGATTCCGATCTCCAGGCCTTCATCCGCCGCGCCGACCTCGCCCGCGAGCGCAACGACCAGCGCCCCGAGCGCTTCGCCGCCGGCGAGAAGCTCGACGCCCGCGTGACGCAGTTCGACCGCAAGGCCCGCCGCGTCCAGCTCTCCATCAAGGCCCTCGAGATGGCCGAGGAGAAGGAGGCGATCGCCCAGTTCGGCTCCGCCGATTCGGGCGCCTCGCTCGGCGACATCCTCGGCGCGGCCCTCAAGGCCCGCCAGGCCGATAAGAAGTAGGGCACCCGTCCGGGCCACGAAGGCCCGGACACCCCTCGACGATTCGGACGCCCGCGCGGAGCAGCCCTCCGCGCGGGCGTCCTCATGTCGGCATTCTCCCGAGCGGGGAGGGGGATGCCGTCAATCCCGCTCTTGCCGCTGCGCGACGGCCGGGGGTAGAACACGCCGGGAGCGAGGTGCGCCAAGGACTTGCAGGGGAAACCCCTGCCGGGCGGGCGCACCCGGAGGTCGGACCAGGATACGGGCGCCGCATGGCCATCGATGCTGAACTTCTCCTCGACCGGCGTTCCTTGCGCCGGAAGCTGTCGATCTGGCGCGCGGTCGGGATCGGGGCGCTGATCGTCGCCGCCGGTGCGGTCGGCTGGCGGGCGGCCGGGGGCACGGGGTTCTCCGCCGTCACCCCGCAGATCGCCCGCATCAGCATCGACGGCTTCATCGCCGGCAGCGAGAAGACCCGCGAGCTGATGAAGCGCGTGGGCGAGTCGAGCGCGGTCTCGGGCGTCGTCGTCGCGATCAACTCGCCGGGCGGCACCACCACCGGCTCGGAAGAGCTCTTCCGCAACCTGCGCACGCTGGCCGAGAAGAAGCCGATCGTCGCCTTCGTCGACGGCACGGCGGCATCCGGCGCCTACATCACGGCGATCGCCGCCGACCACATCGTCGCCCGCGAGACCTCCCTCGTCGGCTCGATCGGCGTGCTGTTCCAGTACCCCGAGGTTTCCGGGCTCCTCGACAAGGTCGGGGTCAAGGTCGAGGAGGTGAAGTCCTCGCCGCTCAAGGCCGAGCCGAGCGGCTTCCACCCGACCCCGCCCGCCGCCCGCGAGGCCCTGCAGGCGATCGTCGGCGACACCTTCGGCTGGTTCAAGGACCTGGTGGCCGAGCGCCGCAAGATGAACCCCGACCAGATCAAGGCGGTGGCGGACGGCCGGGTGTTCAGCGGCCGCCAGAGCGTGCCGCTCGGCCTGATCGACGAGACCGGCAACGAGCGCCAGGCCATCGCCTGGCTCGAGCGCGAGAAGGGCGTGGCCAAGAACCTGCCGGTGCGGGACTGGAAGCCGCGCTCCGACAACCGCTTCGGCCTGTTCTCGGCCGCCGCCGCCGGCGCGGGCCTGCTGGGCTACGACGAACTCGCCGCCAGGCTGCAGCAGGCCGGTTCCGAGACCGCCGCCCTGTCGCAGGGCGGGCTCCTCGCGGTCTGGCGCCCGTAAGGACCCTCACCGAGACGCGACCCCGCGCATCTCCCCGGCCGGCCCCGCCTCAGTCGAGACGATACTCCATGATCAAGTCAGAGCTGGTCCTCAAGATCGCCGAGCAGAACCCGCACCTCTACCAGCGCGACGTCGAGAACATCGTCAACGCGATCCTCGACACGATCGCCGACGCCCTGGCGCGGGGCGACCGGGTCGAGCTGCGCGGCTTCGGTGCGTTCTCGGTCAAGCGCCGGGAGGCGCGGCGGGGCCGCAACCCGCGCACCGGCGCCGCCGTGGCGGTGGCCGAGAAGGCGATTCCCGTCTTCAAGACCGGCAAGGAGATGCGGCTGCGCCTGAACGCCGCCGGGATCGGCGCCGACGAGCCGAGCCGGGCCGAGGCCGCCCTGGGCTGACCGGGCCGCGGCGCCCCCCTGGCGCCGGCGCGCCCGCGCGTTACAATTTTGTTCGACGGGGCTCCCTCCGGCGGTCCCGCCCCCTTCCGCATCACCGACGAAAGACCGGGTTTTTCGATGATCCGCTTCCTCAAGGGCCTGATCCTGCTGCCCATCGCGATCGTGGTCGTGCTGCTGGCGGTGGCCAACCGCCAGCCGGTGATGCTCTCCTTCGATCCGTTCACCAACGGCACGCCGGCCTTCAGCCTGCAGATGCCGCTCTACGCGCTGATCTTCGCCGCGGTGGCGCTCGGCGTCGTCGTGGGCGGCGTCGGCTCCTGGCTCGGCCAGGGCGACAACCGCCGCGACCGCCGCGCCAAGGGCCGCGAGCTGTCCCGCCTGCGCCAAGAGGCCGAGCGCCTGCGCCAGGCCGCCCCGGCCCCGGCCACGATCGGCCGCACCGCCCTGCCGGCCCCGGTCGGCCGCGCCTGACCATGCGGTGGATCGGCGAGGGCGAGATCGACGCGGCGCTCGACCACGCCCGCCTGGCCGACGCGCTCGCCACCGCCTTCCGGGCCGGCGCCACGGTACCGACGCGCCACCATCACCCGATCGAGACCGCCCCCGACGGGGCCTCGCTTCTGCTGATGCCGGCCTGGACCGCCGACTATGTCGGCATCAAGATCCTGACCCTGTTTCCGGGCAACCGGGCGAACGGGCTCGACACGATTCAGGGCGGGGTCCTGCTCTGCGGTGGCCGCGACGGCCGGCCGCTGGCGCTCCTCGACGGCGCCCGCCTGACCGTGTGGCGCACCGCCGCCGCCTCGGCGCTCGCCGCCCGCCACCTCGCCCGGCCGGACGCCGCCCGGATGGTGATGGTGGGGGCGGGTGCCCTCGCCCCCTATCTGGTGCGGGCGCACGCGGCCGCGCGGCCGATCCGCCGCGTCGCGGTCTGGAACCGCCGGCCCGAGGGCGCGCAGCGGCTCGCCGAGACCCTCGCCGCCGAGGGGTTCGACGCCGAGCCGGTGACCGATCTCGCGGCGGCGGTGGGGCAAGCGGATCTCGTCTCCTGCGCCACCCTGTCGACCGAGCCGCTGGTGCGGGGCGAGTGGTTGCGGCCCGGCACCCATCTCGACCTCGTCGGCGCCTTCACGCCGGCGATGCGCGAGGCCGACGACGCGGCCTTGCGGCGCGGTCCGCTCTACGTCGACACGCCCGACGCCCTCAAGAAGGGCGGCGACGTGGCGGTGGCGATCGCCTCCGGCGCGCTCGCCCCCGAGGCGGTGACGGGCGACCTCGCCGCCCTGTGCCGGGGCGAGGCGCCCGGACGAGCCTCACCGGACGAGATCACGGTGTTCAAGTCGGTCGGCGCCGCGATCGAGGACCTCGCCGCGGCCATCGCGGTCTGGGAGAGCCCGGCGCCGTCGGCGTGAGCGCGCGACACCGGTGCGGGCGGGCGCCCGACGCCCTATAATCGGGGCATGTCGCCCGCACCCTTCCTCGTCAAGATCTGTGGTCTCAGCACGCCCGAGACGCTCGAGGCCGCCCTGGCAGCAGGGGCCGACCAGATCGGCCTCGTCCACTTTCCCAAGAGCCCGCGCCACGTCGACCTCGACCACGGTGCCGCCCTGTCGCGACAGGCCCTCGGCCGGACCGAGCGGGTGGTGCTGCTGGTCGATCCCGACGACGCCCTCGTCGCGGCGGTGATGGCGGCGCTCCGTCCCGACTGGCTCCAGCTCCACGGCAGCGAGAGCCCCGAGCGGGTGGCGGCGCTTCGCGCCCGGACCGGGCTCCCGGTGATGAAGGCGCTCGGCATCGCCACCGCCGACGATCTTGCCCGCGCCGCCCGCTACCGCGGCATCGCCGACCGGCTGCTCTTCGACGCCAAGCCGGCGCCAGGCGCGGTCCTGCCCGGGGGCAACGGCCACGTCTTCGACTGGTCGCTGCTGGCCGGTGCCGGCCGGGACGATCCGTTCATGCTCTCGGGCGGCCTGACGCCCGACACGGTGGCCGACGCCGTGGCGATCACGGCCGCCCGGGCGGTCGACGTGTCGTCGGGCGTCGAGTCGAGCCCCGGCCGCAAGGATCCCGAGCGCATCGCCGCCTTCGTGTCGGCCGCAAAAGCCGCCGCAGGCACGAACGGGTCCGCCGCGCGGGTCGCCGGGGGTGCGACCGCACCGGAAATTGCCCCTGCGGCGCGAAGGGCGTAAGCCCCGCCGACACAGTTCTTTCGCGAATCCCTCCAGAGGCAGAGCTCCCGCCGTGACCGCTCCCCAGAATCCGAACTCGTTCCGCACCGGCCCCGACGAGCGCGGCCGCTTCGGCATCTTCGGCGGCCGTTTCGTCGCCGAGACCCTGATGCCGAACATCCTCGCCCTGGAGGAGGCCTACGCCGCCGCCAAGGCCGACCCGGCCTTCCAGGCCGAGATGAACGGCTACCTCACCCATTACGTCGGCCGGCCGAGCCCGCTCTATTACGCGGAGCGCCTGTCCCAGCACCTCGGCGGCGCGAAGATCTTCTTCAAGCGCGAGGAACTGAACCACACCGGCTCGCACAAGGTGAACAACGTGCTGGGCCAGATCATGCTCGCCCGGCGCATGGGCAAGCCGCGGATCATCGCCGAGACCGGCGCCGGCCAGCACGGCGTCGCCACCGCGACCCTGTGCGCCCGCTTCGGCCTCAAATGCGTCGTCTACATGGGCGCGGTCGACGTCGAGCGGCAGAAGCCGAACGTCTTCCGGATGAAGATGCTGGGCGCCGAGGTCATCCCGGTCGAGTCCGGCACCCGCACCCTCAAGGACGCGATGAACGAGGCCCTGCGCGACTGGGTCACCAACGTCGCCGACACCTTCTACTGCATCGGCACGGTGGCGGGCCCGCATCCCTATCCGGCGATGGTGCGCGACTTCCAGTCAATCATCGGCGTCGAGACCAAGGCGCAGATGCTGGAGATGGAGGGCCGCCTGCCGGACTCGCTCGTCGCCTGCATCGGCGGCGGCTCGAACGCCATGGGGCTGTTCCACCCCTTCCTCGACGATCGCGAGGTCGCGATCTACGGCGTCGAGGCGGCCGGCCACGGCGTGTCGAGCGGCCTGCACGCGGCCTCGCTCACCGGCGGCAAGCCGGGCGTGCTGCACGGCAACCGCACCTACCTCCTGATGGACGGCGACGGCCAGATCGCCGACGCGCACTCGATCTCCGCCGGCCTCGACTACCCGGGCATCGGCCCCGAGCACGCCTGGCTGCACGAGATGGGCCGCGTCACCTACCTGTCGGCGACCGATACGGAGACCCTGGAGGCCTTCCGGCTCTGCTCGCTGATGGAAGGCATCATCCCGGCCCTCGAGCCCGCCCACGCCCTCGCCAAGGTCGCCGAGCTCGCCCCGAGCCTGCCGCGCGACCACCTGATGGTCGTCAACCTCTCGGGCCGCGGCGACAAGGACATCCCCCAGGTCGCCGAGATCCTCGGCGACGCCCTCTGATCCGCCCGCGCCGCGCCCTGGATGGCGCGGCGCAAAAAGGCCTGCGACGGTTCCTTGACAGCCCCGTCGGCCTCCCCCTATACCGCCGCCATCGCAGCGGCGCACACGGACCGGCCGCAGCGGGGCGGAGTAGCTCAGTTGGTCAGAGCAGAGGAATCATAATCCTTGTGTCGGGGGTTCAAATCCCTCCTCCGCTACCATTCAACACCGAACCAGACCAGGGTTCGGCCCAATACAATCAGCGATTTAGGCCGAAGCCCCGAGCAAGGACGCCGGGGCTCTTTCATTTGGGCCCCGACCCACTGGGTCGGTTCTGGGTCGCCACCCCCCTCCCGCTAGGCTTGCCGGCGACCCAGGTCGCCCCGCCGCGGGGTTCCTGTGGATAACCTGGCCCGCCGTTCCCGACCCAACGCCCGCGCCAGGTCGGCCGGCGTCGAGGCCCTGACGAAACCGGGCCCGTCCCGGCGCGCCGCGGCGGCCGCCTCCATCTCCTCCGCCAGGGACCGCCACAGGGCGTCCCTCTCCTCGCCGGCGGCCGCGGCCGCGATGTCGTCGTACCCGAGCATTGACCCTCTCCCTCTTGAGAACAAATAGGGAACGTATCGACCCGGTCAACGGATGGGGTCGGCGGTGCGGAAGGGGAGGGACGGATGGAGGCGCCGCGGACCCTGGGGGCGTTCCCGTACCGGCGGGTCGTCATCGTCTGCCCCTAGTGCCGCGAGCGGCGGGGCTCCTACGACACCGAGCGGCTGATCGCGCGCCTCGGGCGCGGGGCGACGCTTGAGGACGTCCTGCTGGCGCTGGTGACGAACTGCCGGTGGCCCAAGGCCTGGGGCCGCCGGGGACCGAACCAGTACACGCCCTGGTGCCGGGCGCGGTTCGCGGATCTCGGCGGGCGACGGCCTCCGGACCGCGACGTGCCCGGGCCCTGAATTGTCCGAAACCTCTCCGAAAGCTGAGGCGGAGAGGTTTCGGACAAAACCCCCGCCCAGGGTTTCCTTAACCGTGCCCGACGACCCCGCTTGACCGGAGGAATCCGGAGCTGCGATCCCTGGTCCCACGAACCGCAACGAGGCCCGCCGTGAAACGCATACGCCGCCCCAAACCGACCGAGACCCATCCCCCGGGGGCGTGACGCCGCGCGCGCAGCCCCCTTCCGACAGGAGGCTGCCCTGATGAAGACTTCTCCCCTCACGCACCACCGCAATCTCACGCCCTCGAAGGGCACCCTCTGGCTCGTGGGCGATACCCACTTCGGCCACGCCGGAAGCATCGGCCATTCGGGCCGCCCCTTCCGCGACGTCGCCGAGATGGACCGCCTCCTGATCGAGGCCTGGAACGCCGTCGTCCGCCCTGCCGACACCGTCGTCCATCTGGGCGACTTCGAGTGGGGCCACACCCCGGAGCGGACGGCGCAGATCTTCGCGGCGCTCCCCGGGAAGAAGCACTTGGTCGTCGGAAACCACGACCGCCCCAGGGTGACGTCGCTCCCCTGGGAGAGCGTTCAGGAACGCCTCACCATTCACGCCGCGGGCCGGAAGGTCGTGGCCGATCATTACCCGCTGAGAGCCTGGCCGGGATCGTTCCACGGCGCCCTGCACGTCCACGGCCACACGCACGGGACGCTCCCCGGGACGAGCCAGTCCTGTGACGTCGGCGTCGACGTCTGGGGCTACGCGCCGGCCCGCCTGGAGGACGTCATCGGCCGGATGGAGGCGACGCCCGAGGAACCAGAGGAGCGGGCCCGGGCCGAGAAGCGGAAGGGCCAGCAGCCCGCCTGAAACGAGAAGGGCCCCCGGCGGCGAACCGGGGGCCCTTCGGCGTTTCAGGCTATATCTCGCGTGGCCCTCGTGGCCGGAGCTCGTCCTCGATGTCGTCCGCCGCCTCCCGCATCCTCTCGGCGTGGGCCTCCAGTTCGGCGGCGTGGTCCCGGAGAAGCTGCGGCAGCGCCTCCTCGACCCAGGGGAGGATTTCGAGGGAGCCGTTCCGCCACCGGGAGACCGAGCGCGGGTCTATCGTCTCCCTCGCGCCGTCGGGGTGGTAGGCCCCGAGGGCCCGGGCCAGCGCCCGGGACCACTCCTCCGTGTCGCCCGTCAGGGCCTCGCCGGCCTTGGCGAGCAGTTCGGGCGTCATCGTCACTTCCGTTCCCTCCAGACGACGGTGCCGCGCTCGGCGTCGACCCAGTAAAAAAGCTCCCACGGCTCGCCTGGGAAAACCCGGCCCCAGGCCAGGACGGCGCCCGAGACGAGCGTGGCGCCGTGGGCGTCGTCGGGGCGCTCCTCGCGGTACCACGCGGGCCGGCGGCGGCCCGTGGAGAGGTCGAAAAACGCGACGCGGGCGCGGGCGTCCTCGACGGTGACGGCGTCGCGAAGGGCGTGCTGGACCGCCTCGACGGCGGGGATGCGGTAGCGGGCGGGGATCTCGCGGACGATCATGGGTGCGGCTCCTCAGAAAGCGCCGGGGATGGCAGTGCCGAGGGCGACGTCCTCGTCGTACATGTCGCCGAGCTCGTCGAGCAGCGCGAGCATGTCGAGGTCGATGTCCTTGAGGGACTGCATCTCGACCGCGGGCCGCTCCTCCGTGGCGGGCTGCATGTAGGTGAGCATCACGCTGAACTTGCCGCCGGCGCCGACGTCCTCGGCGTGGCGCGTCCAGGCGTCGTAAGCGTCGTCCGACGTCGCGGCGCGGATGACGAGTTCGAGGCCGGTTCCCGGGATCGGCTTCCATTCGCCGCCGACGACCTCGATGGGCTCGGCATGGAACAGGATGGCCTTGCCGCCGGCGAGGGAGAGCGCGAAGGCGGCGTAGACCTCCTCGCGCTCGCGGCGGGCCAGGGCCCGCTTCAGGACGTGGATCTTGGTGGTCATCGCGGAGTTCCTGCGGTTGCGGGCGGCGGCGCCTGCCCGATGGGGGATGGACGATCCGGCCCCCGGCGGGTCCCCTCGCGAGGAGACCTGCGGGAGGCCGGGGCTCGCGCCCCGGCGGTTGCGTCAGATGTCGGCCAGCGCGGCCATGTCGAGGCGGTACTCCTCGACGCGCTGCAGGAAGGCGATCCGCTGGGCCTCGTCCTGGATGCGCTCCTGCTCGACGCGCTGGCGCTCCGCCTCGGCCTCGATGTGGGCGTAGGCGCCGCCGGCGGCCGCGGCCTCCTCGCGGGTCACGATGGCGACGGTCCGGCGGCGGGCGAGACGCTCCTCGACGGCGAGCTCGGGATGGGCTTCGAGGCGGGCGAGGAGCTCCTCGCGGCTCGTCCGGTACTTGCTGCCGTAGCGGGCGGCGCGACCGGTGAGCGTCGAGCCGGACCAGCTATGGCCCCCGACGAGGAGGTCGCGCTGATACGAGCCGCGGGCGCACTCCAGGGCGGCGTTGCGGGCGGCGGGGCTGATCTGGGTGTAGGCGGTCATCGCGGATGTTCCTTGCAGTAGGGCGGCTTTGCCTGCCCATGACCGACATATACGCGCGGCCATGGGCGGCGTCAAGCATTCTTCAGCATAAATCTCGCATTCGTCGAGTGTAACGCGAGATCAATACTATGTAACGGATTATCAGCGGTGAGTTCCCCGGGATCGAGCCCGGGAGAATGCGGCCTCGAAAGCGGTCGGCGTCCGGGGCGGGGCGCGCCGTTTTGCCGGCCGGGTCGCGTCGATGACGCGGAAGGCGACCTCGGGCATGGCGCCGCCGTCGTATCGGGCGGCTACCCAGACGGCGCCGAGCTCGTCCGAGATCGTCTGTCAAACGGCATCGGAACGGGACCCCTGATCGGCGTCCAATCGGGCCCCCTTGTTGAGCATGCGCGACGCCCCTGCTCAGCCCGGCGAAGCGGGTCGGGGTGGCGCAGCCGGGCTGAGCAGGGGG